>JAICXK010000196.1 GCA_025980435.1 Bryobacteraceae bacterium
GAGCGTAATCTGATCGCCCACCGTCAACACCGGCGGGACGTCCAGGTCTACCTGAAACGGTTGAAATGCGCGCAGGTCCGCGGACGTCTCGGTGATCCGCCCGTCCTCCGATGACGCGATGACTGCTATGTGCCACGTCGTGATCGTATCGGCTAGTTTGACCGGCACCGCCGCGCGGCCTGAAGCGTCTGTAATGAGCTCGGGATTCCAGTACAGTGTCTCCGGAAAATACTCACGAACGCGCGGTGTGGCAATGGATCTGTTTCCGGAGGCGGCGAGTTCGGCGTTCGACGTGGCGACTGTATTCGGAGCGGCCCTCACTTCGACGCTTTCCGTCACGGAGCCGATCTGCAGCACGAAGTCGGCCTTGGTCACGTGATCCGGTTCTACGGGAACCAGATCGAGCACTCCGGTCTGGAATCCCGGCGATTGAAATGTCAGGCGAAAATATCCTCCCGGCATTCCGCCGAATGTGTATTTGCCGGAGCTGTTCGTGCGCGTGCTGTAAGAACCGTTCAGGGTTACAAGGACGTTAGGAATGGACGCTCCGGATGGATCGATAAGAACACCTGTAATGCTCCCGGTTCCTGCCGGACTGAGCCTGGAGCGGGCGGACGGCGTCTCTTGCTCCGGTTTCGACGATGTTTCGATTGCTCGGAAGAAGCTCACGAGGGCGAAGTCATCATACGTATCGGGGATCCCGTCCTGCCCGGCGCTTTTGACATTCACAACCAGGAAGGTCCGTTTCGACGGAATCAATCTTTTACGAGACTCCCTAAGGCCCCGGTATTCTTCATACGTGTAGATTTGAGGGCGGTCATAGTAGGATTCTTCAGAGTGGAAATCGGCATAGTAAGGGTGGCCCCATGGGTCGCGGAATTCGTCAAACTTGATCCCTGCGGCAGCCAGCGCGTCGTGAAAACCGCCTTTTGTGCGGGGAAACTGCTTCGCGCGCTGCAATGCCCGCTCGATCTTCGCCCCGGCCGCTGCAAAGTAAGGACCCCTAAACTCCACGATCGTAAAATCGTCGGCAGTTCCCCATTGGCGGTCGGGCCCCGCTCTGGATGCGAATCGCCCGGCGGTCGCGCTCATACACGATGCTGCATCGCACGGGCATTTCCCACGGATCTTTCAAACGATTGAACCGGAGCCCTGCGCGGTCGAGGAGGCTCATGAATTCATCGGTCGTTGCCGGATAATCCTGAACCCGGACTAGCGCATCGCGCATTATCGATTCGAAGCGGGCGAACCACCTCCGCTGGATCTCTAACGCACAGAAATCATCCTCCGTGCCGATTTGCTTGTCGGGTCCCGCCGTGCAGATCCGCAATACGTCGTTCGGACCTTCCGTCGAGAACCTGGGGAAATAGGAATCCATCCAAGGATCGAGCAGAGTCCCTGGCACTCCACCCGCGATCTCCAGGTAAGAGTTCTCATCGCGAGGATAGGCTAGAGTGCGCAAGTAGTGCTCATCGAGGGCGTTCTTTAGTGGCTGGATCTCTCGTTGAGCAACACCCATATAGGCGTTCTCCCGATTTTGGAGCGACTGGTCCAAGGACTCCTGCAGCACTGGACTTTCGACCAGCACCTCGGCCACTTGCTGCAGGTCATCATCGATCTTCGCCGGGTTCAGATTGAGCAGATCCGCATATCGAATTCCACCCACACTGTTCCGTTGATCCATTTCGTAATCGAACCAGGGCCGCGGTCCAAACGCAGCGTCGGTCGATGCACGCTCAAGCACGCTCTGATCGACGATTGCAATGCCGAGAGCGGCTTTCGTCGATGCGCGCAATTCAATTCTTGCCATCTCGCCCGGGCGGTATTCAGCCTTAACGGGAACCACTTGTATGCCGAGCTCCCCGGCGCTGGGAAACACAACCGTTCGCGAAGCGGCGGGGCCCAGGGCTCCGGATACAACACCGATCGCCACTTCCTTCCCGAATTTCGGATCAAATGGAATGTTGACCACGGCAGCTCCATCTTTGAAGTGGATATCTTGCGAGAACAGAACCTGCCCGTGCGGATTCCACGCCAAAAGAAGGGCGGCCGCATTTTTCTCTGCGGCAGAAACTCTGCAGTGGACCGTTTCGCCCTGTCGGTAAAGCGTCCGGTCCGTTTCGAGCCAGATTCTGCTCTCTGCGTTCTGATAGGCCAGCCGTTCCTCAGCCTGGCGCCCATCGTGTGTGACGGCACGCACCAGGAAGTCTCCGTTGCCCTGTGGCAGGTCGAGCCTTACAAGGCCAAAGCGGCTGGTTCTTCCCTCGGCCAGGACGCGGGTGCCGCCTAATACCGTAACGTCGCTGCGAGCCGGCGCGCCATCGGGCGAATACGTTGTGATCCAGAGCCGTTGCCCGTTTCGCGTACTCTCTTCCTTGGCAATGTAAATGTGCAACGGTTCACAGGATATCCGGACATCAAATTTGTGCTGCTCCGTTCGGTTCGTTGACGAGTCCGTAATAAATGCCGTAAAGTGCCGGTCGATAAATTTCGCATCTCCAAATTTCGGCTCATTCAGCTCCAGCGTTGTCCGGAACCGTCCGTCGGCATTCAACTCGCCCTGGCCGATATGGAGTCCTTCGTCGCCCTCGGTGATCTGTACCTTTCCCGTACTAACCGGCTTGCCGAAAAGATATTCGCCCCCAACTTCAATAGCGGCCGTCTGATGAGGCAAATAGTACGTGCGGTCCAGATGGACGCTCACACGAAAGGACGGCAGTTCGTAACGGCGAATGTTGACGGTCCGGGTTGCGGGAAGCTCGCCATCCTCGCCTTCATCGTCGACTTGAATTCTGTACTCGCCCGGCTTTGCATTCGTAGGAATCTCCCAATCTGTGGCAGCAATTCCAAAGCGCGACGTGGTCAGCATCGCTGCATCTTCCACGTCTTCGCTCTCGTTGAATATTTTGATGGAATGTTCTGCGCCAGCTTCGGCTTTGCCGTCGGGAGCCAATGCCAGAATTCGGACGTGCATGGTCTGACCCGGCTGATAGATCGGCTTGTCGCATTGAATCCGCACCTCTCCTCGGGCGGCGGTAATTTCCGGGGCGCCTTGCCTTCGTGAAAGGTCGCCTATTTGGGCCGTTACGTAGTTCGGATTGTTTTCAGCCAAATCGGAAGCGACCGGTAAAACGGTGACCCCATCTTTGCCGGAAATGGCCCCGCTCCTGCCATACGCAACATGGACCCCGGCAACCAGTTGGCCCGTTACCGGATGAACGGCGAGAACCCGCAACTCATACTCTTTCCCGGGTTGCACAATACTCGGAGCAATGACCCGGAGCGAAAAAGCATAATCCGCGATATTGGCGAAGCTGACGATCCCCTTTACGGGCACAAATTCCGCCAGACCTCTTCCTGCAGGGTCGATCTGATAACGGAGGCGTTCGAGCAAAGGATCGGCGATCTTTGTCGAAAGAGGCATCGGGGTCTCAATGGACGATTGGCCGGGCGGCAGCGTCACTCTGGCCCTCTCGACTTCGTCCCGCTCGCTTGCCAGGCCGAGCCATTGGAGTTCGATCAGGGCTCGCACCGGCTGTTTACGCTGGCTGGTTAAAGCGAGCGTCACAACCGTCTTGCTGTTCACCAGATGCGCATGAATGCCCGCTTCATTTACAACAACTTGTGCACGGCCGCAAACACACCACCCGACCCCTAGCGCCGCAAGCGATATGCGCATCCGCGAGACTCCCTGTTGCTGTAGTGTACTCGCTTTGATCTGGTATCGACGCGCAGAGATTGTCCTCAGAGTACTCGTACTCCCATGGACGGCTCCGGCATCAGAGACAATGGAGATTGCCCAGCAAATCAGAGAAAATCCGCGTCACGCTGCTCTACGGCGGGCGTTCCGGAGAGCACGAAATATCCCTCCGCTCCGCCGAATCCATCCGGCGCGCGCTCGATCCCGCGCGTTACGCTGTTTCAGACATCCTGATCGGGAAGGATGGCAAATGGAATCCGGCGCCGCTTTCCCCTGAGCCCGGCGCGAATCCTGGAATCGATGTCGTCTTCCCGGTGCTGCACGGTACTTTCGGTGAGGACGGAACCGTTCAGGGCTTACTCGAAATGGCGGAACTGCCCTATGTCGGCGGAGGCGTCCTGGCCTCTGCCGTTTCCATGGACAAGCCCATGACAAAGCGCCTCTGCCGGCAGGCGGGGCTTCCAGTTGTGGAGTACGTGGTCTTATCGCGCCATCAAATCGGCAACGGAACAGGGCCGCTTCCTTTTGGCTATCCGGTGTTCGTGAAGCCGGCCAATCTGGGCTCGTCGGTCGGCATTAGCAAGGCAAAGGACGATAAAGAATTGGCAGGGGCGCTCCGCACCGCGGCGCTGTTCGATAGCTCCATCATTGTTGAGCGCGGTATTGCGGGGCGCGAGTTCGAATGCGGCATTCTCGGCGGCCCCGAGCCGCGCGCGTCCGTTCCATGCGAAATCATTCCCTCACAAGATTTTTATACCTACGAAGACAAGTACCTGCTGAACAAGGCGCGCGTCGAGATCCCTGCAAACTTGACTGAGCCACAAACCGCCGAGATCCAAAGGCTGGCGGTCGCATGCTTCCGGGCGGTGAATTGCGACGGAATGGCGCGCGTGGATTTCCTGATGGACGGCGCAACGGGACAATTCTTCGTAAACGAGATCAACACCATTCCCGGCTTTACGTCTATCAGTGGGTATCCCAAAATGTGGGAATATTCGGGCGTGCCGTACCCCAAGTTGCTGGAGGCGCTCATCGATCTTGCGCTGAAACGCGCGGAGGCGCGCCGGCAGACACAGTACGCCCGGTAGGAAGAGCAGATGTTCCGAGTAATTCGAAAGCCCTTGCTGTGCGGCCTGGCGCTGGCTTGCGCGCTGGCAGGCCAGGAACCGCGAACTGCTTCGCCGCCGGCCGGCAATACCAGCAAACCGGTTCTTGTCCCGCCGGACGAACCCGATCCGGCGCCTGCCCTCAGCCCCTACCTGCGGAAATTCGCGGAAGTCTTCTCCACGGTTCAGTCGGAAGCCGCGGAACCGCCGCCAGTTGAGAGGGCGATTTACGGCGGCGCTATTCCCTCCATGCTGAGGCAGCTCGATCCTCACACGCAATTTTTCGATCCATCGCAGTTCGAGCAGTTAAAGCAGATGGAGGATTCCGAGCAGAAGGGGTTCGGGAGCATTGTTTCCGTTCTGCCCGGCCAGGTGATCTTTCTTCAGACTCTGCCGGGAACGCCGTCGAACAAGGCGGGTATTCAGGCGGGCGACGAGCTTTTGGCGGTGAACAACATTGCAATCCGGTCGCTCGAGCCCGAGCAGATCATCCAGCTGCTTACCGAGGCCCGCCAGCAGAAGGTTTCGGTGTACATCCGCCGCCAGGGTTCGCCCCGGCTGCTTCAATTCACCTTGACCCCCGAGCTGGTCGATTCCCCCAGTGTCGACCGCGTGTTCATGCTGAAACCGGGTTGCGGCTACATCCGAATTGCCAGTTGGGACCTGCAAACCGCGAAGCAGATTCGGGATGCCGTGCAGAAGCTCGGCGGTGAATCGTTGAAGGGGCTGGTAATTGACCTGCGCAACAACCCCGGCGGCGTTGTAAAGGCAGCATTGGACGCCGCCGCGATGTTCCTGCAGCCCGGCCAGCGGATACTGACGGCACGCGGGCGGACCAGCGAAGTAGAGGCCGCGAATGTCCCCGCGAAGGCAACGCCATACCGGTTCCCGATGGCGGTGTTGATCAACGAAAAGACGGCCAGCGCTTCCGAAATACTGTCTGGGGCCCTGCAGGATCACGATAGAGCGGTCATCGTGGGGTTGCCAAGCTACGGCAAGGGCCTGGTGCAAAGCGTGATGCCGCTTTCGGGCGGAACAGGTCTGGCAATCACGACCGCCTTTTATTACACTCCGAGCGGACGATCCATTCAAAAGCCGCTGCGAGATTCGGCCTTGTCGGAAACCTTCAGCGATAAGCCTCAAACCCAGCGGCCCAAATACAAAACGGACGGCGGGCGTGTTGTGACGGGCGGCGGCGGCATCCAGCCGGACATCGTGGTGGCTCGGCCGGCCCTTTCGCGTCTGGAAACCGTTCTCGACGCAAGCGGCGCTATTACCTCCTTCGCAACCGAGTACCTCACGAAACACTCGCCGCTTCCGGAATCGTTCGAGGTGACGCCGGGAATCATCGACGATTTCAAAGTGTTCCTCTCCGCCAGGCGGATCCAGCCGGGCGTTGGTGAATGGATGAATGAGCGTTCCTGGATCACTAACCGCCTGAGAGAAGAGATCATCACGCAGGGCCAGGGTGTCGCGGAGGGCGATCAGGTTCAGGCTGAAAATGATCCGCAGGTCCAGGCGGCGCTGAAGGCCATGCAGAATTCAACGCTACTGGCAAGGCGGGAGAAATAGTTCATGCCTCGCGCTTGTAATCTCCTCGGCTGAAGTACTTCTCCAGCCAGACGTACAGGCAAATGAACAAATAGCGGCTGCCCATCTCCTTCATCTTCAACTTGGGCGTTCCGGTTCTGCGATTTCGCCACGTGATGGGAATCACCGTCCAGGTGTATCCCCTAACAATGGTCTTCAGCGGTAGTTCCACCGTGAGATTGAAGTGAGGAGACATCAGCGGTCTGCAGCCGTCAATCACGGTGCGCCGGTACGCCTTGAAGGCGTTGGTCGTGTCATTCAGGCGGATCCGGAACATGAGCCTGATAAACAAATTGGCCAGCCGGTTCACGCGCCTCTTCAGCCACGGATAATCGATCACCCCGCCGCCTCGTATGAAGCGCGAGCCGAACACGGCATCCCAGCCTTCGTTCAGCAATTGCCAGTAGCGCACCACGTCGCGCGAGTCGTCGGATTCGTCCGCCATCATGATGACAGCGGCGTCGCCGGCCATATTGTCAAGGCCCCAGATAATGGCGCGTCCAAAGCCGTGCTGGCCCGTATTCTGGAGCGGTCGAACCATCGGCAGCCGCTCTTGTAGCGATTGAAGCGTGTCCCAGGTGGAATCGGTGCTGCCGTCGTCCACCACAATGATCTCGTGAGGAATTCCATGGATCCGGAGTTCCACGTGCAAATGTTCGACGGTGGAGGCAATGCAGCCTTCTTCGTCGCGAGCCGGAATCACCACGCTCAGCAACTGTAGCGGAGGCCTTCCCGCCGGCGGCGAGGCAGATTTCATACGGCTCCGCTGCGCTGCAGCCACCCGGGATGACTCCGGACATGTTCCGCAATTTCGTCGAGTATGGAATCGAGGGCGCGCTCCGGCTTCCAGCCGAAATCGCTCCGGGTCCCGGAGTAATCCATGATCAGCCACGGAATGTCGAAAGGACGCGGGCGCGGGTCCGGCTGTGGCTGATGTGGACCGAATCGCTCATCGCACCACGCCGTTAACTGCGCAAGGGACATCGCGTTTTCTGCGCCGCCGCCTACGTTGTAAATAGGATCGTCCGGCGGAGTGCGCTGAAGCTGCATCGCGATCAGCGCCGCGAGGTCCTGTGGATGAAACGCGTCCCGAACCTGGTGGCCGCAACCGCCGAATCCGATGTAGCGCAGCGGCATACGCGCCGCGTGAGCATGTAGCCAGTAAGAAAAGATGCCTTGTTCGGCGGTTCCAAACTGCCCCGCGCCCGCCAGTACGCCGCAGCGGTCGATCCAAACCGGAAAGCCGAACGTGATGCCGTACTCAATCGCCATAATCTCCGAAGCCAGTTTGGTCGCTCCGTATAACGAGACGGGCGGGTTGGTTGGAAACCTCTCTGTGATTCCGGCGCTACTGACGCCTTGCGGGAGGCGGCTGTCGTCAAGAGCGAACGCGTGCGCTTGTTCGCGCATGGGCAGTCCGGCAAGCTCTTTTACCGAGTAAACCCGGCTGCTGCTCAGCAGAATGAGCCCGGCCTTGCGTTCGCGGCAGTACTCAAGAAGGTTAAGCGTTCCTGCAAGATTGTGCTCGGTGAGCTGCCTGGGGCTGGACCGTCCATCCACGCCCGCCAGAACGCTTGGATTCGCAGCGGCATCGATCACCCAGTCGCAGGAGGGTAGCGATTCCACATCGCTCCGGAACCGTACATCGCCGTGCGTGAAACCGATTCCCTTCGAACGAAGCTCGCTCCGATTCCCTTCCGAGCCGGGCCGGATCAGGTTGTCGATGCCGGTAACCTCCAGGCCGGGTGCTCGCTCCAGGAGGCACGCGGCGAGACGGCTGCCAACAAAACCGCAGATCCCGGTAATGAGGAGCTTCATCCGAGAACGCCGGCGCTGACCTCATTCCGCTTGCCCAGCCGTGTGTGCCACGAGTCCACAATCTCCCGAATCACATCCTGCAGCCCGCGCGTAATCGTCCAACCCGGGTAGTGCTGCTTCATCTTCCGGAGATCGCTGTAATAGCAGATGTGGTCTCCGATCCGGTTCTGATCCAGGTAAGTGTACTTCTGCGGCTGTCCGGTGAACGCTTCCACCATGCGGAACGCTTCGAGGATCGAGCAGGAGTTCTCCTTCCCGCCTCCGATGTTGTACGTCTCGGCCGAACGCGGATTTTCGCAAAACGCCACGATGAAGTTCGCCACGTCTTCCGAATGGATGTTGTCGCGAACCTGCTTGCCCTTGTAGCCGAAAACCTTGTATTCGCGCTGCTCGATGTTGCAGCGGACCAGGTAACTCAGGAATCCGTGCAGCTCGACGCCGGAGTGATTCGGCCCGGTGAGGCACCCGCCGCGAAGGCAACAGGTGGGCATGCCGAAATAGCGGCCATACTCCTGAACCATGACATCGCCCGCAACTTTCGACGCGCCAAAAATCGAGTGCTTCGACTGGTCGATGGAGAACGTCTCCGGTATGCCGTGCTCGTAAGCGGGATCGTCGTAGTCCCAACGCGTTTCGAGCTCCCGGAGACGGATCGTATTCGGGAGATCGCCGTACACCTTGTTCGTGGACATATGCACGAAGGGAGCTTCGGGGCACGCGCGCCGGGCTGCTTCCAGAAGATTCAAGGTGCCGACCGCGTTCGTATCGAAGTCGTCAAAAGGAATCGCGGCTGCCCGGTCGTGCGAGGGCTGCGCGGCGGTATGCACAATGGCATCCGGTTTGATTTCGGCAACCAGTTTCAGAACGCCCTGGCGATCGCGGATGTCGAGATCGTGGTGCCCGTAGTTCGGAATGCTGGTCCGAAGCCGGTTCAGAGACCAACTGGTGTCGCCCTCGGGTCCGAAAAAGACCGCCCGCTCGTTGTTATCAACGCCGTAGATCCGAAACCCATGGCGCGCCAGGTGAAGACAAACTTCGGAGCCGATCAGCCCGCAGGA
>JAICXK010000135.1 GCA_025980435.1 Bryobacteraceae bacterium
AATACGCAGCCACTGGAACCATCGAGTTGTATCTCGTGCAAAGAATCGGAGACGTAAAACGATCGGGCCACCTGCACACTCGCTGCCCACCGCCTATTCCACGGTATTCTTTAGATTGCGTTTCCATCTGGCCGCCTCGTGGCTGGCGCTATTGTCTTTAGCGCTGGCTGCTTCCATTTTTGCCGCCCCGCCATCGTCCCTGGTGGACATTTTAAAAGCCGAGTTATCCCGCGAATTCACGGCCCTGAAGGCGAAGGCCGATCCGGTTCCCTATTACATGGCCTATGCGGTTGCCGATGTCGAGGGCGCGTCGGCCGGCGCATCCAATGGCGCATTGACGAGCGCGGGCCACCGGCATGTACGCGGGCTCGATACCACCATCCGGATCGGATCGCCCGCCTTTGATAACTACCACCCGTACAAGGGTTCGCGCGGGCAGTTTACTTCGTTCACGGCGCTCAGCATCGACGATAATCCCAACCAGATCCGCCGTGCCGTCTGGGCCGAAACCGACCGGGTGTACCGTCTTGCTTCGAGGCGCTTCCTGCAACTGAAGACCGACGAACAGCTGCTCGCCGAGCAGTCGAACCACGATGCGGATTTTTCGGGCGAGCCGGCCGCGACCTATTCGCAGCTACCCGAAACCTATAAATATGATGGCGATGCCTGGACGCAGAAAGTGCGGGCGTGGTCGGCCGAATTCAAGAAACATCCAAAAATTCTGGCGTCCGGAGTCAGTTTTCGGGGCGAGCGCGAGATCAAGACGTTTGTAAATACCGAAGGAACCGCGGTCCAACTCGGGAGCAATCTTTTCCGGATAGAAATTCAAGGCGCGACGCTCGCCCCGGATGGAATGGATCTAAGCGATTTCGCAACCATCGAGGCGTCCGACCCGGCCCATCTGCCATCTGACGGCGCGGTCGATGCCAGGGTGCAGCAGGTGGCGTCGAATTTAGACGCCCTGATTCACGCGCCGCCCGCGGAACCGATTGTTTGCCCTGCCATCCTGTCAGGGCGCGCCTCGGCCGTATTCTTTCACGAGATCTTCGGCCATCGCGTGGAGGGGCACCGGCAGAAGGACATCACCGAGGACCAGACCTTCACGAAAATGCTCGGGCAAAAAGTGCTGCCGGATTTCATCAGCGTGGAATTCGATCCGACTCGAACCGAATATAACGGCACGGACTTAATCGGTCACTACGAATACGACGACGAAGGGGTGAAAGCGCGGCCCGTGCATGTTGTGGAGGATGGTGTTCTGAAGACCTTTTTACTATCGCGATCGCCGGTGGGGGAATTTGTTCATTCGAACGGTCACGGCAGGCGGCAGCCCGGATTCGAGGTGGTTGCGCGGCAATCGAACCTGATCGTAAAATCGTCCAAGCAGGTTTCAGACCAGGCGCTGCGCGCCCAGTTAATCGAAGAGATCAAGCGGCAGGGCAAGCCGTACGGACTTTACTTCGCCGACGTTTCAAGCGGTTTCACGACCACCGGACGCCTGGGCACACAGGCCTTCAAAGTGATTCCGCTTGTGGTTTACCGCGTGTATCCGGACGGCCGGCCCGATGAGCTGATTCGCGGAGTCGATATCGTGGGCACGCCGCTGGCGAGTTTTCAAAGGATTCTCGCCACGTCCGATCGCTCCGAAGTATTCAACGGCTACTGCGGAGCCGAATCCGGAAGCATCCCGGTTTCGGCGGTATCGCCGGCGATACTTGTCTCCGAAGTTGAAACGCAGCGGAAGCAAAACCCCCAGCAGCGGCCGCCGTTACTGCCGCGTCCGGAGGGCGAATGAAGCGCCCGGTCCTGATCTGGACCGCCAGTGCGGTCGCGCTGTTTTGCGCGGTCATGGTTATGGCGGCGCGGGATGCCGGGAGCAGCATGCGCGACGATCCGCAATTACGGGCGATGCTGGACGAGATTGCCCGATCCAAAACCCTGCAGCTGAACAATCTCGATAAGCCCTATTTCGTCCAGTATTCGATCGGTGATGCGGACCTGGTGTCCATCGATGCCAGCCTGGGCGGGCTGATCTCATCGAATAAAGTCCATGTTCGGGCTCCGCGCGTCGAGATTCGAGTGGGCGATTACAAGTTCGATAACACCAACTCCGTGTTCAGCGGAATGGCGCGAATTGGCGCGTTTCCGGTCGATGATGACTATCACGCCATGCGCACCGCTTTCTGGCTTTCCAGCGATGCCGTCTACAAACTGGCGACCGATCAAATCACGCGCAAACGGAATGCGGTTCGCGAAATATCCGATCCCGATAACGTGCCGGATTTCGCGGCAGCGAAACCGGTGCGGATGGTTCAGCAGGTTGCGAATCTGGAACTCGACCAGAAACGCTGGGAACACATCGTGCGCGGACTATCCGGACGATTTGCGAATCACCCCAGTCTCCTCTCCTCCAATGTTCGGGTGCGCCTTATCTCGACAACCTATCGGGTAGCGAACACGGAGGGCACCGTGGTTCGAATTCCGGAAGATCTGAGCGAACTTCAGATCCGGGCAACGGCGGTCGCCCCCGATGGGAACCGTGTCTGGAATCACCGCTTTATCGCCGTTCTGCAGCCCTCCCAGTTTCCGGGCGAGGCCGATCTGGAAAAAACCGCGGACGACGTTGCAAAAGAGACGGAAGCATTGGCGAAAGCGCCGCTTGCCGCCGATTACAGCGGGCCGGTACTGTTCGAGCAAGAGGGCGCGGCGCAACTGATGGCGCAGGTATTGGCGGATGCCTCGCGATTGCGGCGCAAGCCGGTTGCGCCGGCCGGATCGAACCCGCCGCAGGTTATCGAAAGCGTGTGGGCATCGCGGCTGGGCTCTAAGGTTGCGCCGGACTGGTTGAGTATCTGGGACGATCCGGCTCCGCAGCAGTTTAATGGAACCATTCTGGCGGGAGCGTACCAGGTGGATGATGAAGGTGTGCCGGCCGAACGTGTTTCGCTGGTAGAAAAAGGCGCGTTGAAGGGATTCGTGCTAAGCCGCGAACCGGTACGCGAGTTCAGGCGATCGAACGGCCATGGGCGCCTGCCGGGGGCGTACGGGTCAGAGGAAGCAGCCTTCGGGAATCTTTTCGTGCACGCGGAGGGCGGTATACCCGAAGCCAAACTAAAGAAAAAGCTGCTGGAGAGAGTGAAGGCCAACGGCTTGAAATTCGGGATCATTATTCGCCGTTTCGATTTCCCCTCGACGGCCGGCCTGGAGGAGCTGCAGAGCATGGTGCGTCAGATTCAGAAGGGCGGGTACGCGCGCTCGCTGAGCGAGCCGCTGCTGGCGTACAGAGCCTATCCGGACGGTCATGAAGAGCTGGTGAGAGGGCTGCGCTTTCAGGAGTTCAGCGCCAAGGACCTGCGCGATGTGATCGCCGCTTCCGATCACCCCTACGTTCTGAACTATGTAAATAACGGAACGGCTTTCAACCGCGCGGATTCCGGTTCCGATGCAACTGTTTCAGCGGTCATCTGCCCCTCGCTGCTTTTCGATAGCGTCGATCTGGCTCGCGCGGAGAATGAGCCGGGCAAGCCTCCGATTGTTACAGCTCCGCCGATAACTGTTCAGTAGTTCGATGCGCATTCTTAGCAGGGCCATTTTTAAGGAAGTATTCGCCAGCGCCATGCTGGGAACCCTGCTATTTGTTTTCGTCCTGTTTCTGCGGACGATCGAGCATCTATCGGCGCTTCTCGTAAAGGTCTCGGCGCCCGCGCCGGTGGTGGCGAAGCTCTTTCTGTACGCGTTGCCCTCCACGATTCCATTCGCGCTGCCTCTCGGCGTGCTGGTGGGCATACTGATCGGATTGAGCCGGATGTCCGCCGACAGCGAGATCACCGCCATGCGCGCGTCCGGGATATCGAGTGCCAGCGTGGCGCGCCCCGTTTTGCTATTCGCATTTTGTGCCCTGGTTCTCACCGCGCTGGCATCGCTCTGGCTGACTCCGCTATCCCTGCACCTGGAATCGAAGACAGCGCGCAACTTCGCCGCGGCACAACTTACCGGAGCGATTGAATCGCGTATCTTCGATGAGCAGTTTCCGAATACCGTTCTGTACGTGGGAAATGTCGAGACCACCGGTAAACAGATCACCTGGCATCAGGTTTTCATCGCCGACGTGACTCCTGCAAGCGAACTCCGGCAGCAAGGCCGGGACCGCGGCGACAGCCCGCGGATCATCGTCGCGCAGCAGGCGATTCCGCACGCCGATCCGGTCAACAACCGGATCATTCTGGACATGAAGAATTTCCGGTCGAGCGAGCGGGACAAAGAAGGCAAGATGATCACCACTGCCGCGCCAACCCAGGTGGAGGTTCTTCAGGCCCAGAAGCAGGAAGATCTGCAGGTGAATAAGACCGTGCAGGAGATGGATACCGGGCCTTTGTATAAGCGCGTGTACCGGCGCCACGACCTTTCGCGCGACGATTACGTGGAGGCGGCCATCGAGCTTCACCAGCGGTTCGCCCTGCCGCTTGCCTGCCTATTGCTCGCGCTGGTTGGCATTCCGCTGGGCATCTCCTCGCGCAAAGGCGGAAAGTCCACTGCCTTCGTCATGACGGTGCTGCTCGCGTTTCTTTACTACCTGGGTTACATTGCGCTGATCGGACTTGCCAAGAAAGGAAGCTTGCCGGTACCGGTTGCGGTCTGGACTCCCGATGCGATCTTCGCGGCAGTTGGTATTTTCCTGCTGCTCCGGCTGGAAAAGCCCGGGGATCAGGATCTGGCTACCTGGTTCAAGGCCTGGGCGCAACGCCTGGGCGACCGGTTTAAAACCTCGCAGACGAATTCCGGGCAACAGCCGCGCGGACGGCGTTTAGGGTGGCTCGGCTTCCGGCCCATGCTGATTGACGGCTATGTGCTGAACGGGTTTTTGTTTTACTTCGTCGTGCTGGTCGCGGCGCTCGTCGCCCTGATAGAAGTCTTCACGTTTTTCGAGCTGCTCGGAGACATGATTAAGAACGACATTTCCATGGCGACCATGGTCGATTACCTCTGGCACCTTGCGCCCAGTCTGATCTATCAACTAACTCCCATAGGGACGCTGGTTGCTTCATTAATCTGTTTCGGAATTCTGACAAAGTACAACGAAGTAACTGCATTTAAAGCCGCCGGAGTAAGTGTGCATCGTCTGGCGGCTCCGGTGCTGATGGCGAGCCTGCTGATCAGCGGTCTGCTATTCGCTTTCGATCACTATTACATTCCCGACGCGAACCGGCGGCAGGAGATGCTGCGGGCGCAGATCAAGAAGAAGCCCGTTGCAACTTACTTACGGGCAGACCGGCAGTGGGTTTACGGGGAGGGGTCAAGGATCTACAACTACCAGTTCATGGATACGCATACCAAGACCATGTCCAAAGTGAACGTCTACGAGCTCGATCCTAAAACATTCGAGGTTGTGCAGCAAATCTCCGCGGACCGGGCGCGCTGGAATCCGGAACATCAGGCCTGGATATTCCAGAACGGAATGAGCCGGATCGGAGATAACTATAAGCTATTTTACGGCTCATCCGCCTCCTTCCCGGAATTGACCGAGCCGCCTTCCTGGTTTGTAAAGGAAGAGAAGGAATACAAGGAAATGAATTTCCAAGAGCTGGGGCGCTACATACGCGAGTTACAGGCCAGCGGTCTGGATACAACCCAGCTTCGCGTCCAGTATTACAAGAAGTTTTCGGTTCCATTATTCGCGCTGATCATGGCCGTGCTCAGCATTCCGTTTGCGTTTATCGCGGGAAACCGCGGGGCGATGACGGGAGTTGGAATTAGCTTCGGCATTGCGATCGCCTATTGGACGATCGGCACGTTGTTCGAACAGGTTGGCGATTTGAATCAATTGCCTGCCATGATGGCGGCCTGGTCGCCTGACATTCTCTTTTCACTCGCCGGATTGTATTTCATGGCAAGAATGAAAACCTAGCGCACCAGACGGGGATTGATATGATTCACGTCTGGTATGCGAACCCTTGCCTTATTTGCCGCTTTGCTTTTGATCGCAGGTTCCGCGGTCGCTGAAGATTGTCACAGCCTGTCCGGCCTGATGCTGCCCGATGCTATCATCTCGACTGCCGAATCCGTTTCCGCGGGCAGCTTCAACCCGCCGTATGGCAATCGGGTGGAGAAGATTCCCGCGTTTTGCCGGGTAGCCGGAGTAATCAAGCCAACCAGCGACTCTGATATTCATTTCGAAGTGTGGATGCCTGCTTCGGATTGGAATGGCAAATACCTGGGCGTGGGGAACGGCGGTTTCGCCGGCGAGATTGATTTTCAGGCCATGGGCCGGAACCTCGCGCGCGGCTACGCGACGGCCGCTACCGACACCGGACATCAGGCCGACAGCGTGGATGCAACCTGGGCGTACAAACATCCGGAAAAGGTGATCGACTTCGGTTATCGCGGGCTGCACGAAACCACCGAAAAGGCGAAAGCGGTCATTCGAGCTTTTTACGGCCGCGGGCCGCAACACTCTTATTTCGATAGCTGCTCTGACGGAGGCCGGGAAGCGCTAATGGAAGCACAGCGCTTTCCCGAAGATTTCGACGGCATCCTGGCCGGCGCGCCCGCCAATTACTGGACGCACATGCTGGCGGCGGGAATCAACGTCACGAAGACTCTGTACGGCAATCCGGCCGGTTATATTTCCACAACCCGGATTCCTGCTATCGCAGCGGCAACGCTTGCAGCCTGCGATGCTGGCGACGGAGTAAAGGACGGCGTAATCAACGATCCTCCGCTTTGCAATTTCAACCCTTCGAAGCTGCTGTGCAAAGGCGCCGCGTCGCGCAATTGCCTGACTGCGCCTCAGATTGCGTCGTTAAAAAAACTCTACGCCGGCGGCGCGACCGAAAGCGGCACGAAACTCTTTCCCGGGGTCACGCCGGGTGCGGAGGAAGGACAGGGCGGATGGGGCTTGTGGATTACCGGACAGGCGCCCGGCCTAAGCCTGTACGGCGGATTTCTGGAGAATTACTTCCGCTACATGGTCTTTGAAGAGCCCGCCTGGAATCTCTTAACTGCAAACGTGGATAAAGCGGAACAGATGGCCGATCAAAAAACTGCGCACGCGCTGAACGCTACCGATCCGGACCTGCACCGTTTCGAGAGCCGGGGCGGAAAGTTAATTCTCTATCACGGCTGGAACGATCCTGCAATTTCGCCGTTAAACACCATCTCCTATTACAAGAGTGTGGCGGCAGCTATGGGCGCGGAGAAGGCCAACAATTTCCTCCGGTTGTATATGGTTCCGGGCATGCAGCACTGCCTGGGCGGACCGGGGGCTACCTGGTTCGGACAGTTAGGGACCAGTACGGCGGAAGGCTCAAAGCACGGTATCTTTGATGCGCTTGAAAACTGGGTGGAGAAGGATACCGGTCCCGGCGATGTTATCGCGACTAAGTACATCGCGGATAATCCCACCAAAGGCGCACAGATGACCCGCACATTGTGTCCTTATCCGCAGATCGCGAAGTATAAGGGAAGTGGCGATACTAACAGCTACACAAACTTCGTCTGTGTCGCGCCCTAAGTAAAGGCGATCTGCCTGTATTCCGGGACTCTCGGGATATGCTCGCAGAGAGGGGATGGCTTCCGGAATCCACAATATTTCTGTCTTCACCGAACTCGGCGCGGCGATTGTTGGTCTGGCGATTCTGGCGCGGTTCGCGAGCCGATGGGGGTTTTCGCCGATTCCGCTGTATCTGCTGGCCGGAGTGGCCTTTGGCAATGGCGGGCTGGCGCCGCTCGATGTAAGCGAAGAGTTCATCCAGGTCGGCGGCGAAATTGGCGTGCTGTTGCTGTTGTTCATGCTGGGCCTCGAATATACCGGCAACCAGCTGAAGGAGAGCCTGCGGGCCGGTTTGCCGGCCGGTATCGCAGATTTTGTTCTGAACTTCCCGCCTGGCCTGATCGCCGGGTTGCTTTTAAAATGGAGCCCGCTTGCCGCAGTGCTGCTGGGGGGCGTTACCTATATCTCGTCGTCCGGCGTAATTGCGAAGGTACTGGCGGAATTAAAACGGTTCGGAAATCCCGAGACGCCCTCCATCCTTTCCGTGCTGGTGATTGAAGACCTGGCAATGGCGATCTACCTGCCAGTGGTCGCGGTGCTGCTTACGGGAGACGGGCCGCGGCAAATGGCGATATCCGTTTCGGTTGCGATTGCGGTGGTTGGCCTGGTGCTGCTGATTGCGCTTCGGTACGGCGAAGGGGTCAGCCGGCTGATCGCGCACGAATCCGATGAAATTGCGCTGTTAACCATCTTCGGAGCGGTGCTGCTGGTGGGCGGCCTGGCGCAGCAATTTCAGGTTTCTGCGGCGATAGGAGCGTTTCTGGTCGGGATCGCGGTTTCCGGGCCGATTGCCGAGCAATCGCACCGGTTGCTAGGTCCGCTGCGCGATCTGTTCGCGGCTATATTCTTTTTCTTTTTTGGGCTACAAATCGATCCGGGAAGCCTGCCGCGTGTCTTGCCGGTAGCGATTGTGCTGGGAATCGTTTCCGCATTGACAAAAATCGCTACTGGTTATTCGGCTGCAAAATGGGCGGGCAGCGATCAACGGGCCAGGCTGCGAGCCGGCATGGCGCTGACGCCGCGGGGAGAGTTCTCCATCGTGATCGCGGGAATAGGCGCGGCGATTGAGCCTCAGTTGGGGCCGCTCTCGGCTGCGTATGTATTGTTTCTGGCGGTGCTCGGCCCCATCCTCACACGGGCAGCGAAGTAGGCCGAGCCAAAAGCTATCAAGACGCGTTACATGCTCACTTGACATTCAAGTGAACCCTGGCGCATACTCGACCCAGGAGTACACTAGAATGCCAAGTGAAGATCCTGGCCGGATGGGCGTATTACAGGGAACTCTCGATCTGATCGTGCTGCGAACTCTCCAAAGCATGGGCGCGCAGCACGCCTACGCAATCGCAACCCGGCTCCAACAGATTTCCGGAGATCTGTTGCATCTCAACCAGGGCACATTGTACCCCGCGCTGGTGCGATTGGAGCAGCAGGGGCGGATCAAGGGGACCTGGGGCAAGACGGAGAGCAACCGCGACGCGAAGTTCTATGCCATCACCAGGTCGGGAGAAAGGGCGTTAGCCGAAGAGACGCTGCGCTGGCGCCGGATGTCCGGGCTGGTGGATCGGCTGCTCTCCGAAGGAGCGTAAACCCATGCGCCGGTTTTTCGCCAGATTTGCGAACGTGTTCCGCGGCGCGCAGGCAGAGCGCGACCTGCACCGCGAGATCCAGTCTCACATCGCTCTATTGCAAGAAGATTTCGAGGTCCGGGGACTCTCGCCGAAAGAGGCTCACCTCGCAGCGCGCCGGGCATACGGAGGCGTAGAGCAGGCCAAGGAGCTGCATCGCGAGGAACGCTCGTATTTGTGGATCGAGCACCGATTTAAAGATCTGCGCTATGGCGGTCGCAGTCTGCTGCGCAATCCGGGTTTCACCCTGGTTGCCGTGATCACGCTGGCATTGGGAATCGGCGCGAATACGGCCATTTTCAGCGTCGTAAACGCCGTCCTGTTGCGCCCGCTAGGGTACCGGGACGCGGATCGCTTGGTCACACTTCTGCACGACGGCACAGATCCGGTCGCGGTCGCCAATTACATCGATTGGCGCGACCAGAGCCGTTCATTCGAAGCCATGGGCGCCGCGGATTACTGGAGCGCAAATCTGACGGGAGGCGATGTGCCGGAGCACGTGCTGGGCCTCAAGGTGACCCAGAACTTGCTGCCGATGCTCGGTGTCCGGCCGCTGCTCGGCCGGCTATTCGCCCCGGGAGAAGACCGGATCGGCTCAGACCACGAAGCGATACTGAGTTACCGGTTGTGGCAGCGGCGCTTCAACGGCGATGCCGGAATACTCGGGAAATCGATTACGCTCAGCGGCCAGGCGTTCACCGTCGTCGGCGTCATGCCGGCCGGCTTCAAGTTTGCCCCTTTCTGGGCGACGCATGCGGAGTTGTGGGTACCGAATGCATTTGGCGATCGCATTTACAACCGGGGAGCCAACAGCCTGCGGGTTTTCGCACGGTTGAAGCGCGGAGTCACCATAGAACAAGCCCAGGCAGAGATCGCGACCATTACAGGACGCCTGGAGAAGAAATATCCCGGGACGAATCGGGGAATCATTGTTACGCCTCTGAAAGAGAACGTAGTCGGCAAGGTCAGAACACCCTTGTTGATGCTGCTGGCTGCGGTCGGCTTCGTACTTCTGATTGCGTGCGCCAACGTCGCACACATGCTGTTGGCGCGCACATCCGATCGCCAGAAAGAAATAGCGGTTCGCACGGCTCTGGGGGCCGGCCGGAGCCGTCTCATCGGCCAGTTTCTGACGGAGAATCTATTACTGTCGTGCGCTGGAGCCCTTGCGGGTCTCATGCTGGCGCTCTGGGGAACTAAGGTGCTGACGGCTCTCGCCCCGGCCTATATTCCGCGCGTGGAGACAGTGGGTGTGGACGCGCGAGTTGTATTCTTCCTTCTCGGCGTAACTCTGTTGACATCGATAGCGTTCGGACTGGCCCCGGCGCTGCACGCAACAGCAGGGAACCTCAGCGGCGCACTCAAAGAAGGAGGTCGCGGAGACAGCGGCAGCCTTCGCCGTAACCGGTTGCGCGGTTTCCTCGTCGGTTCTGAGTTTGCGCTGGCATTCATGCTCTTGATCGGAGCCGGGCTGATGATTCGCAGCTTCTCCGCGCTCCAATCCGTCGATCCAGGATTTAATCCGCACAACGTGCTCTCGATGGTGGTATCTGTCGAAGGGACGAAGGAGGCCGAACCGCACCGGCGCGAGATTCTCTACCGTGAGCTTCTCGACAAAATCCGAAAGTTGCCGGGCGTGAAATCGGCGGGCGGGATTAATCATCTGCCCCTGGCGGGCGATATGTGGGGATTCTCATTCTATATAGAAGGGCGTCCTAAGCCCCGCCCTGGCGACTCGCCGACAGCGGTTTACCGCGTCGTGATGCCGGGATATTTCGAAACGATGCGTCTGCCCGTACTGCGCGGGCGCGCCATCTCCAGCAGCGATGACGCCCGGGCTCCCGGCGTGGTGATCATCAATCAGAGGGCCGCGCGAGCATACTGGCCCGGAGAAGACCCGGTCGGCAAGCGCATAACCTTCGATACCGGCAAAAGCGATTCACCGGCGTGGCTGACGATTATCGGTGTGGCCAAAGATGCGAAACAGCTCGACTGGGCAGCCGAGCCGTACCCGGAGGTCTATCTGGCGGCCCTCCAGAATCGCGATTTCCTGGGTGATGGCGCGTCACACACTGCGTACATAACCGTAGTAGCGCGCACCGCTAATAATCCGGCGAATCTCGCCCCTGTTTTGAAAGACACGGTGTGGTCATTCGATCGAAATCTGCCGATCTCCGACGTCCTCACCATGGACCGGGTTGTCGCCGACGCCACCGCGCAACCACGGTTTGAGACGCTGTTACTCGGAATCTTTGCCATCCTTGCGCTCGCACTGGCGGCGGTAGGGATTTATGGCGTGATGAGCTATTCAGTATCCCGGCGCACGCGCGAGATCGGAATTCGTATTTCGCTGGGCGCAAGCCGCGCCAAGGTGCTTCGAATGGTCGTCCGGCAAGGCATGCTTCAGGCGCTTACCGGTATAGCAGCCGGTCTCGCTGGAGCCCTGCTGCTTTCGCAATTGATGGCGAAGATGCTGTACGGCGTGCGGCCAACCGACCCCGCAACTTTCACTGCAGTGGCCGCCATCCTGGGCTTGGCGGCAACAGTTGCGGCATGCATTCCCGCGCACAAGGCAACCCGCATCGAACCGATGGCGGCGCTGCGCAGCGAATAGTTGCTTTTTAAGTTAGAAGGGGCATTACGAACGACAGCATTCTCCGTTCGTGCAAAGATTTTACTCAGGCACGCCGCATGGGTCGACCCGGATTATGTTTCACCATTCTTGTAGTTATGTTTCTCTCCAGTGGCCCTGGAAGTCCGCACGACAAAGCCGTTTCCGCGGACCCTTTGACTCCCGATGTTTACTCTCTCTATTCGACTATCTATCAGGCAGGACCTGGATCTGGCGAACTGTTAGGCATTACGGCAAGTCCTCTGCCACTTAAGGATTCTTTAACCTGCCTGAAGCCATCCACACCTGAGGAACAGGAGATGGTTGAGGCTGCAAAGGATCAACTAGTCGGCCCCATCGAATGGAAACGGCAATTTAATTTTGGCCGTGCATACACATTGATTCCTCCTGGCCAGGTGACAAAAGCGATTGATTGCATCCAATTTTCGGGTAAGGGTACGCCGGCCGGATGCAAGCCATACTCGGGGTTGCGGTATGTCCGGTTCCTCTCCATACCGGTATTCAACCGGGATCATACGAGGGCGCTTGTGGCGACAGCAAGAATCTGCGGCGGACTCTGCGGAAGCGGTGGCGCTTTCGTCTACAGGAAAACGACACAGGGATGGGAATTGGAGACGGGCAGCTTCGCAAAGTGCGCGTGGATCTCGTGAGGACCCGGCGAAGAGAGCCCCAGCCCTTCAATAGAATGATCACGTGCGATTCATACCAACGACGACCAACATCGGGCTCCTCGCGCTGGCATCCTGCGCGTGGGCACAAACGCCCACATCCAACGTTCCGGGCGCAACGAGCCCACATCTGAATGCGGATCAAAGCGTCACGTTCAGCCTGAAGGCTCCGAACGCAAAGGGAGCAGAAGTCGCGGGCGGCGACGGTCTGGGCAAAGGACCGTTTCCGATGAAGCGGGATAGCGATGGCGTGTGGAACGTTACGATCCCGCACCCGGTGCCCGGATTTCATTACTACTGGTTCGTCCTGGATGGCGTTTCGGTCAACGATCCCGGCAGCCGGACCTACTTCGGGTACGGCAAGGAAACCAGCGGGATTGAGATTCCCGAGAAGGGCGTTACCTACTACGAGGCCGGGGACGTGCCGCACGGCCAAGTGCGGATGAACTGGTACAAATCGAAAACCACCGGCGCATGGCGGCGTTGCTATGTTTACACTCCGCCGGGTTATGACCGGAACACAAAGCAGCGTTATCCGGTCCTGATCCTGCAGCATGGTGC
>JAICXK010000252.1 GCA_025980435.1 Bryobacteraceae bacterium
AGCTGGTGCCGGCGGCAGGAGTTGAACCTGCGACCTACGGATTATGAGACCGTCGCTCTAACCACCTGAGCTACACCGGCAACAGTTATAGCGTAGCAAGTACTACGTACAGAAACCGCCCCAGGCCGAATCTAGATTCAAGAGGAGACTGACTGAATGAAAGCCTTTAGAATCGCCGTAGTTACCGGCGCGGCGCTGTGTACGTTTGCCGCTACGGCTCTGGCCGATACGGCCGCCGAACGGTTGGAACAATCGGCAAACGATTTAAAAGAGATCATGAGCGCGCCCGATAAGGGTATTCCGCAGGACCTGATTGCGAAAGCCCATTGCGTGGTGATTGTTCCGGGCGTGAAGAAAGCCGCGTTTGTGTTCGGTGGAAAGTTCGGCAAAGGCTTCATGCTTTGCCATAACCCGAATAGTGCCGGCTGGGGCGCTCCCGCGGCCATTCGCGTGGAAGGGGGCAGCTTCGGATTCCAGATCGGCGCGTCAGAGACCGACGTTGTGATGCTCATCATGGATGCTAGCGGAAAGAACTCGCTTTTGCAGAGCAAGTTCACCCTCGGCGGCAGCGCCGGCGTGGCCGCGGGTCCTGTGGGCAGGACTTCGAGCGCGGAAACCGATGCGCAGATGCGAGCCAAGATCCTGTCCTATTCGCGTTCTCGCGGAGCCTTCGCCGGCATTGCGTTGAATGGCGCAACGCTCCGCCAGGATCTGGATACCAATAAAGAGCTGTACGGCAAGACCCTCACCAACAAAGAAATCATCACGGGCAACGAGAAACCGCCGGCCGCGGCTTCCGGACTGATTTCCACTTTGAACAAGTACTCGCGCATCGAGCAGGGATAAACCGCCTGTCAAGGCGAGATACTGGAAGGGTAGGGCGAGGCATGCCTCGCCCTTCGAGATTCTGGATCATGCCCGCCCCGACTATCCGTTGCCCCATCTGCGGCAAAGAAGTCGCATTCGACGACCCGAATATGCCCTTCTGCAGCGACCGGTGCCGGCTGCTGGACCTGGGAAACTGGGCAGCGGAGAAATACGTGATCTCCGCTCCCGCGAGATCCAACGAACTGGAAGAACGGGACGATACGCCGGAGCCGCCTGAAGGCCGCTCGCGGTGAACCGGCTCTCGCTTCTGCTGGCGACCTGGTTTGGCTGTGGGTACTGGCCTTGGGGGCCGGGAACAGCCGGTTCTCTCGCCGCCGTGATCATCGCGATGCTCCTGCACTTCTATACGGGGCGCGGGCGCATCACCCTCGCCGTTCTGATCGTCATCCTCTTGCTTCCGGCTATCTGGGCGTCAACCCGGACGGCCCGCTTGTTCCACCGCAAGGATCCGGGCAGCGTCGTAGTCGATGAGGTGCTCGGCCAATGGCTGACGCTGTTGGGCGCAGTCGCGCTGAACTGGAAAGCGTTTCTTGCGGGCTTCGTTCTGTTTCGTATTTTCGATATCTGGAAGCCGTGGCCGGTTCGCAATTTTGAGAAACTACCGGAGGGTACCGGCATTGTGGCGGACGATCTTGCCGCCGGAGTTTACGGGGCGCTTATCTTGTATATAGGCGGCAAATTCGGATTCTATTAAACTATGGCGAGCAAACAACAGGCTGCCGGGCAGCAGCCTAACAAGCGGCCTGTTATTTCGGCGGTGGATCCTCCCGCGGCCATCACGGGGGGCGAGCTTTATATTCGAGGCCAGCACCTGGCTTCCGCAGGGCGGCCGACGGTGCGGCTGGGCACGCAGGATGCGCACTTGGTTGTGGCGGGAGATTCGTACATCATTGCCCGGGTTCCGGAGGCGGCGATAGTCGGTGAGTTGATGGTTGCCACCGGCGGTCTGGAGAGCGATCTCCGCGAAACCCACCTCGGCATCCAGATTGCCGATAGCCTGCATCCCGTGGCCAACCCAGCCGTCGACCGCGAAGGCAACGTGTACAGCACCTTCAGCGGATCGCGCGGGCAGAAATCGCCCGTCTCCATCTACAAGGTGGATACCAACTACAACTCCAAGCCCTTTGTGACTGACCTGATGAATCCAACCGGGCTGGCATTCGACAGAGATGGGCTGCTCTATGTATCCAGCCGTTACGACGGGATCATCTATCAGATCACACCAACCGGAAACATGACCGTGTTTGTGGAAGGCATGGGAGTGGCGACCGGCCTCGCGTTCGACAGCGAAGAGAACCTGTATGTGGGCGACCGCAGCGGCACGATTTTCAAGATCAGCCGCTCCCGCCAGATCTACGTTTTTGCCACGCTTGAGCCGTCCATCGCGGCTTATCACCTGGCATTTGGTCCGGAGGATTATCTGTACGTGACCGGCCCGACAACCTCCAGCTTCGATGCCGTACACCGAATCTCTAAAGCCGGCGAGGTCGAGACGTTCTATCGCGGGCTCGGGCGTCCTCAGGGTCTGGCCTTTGATGCCGCCGGGCGTTTGTATGTCGCGGCTTCTCTAAAAGGGCGGCGCGGCATTGTGCGGATTGACAGCTCCGGTAACCCGGAACAATTTCTGTCGGGTCCTGGCATTGTCGGCCTTGCTTTTACGCCCTCCAAATCGATTGTCATCGCCACCCAAAACGCGCTGTTTCGCGTGGATGTCGATATCGCCGGCCGGCGCTTAAACTAAATCGGCTCCCGATGCCTAAAAACGCCGAGATCATCGCGATCGGCAGTGAATTACTAACCGCGCGGCGCATGGACACTGATTCGCTTGCCGTGACCGAGCACTTGAATCTGCTGGGTGTGGAAGTGGTGGTTAAGCAGATCATCGGCGATGATCGCGAGCGGCTGGCGAAAGCCATCAAGACTGCGGTGGAGCGCTCCGATGTCGTCATCCTGATCGGCGGTCTGGGGCCCACCGAGGACGATGTGACGCGCGATGCCGTTGCGCAGGCGCTTGGTCGCAAACTGCTGCTTTCCCTGGAACAGGAATCCGTTCTGATTTCGCGCTTTCGCCAGATCAACCGGCCGATGGCGAAGAACAACATCCGGCAGGCGTATCTCATCGAAGGCGCGGAAGCGATGCCGAACCCGCACGGCACGGCGCCGGGACAGTTCCTCTCCACCGGGCGCGGCGCGCTGGCGCTGCTGCCTGGGCCGCCGCGCGAGATGAAAGCGATGCTCGAGAACGAATTAGTTCCCCGGCTGAGGCCTGTTCTTCCGCCCGAAGTGATTCGCGTCCGCAGCTTTCGTATTACGGGCATCGGAGAATCGGATCTCGATACGTTGATCGCGCCCGTGTACACGAAATACACGAACCCGGTGACGACCGTGCTTTCCGCGCCGGGAGACCTGTTCGTGCACCTGCGCGCGCGGGCGGCGACCATCGTGGAAGCAGACGGCCTGCTTCGGGAAGTAGGCAACCCGATCGCCGAACTGCTCGGCGATCGCGTGTATTCCGAAGATCCGGATGAGGCGCTGGAGATGGTGATCGGGAGGCTGCTTCGCAAGCAGCACGCGAAGGTGGCGACCGCCGAGAGCTGTACCGGAGGCATGGTGGCCGCGCGACTGACGGATCGCGGCGGCAGCTCGGACTTTTTCATCGCCGGCTACGTCACTTACACAGAAGCGCAGAAGCGCGAGGTGCTTGGGGTTCCAAAGGAGCTGATTGAGCAGCACACGGCTGTAAGCGAACCGGTCGCCGCCGCGATGGCCGAAGGAGCGCGGAAGCGCAGCGGAGCGACCTATGGCATTTCGACAACGGGCTACGCAGGACCCGACGGCGGAACGGATTTCAACCCGGTAGGAACGGTGTATCTCGGGGTCGCGGGCCCGAATGGCCCGCGCGTGGTCCGTGTGCGCTACGGAGCCGACCGCTATCGGATACGAGCCTTGGCGACGCAGGGTGCATTAGATCTTCTGCGACGTACTTTAATTCAGAGTGGGTCCGGGAGTCTTGCCGGCAAGCCGGTCGCCTGACCGGCTTCGCTGTCGCTTCGCCCTATGCCCATTCGGTTTCTGTGCTCCATGCAAAGTGGCCATCCCCCTGAATTCCCGGATGCCGGCTTTGATCTGATTTACGGTACCTCAGTATTTACCCATATCGACAAAGAGAGCCAAGAGTCTTGGCTCGCAGAACTCGACCGGCTACTTCGCCACTGCGATCCGGGTGGGCTTGACCAGCATCCGACTTGTGGCATATGCTAAGGCATATGCCACAAGGTTCCCATTTTAAGCATGAGCGGGCCGTGAAGCTTTTTAGAAACGGCCGGAATCAAGCGGTTCGGATTCCTCGCGAGTTTGAGCTTACAGGTGAGGACGCCATCATGCGAAAAGAAGGTGACCGGTTGATTATCGAACCCGCACCCTCGAAGTCTCTGCTAGCGCTTCTCGCAACTCTGAGCCCGATTGAGGAGGAGTTCCCTCCGATTGCCGATCCACATCCTGAGAACGTGCAAATCTGATGCGCTATTTGCTCGACACGAATATTGTTTCCGACCTGGTACGGAATCCGCGCGGCAATGTGATGCAACATATACAAAACATCGGTGAAACACGGATCTGCACCAGCATCATCGTTGCCGCTGAGCTGCGTTATGGTGCAACAAAACTGGGATCTCCACGACTCATCAGCCAACTCGAAGCCGTGCTGGACGTACTGGATGTGCTTGCGTTTGAAAATCCGGCCGACACCGTGTACGGGCAACTTCGTGCCGACCTCGAACAAGCCGGCCGGCCAATTGGAGGCAATGATCTACTGATCGCTTCTCAGGCCGTTGCCCTCGGCTACACAGTCGTTACCGACAATGAGCGGGAGTTTGGTCGGATCGAAGGACTCCCTCGCGAAAACTGGCTTCGGCAGACTTGAGATCCGCGCTGCTCGTCCGATTTTACCCAGCGGTTGCAGCCACTCAGACCTACTGACGGCTTGAAACCTCCCAAGCACTGCGCTATCTTGAGTGACAATGTATCGCTCTTTGACGGCCTTGTTGCCCGCCGCAGGCCTTTTTCTGGCAAATGCGGGGATGTCCTTTGCTCAGGAACGCCACGCCAGCGGCGAAGCCAACCTATTGCTGCCCGATCTGGGCCAAGCTACATTCTTCGGCGGCTTGATCGACGGGCGCGCCCTGCTGTTGTACAGCCTGATTTTCGTCGTGCTGGGCCTGCTGTTCGGGCTGATGATTTACCGGCAGCTCAAGAGCATGCCTGTTCACAAATCAATGCTGGAGATTTCGGAGTTGATTTATGAGACTTGCAAAACGTACCTGATTACGCAGGGCAAGTTCCTGGTGCTGCTGGAAGTTTTCATCGGAGTGATCATCATCTTCTACTTCGGTGTGCTGGAGCACTTCGACGCTTTCAAGGTGTTCATCATCCTGCTGTTCAGCGTGATCGGTATCTGCGGAAGCTCCGGCGTGGCATGGTTCGGGATTCGCGTAAATACGTTTGCAAACTCGCGAACGGCGTTTGCCAGCTTGCGCGGGAAGGCCTTCCCCTGCTATGACATTCCCCTGAAAGCGGGCATGAGCATCGGGATGCTGTTGGTCAGCGTGGAACTGGTGCTGATGCTATTCATTCTGCTGTTCGTTCCGCACGATTATTCGGGGCCGTGTTTCATCGGCTTCGCGATCGGCGAATCGCTGGGCGCGGCAGCGCTGCGCGTAGCGGGCGGCATTTTTACCAAGATCGCCGACATTGGCGCGGACCTGATGAAGATCGTGTTCCGCATCAAAGAGGATGACGCGCGCAATCCGGGCGTGATTGCCGACTGCACCGGCGACAACGCGGGCGATTCGGTAGGACCGAGCGCGGACGGATTTGAAACGTATGGCGTCACCGGCGTGGCGCTGATTTCTTTCATCGTGCTAGCCGTTAGCAGCCCGCTGGTACAGGCGCAATTGCTGGTGTGGATTTTTGCGATGCGCGTGATGATGGTGATCTCGTCCGGACTGTCGTACTTTTTGAATGCGGCCATCGCGAAGGCGCGGTACAGCCATCAGGCCAGGATGAACTTTGAAGCTCCGTTGACCAGCCTGGTGTGGATTACCTCGATTGTTTCGATTATCGCGACCTACATCGTTTCCTACGCGATGATCCCGGACCTGGGGGGCGATCCGACGCTCTGGTGGAAGTTATCGACCGTAATCACCTGCGGAACGCTGACCGGCGCGGTGATTCCGGAACTGGTGAAAGTATTCACGTCGATGAAATCGAGCCACGTGCGGGAGATTGTGGTGTCTTCGCGCGAGGGCGGCGCATCGCTGAACATACTATCCGGCTTCGTTGCGGGCAACATGAGCGCCTACTGGCTGGGGCTGGCGATTCTGGCGTTGATGAGTATCGGCTATGGAGTGAGCACGTTCGGCATGGGCGACATCATGATGGCCCCGGCTGTGTTCGCCTTCGGCCTGGTGGCTTTCGGGTTCCTCGGCATGGGGCCGGTGACGATTGCGGTGGATTCCTATGGGCCGGTAACCGACAACGCGCAATCGGTTTATGAGCTGTCGATGATTGAGCAGATTCCGGGCGTGGAGCAGGAGATCAAGGCGGACTATGGCTTCGACGTCGATTTCGAGCGGGCCAAGGAAAACCTGGAAGAAAACGACGGCGCGGGCAATACGTTTAAGGCCACGGCCAAACCGGTGCTTATCGGCACGGCGGTTGTCGGCGCAACTACCATGATTTTCTCGATCGTGGTGGCCTTGACGAACGGCTTGCGGCCCGATCTGCTTTCGAATTTGTCCATTCTCCATCCGCCCTTCCTGCTCGGCTGGATTGCAGGCGGCGCGGTGATCTATTGGTTTACCGGCGCATCCACGCAGGCGGTGACCACCGGAGCCTATCGCGCGGTTGAGTTCATCAAAGCCAATATCAAGCTGGAAGGCGTTACGAAAGCGTCGGTCACCGACAGCAAGAAGGTGGTGGAGATCTGCACGAAGTACGCGCAGAAGGGCATGATCAACATCTTCCTGATGGTGTTCTTTGTGACGCTCGGGTTCGCGTTTCTGGAGCCGTACTTCTTTATCGGCTATCTGCTCTCGATCGCATTATTCGGTTTGTACCAGGCGATCTTCATGGCCAATGCCGGCGGCGCATGGGATAACGCGAAAAAGATTGTCGAGACCGAGCTGAAGGAAAAGGGAACCGACCTGCACGCGGCGACGGTGGTTGGCGATACAGTGGGCGACCCGTTCAAAGATACCTCTTCGGTGGCGCTGAATCCCATCATCAAGTTCACGACGCTGTTTGGGTTGCTGGCAGTGGAGTTAGCGGTGTCGCTGTCGGCCGATCAGCCGATCGTCACGCACATATTGGCGGCTGTGTTTTTGCTGGCGTCGATGGTCTTTGTGTGGCGCTCGTTCTACCGGATGAGAATCGGGACCGGAGAAGCGACGGCAGCAGAGCAGGAAGCCACCGCGGTTTACTCGCGCTAAAACACGGATCAACTTCCGGTGAACCGCGGTGAGCGTTTTTCGAGGAA
>JAICXK010000266.1 GCA_025980435.1 Bryobacteraceae bacterium
GCCGTCCTCGGTATGGACGCGAAAATCCGATGGATGAAAGCGCGGCGCAAACGCGGCCCAATGAACTGAGCCTCCGCCTACGCCTTTGCCGCTGTTGTTTTCACCCAACGCCAGAGGGTCTTCTCCGCCGGTGACCCGCGGATCGGTCCAGTAGAGCTTGTGCGAGCCTTTTTCATCGCTGACCCAATCCCGTTCGGTGTCCCAAAACGGCCCGGCCTCCAGGCCGACAACTTTGAATCCGGCTTTGGCCAGGCGCTGGCACAGTACCCCGCCTGCCGAACCAACACCGACGATGCAGTAATCGACTACCTCACTCTCCCGAAAGCGGCGCATGTCCTTTACGGAAATGCGCTGCATCGGCCCAAGTATCTTCTCGTCGTCGTTAGGTCGTTTAAAAGCGCCGAAGAGGGGAACGTTCAATGTGTTGCCCCCTGCCCCGACACGTTCCCGGCATCAGAGCCTGGTTCGTACGTGTCGGAAATAGAGTTCGAAGGCGCTTCCCATTCATACGGCTGTTCATCGACTTCCCACGGCTCGGGTTCCCCGCCTTCCAGCCGCGTGTAGCCTCGCGGGTACGCCGGCCCCCCGTAGCCGATTTCGTCCCAGGCCCAGGGATGCGCGTAGTAGACACCTACCGAGTCCGAAACCAGCAAATACCAGAAGCGCTGAATGGACATCTTCTCCCAAATGGCGTGCGCGCCCAGCTTCTTCCCGTCGTGCAGCGACTTCATGATGAAGTCCTGCTTCAGCGGATCGAGGTCGACGAACGGCAAACCGTGGATCGCGCGCGCCGTTTCGTCTATTGCACGGATGCCCAGCCGGTACGCATCCCGATCGGACGGCATGTCGGCGAAGCGGTAGCCATCGGTTTCATTTTTGAAGAGCCGTTCGTCGATAAACGGCACAATCGGAATTTTGCGATCGGCGATCCGGTCATCTTGCGGCAGAATGCAATCGCATACAGCGGTGATCGTAAGGACTTCTTCTTCGGTAAAGAAGCGAATCGGCGGAACATTGTAGACTCTATCTTCGATCACCTGCCGCGTTGTAGCATCCCAGTATGCTTTCTGTCCCAGCGTGCTGTACCCGGGGTAGTATCCGGGCTGCTCCTTGGGTTCCATTCTGCGCCCCGTTTTTGGATCGCGCGCCCAGGAGTCCGCGCTCACTTCGGTTTTAATCACGGCGCTCTCTCCGTAACAAGCTGGCGAGCAGCCCCAGCGCGCCACAAGCAGAAAACAGCAGCGGCGCGAAGATAGGCGGTCCGTAGAGAATGTTGTACAGCCAATGCCGGGTACGCCCAGGCCGGCGCACGATCCCGCGAGCGTGATAGAAGAACCCGATCCCGCCATTCACCGCCGCGACCGCGGATGAAGCGGGCAGCAAACGCCTTGCAACTCGTTCGCTGAAGACGCCGCCCACGCAAGCGCCGAACTGGATGGGCGCCAGAATAACGGGAAGCCATTGCGACCAGATGTGAAATCTGCTTTTGTAATGCGAGTACCACGCTTCCACTCCGGAAAACAGAGTCCATGCCGCCGCTACCACGCACAAATGCTTCTGGAACCGGCCCTCGTTCAGTTCGCGCCGCCAGCCTCTATACCGGGGTTCCGGCGCTTGTTTCCGATCTTCTTCACGCCGCAGATAGGAAGCAATGAACCCGAGATACGCCGCCGTGCCAAACAACAAGGGAGCGAAAATCGGCGGACCCATGATGATGTTGGTGAGCGGAAGTTTCCAGCCGCCCGGCTTCCGCTGGATGCCCCGGATGTGAAAGCCAAAGCCGATAATTCCGTCAGCCAGCGTTATTGCCGAGGTCCAGCGCAATACCCGTTCGGCTGCCTTTCTGCTGAAGAATCCCGCCAGAGCTGCCCCTGTCAGAACGCCGCTCAGTATCACCGGCGTGTACATCACCGGGTTGCTGTAGCTTCCCTTGTAATGCTCGTAGGAAACCTCCAAGCCACTCACAAAACTGGAAACCGCGGCAACCAACGAAAGGGAGCGCTGGAAACGGCCGTCCTTGATATGTTCGTTGACGATCTCTAGTGCTTTTTCCATCGGCGCGGATGACCGCCTGCCCTGCCCTGCCTCATTGCGTAGACGTGAGGATGCTGGAACCGTTGCGGGCGGGTCCTACTGATAGAAGTTACAGTCGGCAGCCGCGGATGCGGCCTCTTTGCGCCGTTACTTTGTGCAGCCGGTACGGGTCTTAAATCTGGAGATCCGTACAACGAGCATGGCAAAAACAACAGGCGACGTAATTGTCGAAACATTGATCCAGTGGGGCGTCGATACCGTATTTGGCCTTCCCGGAGACGGCGTGGACGGCATCATAGAAGCCTTTCGCAAGAAACAGGACAAGATCCGGTTTATCCAGGTGCGCCACGAAGAAGCGGCTGCCTTCATGGCCTGCGGTTATGCCAAATTCACCGGGCGTCTCGGTGTGTGCGTCGCAACCTCCGGCCCGGGCGGCGTTCACCTGCTCAACGGCCTCTATGACGCGAAACTGGACGGGCAGCCGGTCTTGGCAATCACCGGCATGCAATTTCACGATCTGATTGGCACCCACACCCAGCAGGATGTGGAGCTCGACAAGCTTTTCGAAAACGTGAGCGTCTACAACCAGCGCATCATGGGGGCGGCGCATGCTCGCAATGTTGCGGAGCTGGCAATCCGAACAGCACTCGCGCGCAAAGGGGTGGCTCACATCACAACACCGATCGATATTCAAGACCAGACCATCAGCGATGACGAGCATTCAAACCGCAACGTGCCCGGGCACGCCGACAGCTCCACGTTCGGAATTGGATCGAGAAGGCCGACTGCTCGGGAGATCGAAGCGGCAGCTCAGATTTTGAACGATGGCAAGAAGGTCGCGATCCTGGCCGGCCGCGGGGCCTTGCACGCGGGGAAGCAGTTGGAGCAAGTGGCTGAAAAACTCGGCGCGCCTATCATTAAGCCGCTGCTGGGCAAGGCAGTTGTGCCCGATGATAGCCCGTACACGACCGGCGGAATCGGTCTGCTGGGGACAAAACCGTCTGAAGACGCGATGCACGATTGCGACACGCTCCTGATCGTTGGCGCCAGCTTCCCGTACATCAGCTTTTACCCGAAACCGGGCCAGGCAAAGTGCGTGCAGATCGATATGGATCCCACTCGCATTAGCATCCGCTATCCGGCCGATGTCGCGCTTGTCGGCGACAGCTTGGAAACCATCAATTCGCTGCTGCCGCTCCTGAAGGAGAAAAAGCACAAATCGTTTCTCGAAAAAGCTCAGAAGGGCATGAAGGAATGGAATGAGCTGATGGTGGAGCGCGGCACACGCAAAGACGTTCCGATGAAGCCGCAGGTCGTGGCATACGAGTTAGGCAAACGGTTGCCCTCGCACGCGATTCTGGCAGGCGATTCCGGCAGTAACACTACCTGGTGGGCCCGTCACATCCCGGCGAAATGGGGCCAGATGCATACTTGCTCCGGCAATCTCGCCACTATGGCCAACGGCTTCCCTTATGCGATCGCCGCACAAGTGGCCTACCCCGACCGGCTGGTCATCGCTTGGGTTGGAGACGGCGCTTTCACCATGCTGATGGGCGAAATGGCCACCTGCGTCAAATACAAATTACCGGTAAAGGTCTTCATCAGCAAAAATGACGAACTCGCGCAGATCAAATGGGAGCAGATGGTACTGCTGGGCAATCCCGAATACGTCACGGGTTTGCAGCCTATCGATTTCGCAACCGTCGCCCGGGGCTTCGGGTGGGCCAGCTTCACCATTAAGACGCCATCCGAGTGCGGCCACGTCATCGATAGCGCGTTATCGGTTCCGGGTCCTGCGCTGGTCGAGTGCTTTGTCGATCCCAACGAGCCGCCGCTGCCCGCCAAGATCAAGCCGGAACAGGCGCTGCACTTCGCCGAATCCATGGTCAAAGGTACAAAAGATTGGCAGAAGATTGCCGAAGTTATCGCCAAAGATCGCGTGAAGGAGCTGGTCTGAAGCTCGGAAGAGTTCGATGCCTTCAGAACGGCCGGGAGCTAAGATCGCCTCTGGCCGAATCTCTGCCTACACGGTTCCCACTGATAAGCCCGAATCGGATGGGACCGCCAAGTGGGATTCGACCACAATCGTGGTTGTCGAACTGACGGCGGATGGAATCGCCGGGTTGGGCTATTCGTATGCAAACGTGGCGGCTGCCCACGCCGCGGAAGAACTCGTCAAGCGTGAGATCCTGAATCGCGATCCGTTCGATATTCCCGCGCTGCATTCCGCCATAGATCGACAGGTCCGCAACTGGGGTCGGCCCGGAGTTGTGGCCAGCGCCATTTCAGCCATTGACACCTGCCTTTGGGATCTGAAAGCGCGGCTGCTCCAGGAACCGCTGTTATGCCTGCTCGGCAAAGTCCGCGATGAGATTGCGGCGTACGGAAGCGGAGGATTCACATCCTATAGCGAAAGGGAACTGATCGATCAACTCACCGGCTGGGCCGCGCAGGGCCTGGAGTGCGTGAAGATGAAGATCGGGACCCATCCGGCGCAGGATGTCCCGCGGGTCGCCGCCGTTCAGAAGGCGCTGAACGGAAAAGCGCAGCTTTATGTCGACGCCAACGGCGCGTACGACCGGCAGCAGGCGCTCCACAAAAGCGAGCAGTTCGGCGATCTCGGCGTGACCTGGTTTGAAGAGCCGGTTACTTCGGACGATCGGATTGGCCTCCATTTCCTCGTGGAGCGATCTCCGGCCGTGATGAAGATTGCGGCGGGCGAATACAATTACACGCTCGACGATGCGCGGCTACTCATTGATGCCCGGGCCGTTGACGTGCTCCAGACGGATGTCACCCGCTGCGGCGGCATATCGAATTTCATCAAAATCGGACACGTCTGCGAAACGTACCATTTGCCGTATTCCGCGCACACTGCGCCGTCGATTCATGCGGCGTTATGTTGTTCCGTTGTCCCGGCGATGAATGTCGAGTACTTCCATGACCACGTTCGCATCGAGCATATGTTCTTCGACGGGGCAGTTACCGCGGAGAAAGGAAGCCTGAAGCCGGATCTTTCACGCCTTGGCCTCGGCCTGGAGCTCAAGCGCGCCGATGCTGAGAAGTTCCAGATATTGTCATTGGCGGTGAGCTGACGCTTATCGATGCGCATCGGCAACCACCACCGGTATCGCATACGCCATGCCCATTGCCGCCCAGGCGGTCCCAGCCATGGAGATCCACTGATCGTCGTCATACGGAAAGCCGCTTTGAAAGTACGGCTGGAATTTCGGCGCGCGGCTGGTTACATGCCATGATCCGTCGGCCCCTTGTGTGCTCTGCAGGTAGGCGACACCCCGGGCGTATGCCTGATTGCTGGCGGGTACGCCGGCCTCATGCAGCGCGTAGAGCACTTGACCAGTGGCGTAAGCATCGCTCTGCAGCCAGGGGGTCTGTGCCCATCCGCCATCTTCCCGCTGCATTGCAAGAAGTTCCTCGACACGTGTCTGTGCCTGCAGTCCGGCCCAGCGCAAACCCAGCAACTGCATCGCGCGGTCTTCCGTGCTAAGCGGCTTCGCACTCTTCAGCCAGGCACCGGCACGCCGGATCCGATCCTGAAATTCAGCCCTTCGTCCCGGGATACCGTAGATCTGCAGAATGCGGATGCCCATCGCTGTGCTGAAAAAGTCTCCGTCTTCAATGGGTGGCCGCGGCACGCCGCCCGCTGCATAGGGCCAGTTCCCTGCTTCGCGCTGGCCCGCAGCGATGTAAAGCACGATTGCGTCCAGTGCGCGCGAAGCCGCGATATGGCTCGCGCCTAAGTGCAGTACGGAGTACTCCATGGTGTGGACTGCTCCGGGAGGATCGACCAGTTGCAGGAACATCTGCTCGCCACCCGCGTGAAAGAGAACCGTGCTTCGCGCCACCTCCGCATCCAGCTTGCCATCTACCGTTGCTCCATTCGCTCGCGCGACATTCACCGCCATACCGGTCAGGTTCTGTGCGTGGCAGGAAATGCACCCTCCGGTGCTAACGAATTTGTTGCTGGTGCTTTGCAGCAAGGCGACGCTCTTCTCGACAGAGGACTTGGGATCGATGCTCTTCCTCTTTGCAACCGGAACGGGCTGGATCACCGGCATCTTCATTCCAAGCGCGCGGAACACCTCCGGATTACGGAACTTGTTCGCCCAATCAAGCGCTGTCTCGCCGCGTTTCGATCGCAGCGAGGCGTCAGCCCCTTTTGCCAGGAGGAGCCGGATGATTCGGGGGTCCGGGCGGTCAGTCGCGATGGCCAGCATCAGCGGGGTCATCCCTCGTGCATCGCGTGCATTTACATTCGCTCCGGCGTCGATAAGCAGCTTCAGCATTTCCGGTGGGCCATAGGGCGTCGCACAGAGCAGCGGCGTGAATAGCCCTAGCTCAATTGGACCGTTCTTCACAACCTGGAACAATTGGGCCGTTACCGCATTGACATCGCTGCCCTTCGCAAGCAGCAGGTTAGCCACATCGAGATTGCCATTCATGGCTGCAATCATCAGTGCGGTGGTCCCCGAGTCACCGCGCTGCTGCTTCCCGATTTTAGGCATCGTCCGGCTTCCAATGACTGCCCGGCCGCCGGTTCTCGCAGTTCCGTCCTTTGCACCGGCTCCGTGCGCAAGGACCAGACGTACTGTCGCCGTGTCATTGCCCTGTGCAGCGGCTTGCAGAACACAAAAGTTCGTCTTATCGCATGCCGAAACATCGGCTCCTCTGTCGATCAGCAGCTTCGCGATTTCGTGCGAGCCGTCATGCAGAGCGGCAAGCATCAGAGGAGTTCGTCCGAAGTTCGAGCGCGCGTTCAGGTCCGCGCCCTTCGCGAGCAACAGGCGAACTTTGCCGATATCTCCGGCCGCCCACATGAGCGCCGTCGCGCCAAACGCGTTCTTTACATTCGGATCGGCGCCGCGATCGAGCAGCAGCTTCATCGTTTCGATGCTGCCGGTTGCCGCGGCGTACATCAGTGGAGTTGTGCCGTGGCTGTCAGGCGTGTTCACCGCCTGAGGCGTCGCGAGAACGCGAACCCTGGCGATATCGTCCCCCCGAATCGC
>JAICXK010000245.1 GCA_025980435.1 Bryobacteraceae bacterium
ATTATTGGAGAGAACGTATTTGTCGGCAGCAATTCCACTTTGGTTGCGCCGCTCCATATCGAAGCGGGTGCGTACATTGCGGCTGGCTCCGTAATTACGAAGCAAGTGGAGGCCGATTCGCTCGCCGTCGGCCGCGCGTATCAGGTAGACAAACCGGGCTGGGCGAAGAGACGCCGGGAGATGCGGGAGAAAGGCAGCTAATCGTCCGCCGGGTGGAGCAGCGGTTCCAGAAGCTCCCTGGCTTCCTCCTCGCAGTCGCGCGGCACCTGGATCTGGATCCATTTGCGGAGAAATCCATCCACATCCTGAACCAGTGTGGCAATTTGACCCTGAACAAAGAAGGGAATCTCGGCATCTTCGAGCAGTCCCTTGGCCAGGGCAAGCTGGATGCGGTCGTTCGTCTCCAGCACCACGACGAGATCAAGAGCAGGTTCCACGGCTATAGCGGCCTCGGCGGATGGGTCGATGGACGCAGCTGGATTTCGAGCGCGACATCTCCTTCCGGCAGGTGACGATAGCGCACCGTCACGCGTGACTTCACTTTTACCGCCGACCGGTTCATGCGCGTGTGCGCCGAAATCTGAAAACTACGGCTCTCGGGCGGATGTCCGACAAGTTTTCGCGAAACGGTTATGTGCTGCTGATCCAACTCGGTTACGGTACCCGCGAAGAACTGGGGCCTGGGCAAGGGCGGCGAAGGTGCGGGGTCACTTGTTTGCGCCAGCATCGTCATCATTCCGCAGAGTAGGGCCATACTTACAAAGCGCAAAACCCGGTTTAACATACGCCACGATTATTGTGGCGGAATTCCTTCATAAAACGGTACTTGGGTGATAAAAATTAGGCATTTTTAACTCACCGATGGCGATCAGGTCACCCGATTGCGAGAGGGCCCGCACCCGGGGAGCGCCCGCCGGTACAGCGAAAGGCGAAGTTCGAAAATCGCGTCCCTGGCGGATCTGAGCTTCAGTGGAAGAATCGAAGTAGTCCGCCGGGATCTGCCGCAGCAGTTGTCCCGCCGGGATGACGGCTTCCGCGAGCCGGCCTTCGGCGGCCAGGACACTGAGGTATTCGAGAGTATGCGCCTGGTCCACGCTGAATTCGCCAACCCGGGTGCGTCGCAGGCTGCTAAGAATGGCGCCACATCCGAGCCGCTGGCCCAGGTCATGTGCAATCGCGCGGATGTACGTTCCGGCGGAACAGGTTATCAGAATTTCAACTAAGCGGCGCGAAACGCTTCTTATTTCGAGCTCCCTCACCTGCACCTCCACGGGCGCAAGCTCGACCGGTATCCGCTTCCGCGCGAGTTTATAAGCCGGCACGCCGGCGATCTTCTTCGCCGAGACGGGTGGCGGTATCTGCAGAAACCGCCCCCGGAAGCCGTCCAAGGCGGCCATAATGAGCCCGGGGTCAGCGGGTGGCGAAATCCCGGTATCGAGTACCGAGCCTTCAGCATCGTAGGTATCGGAAGTGAGGCCGAGGGTAATGTTAGCTATATAGGTCTTTTCGTTATCGGTAAAAAATTGCGCCAGACGCGTAGCAGGACCGGTCAGAAGCGCGAGCAAGCCCGTCGCCATGGGATCGAGCGTGCCGAGATGGCCTGCCCTGCGTGTATGCGCGAGTTTGCGCCAGCGGTTGACGACATCGTGGCTGGTGCAGCCCGCGGGTTTGTCGATGAGAACAAGACCTGTCATGCGGAACCTGTATGAACGACCCGAGCGGCGGTGACCCTGGGTTAGTCTGATTGTTGGAGTCTCTTCGCGCTCCCATCGGGCGCCTGAACGGTTAACAAACGAGGAACCAAATACTTGGAAGAAGAAGTACTCGGAAAAGCGTACGATTCGCGAATCATGCGGCGGCTGCTGCGGTACATGAAGCCGTACCGCACGATCGTCTTTATTTCGTTGGTACTGCTGCTGATCGATTCTCTTCTTCAGATTACCGGACCCCTTCTGACAAAGCTAGCCGTCGATCGATATCTGGTTCCGGTTCAGCACCGGGAAATATTTCCTTTCCTGGATGCATGGCTCTCGTCCGACGCATGGACCGGCATTACACAGATCTCGCTGGTATATCTCGGCGTGCTCCTCTTCGGATTCCTGTTCGACTTCGGGCAAACGTATCTGATGCAATTGACCGGGCAAAAGGCGATGTTCGATCTGCGGCGGCAATTGATGTCCCACCTGCAATCACTGGATATCGCCTACTACGACAGGAATCCGGTAGGGCGGCTTGTTACGCGCGTGACCACCGATGTGGACGTGCTGAACGATCTTTTCGCCTCGGGTCTGGTCATGATCGTTGGCGACATTCTGATGCTTTCGTTTGTCGCGATTGCCATGCTTCGCCTGAGTCCCGGGATGACCGGCCTGATGTTCGCGGTGCTGCCGGTTGTGGTCTTGGTCACGATTCAGTTCAGGCGTTCCGCGTCGCAAAGCTATCGGCGCATTCGTGTCGCAATTGCCAGGATTAACGCATATCTTCAGGAGCATGTCGCGGGAATAGCGGTGCTTCAGCTCTTTAATCGCGAAGAGCGCAGCCGGGGAGAATTTGAAAAGATCAACCGGGATCACATGGTTGCGTTTAAAGATTCCATCACGGCCTACGGCTGGTTTTACCCGGTTGTGGAGTTTCTGGGAATGTTATCGCTGGCGTCGCTGCTGGCGTATGGCGGTTTCCGGATCAGACAAGGCGCGCTGACGCTCGGCGTCCTGGTAGCATTCTTTCAATATGGGCTGCGATTCTTTAGGCCCATTCAGGATTTGAGCGAGAAGTACAACATACTGCAAAGCGCAATGGCCGCCTCCGAGCGCATATTCAAGCTGCTGGACACGCAGCCCGCGATCGTTTCTCCGCCCGAGGCGCTTCCCTTCCCCGGCGGCCCGGTAGATATCGAGTTCGATCACGTTTGGTTTGCCTATAACGGCGAGGACTGGGTACTGCGCGATGTTAGCTTCCGCATCGAGGCGCGGGAGACCGTCGCCGTGGTAGGGCATACCGGAGCCGGGAAGACAACCTTAACGAACCTTCTGCTGCGGTTCTACGACGTGCAGCGCGGCGCAATCCGGATCGGCGGGATTGACGTGCGGTCCCTCGATTTAATAGATCTCAGAACCAATTTTGGCGTCGTGCTGCAAGATCCTTATCTTTTCACGGGAACCGTTCAGAGTAATATCCGGCTCGGAACGGAATCAATCGGCCCCCTGATTGTGCGGCAGGCAGCCGAGCAGGTGAATTTGCTGGATTTTATCGAGGAACTTCCGGAACGCTTCGACACCGCGGTGCGGGAGCGAGGGAATGGTTTTTCCACCGGCCAGAAGCAGCTTATCAGTTTCGCCCGCGCGCTGGCCCATAACCCGCGAATCTTGATACTCGATGAAGCAACTTCCAGCGTGGATACCGAAACGGAACTGCGCGTCCGGGAAGCATTAACGCGGTTGGTTTCGAACCGTACTTCCCTGGTAATCGCTCACAGACTTTCCACGATTCAGCGCGCCGACCGCATTATCGTGATGCACAAATCGCAATTGCGGGAAATGGGCACACATCAGGAACTGCTGGCGCGGCGAGGTATTTATTGGAAGCTGTACCAGTTGCAGTATAAGGAGCAGGAGATTGAGCGCAGAGAAGAGCTCGCGCCTCAGCAGTTTTAGCCGTAACAAGCCGCCGAACCTTTTCGTGCGGATCTTCGGCAGCCTGAAGGTCCGCCAGAAGCTCGCGATTCTGCACAACATTTTCTTCTTTGTGCTGGCGGTAGCCGTCTATCTGTCCGTCATTCCCCTTTTTTCGGAGCACATTGAGGCGGCGCGCGAGCGGGAGCTTCAGATGGTTTCGCAGATCTTCGCTGCGGAGCTTCCGATGCACGTAGCGCAGGAATCGCGGGAACTCAAGATCTACGATTTCCAGCAGAGCTCGGCTGAACAGTTGGATCTGTCGCCGGAGGGGCTGGCATTCCTAAAAGATCACCCCGGCGAGACCTGGCAGCAAGGCCCGAACGTGCTGTTTCGCTCCGCGAAGATACCTGGCCAGTACCGCCGGGTCAGCTTATCTCCCGTGTTTTATCAGTCGGCTCTGCGGCAGGCGCGCATCAGCCTGTTCGTGGTGCTTGGAACAATCTACATTCTTTCCATCGTGGTGCTGGAATTCATGATCATGCCGCAGTACGTATATCAGCCGCTGAGTCTGATGTTGAAAGCCGATGAGGCCACTCAACGGGACGACCGGGAGAACGAACTGATCGACCGGCGATTCATCCTCAATGACGAAATCGGCCAAATCATGACTTCGCGGAACGCCACCGTCGCCCAGCTCCGGCAGCAGGAGGATGACTTGGCTAGCGCACTGCAGCGCCTGGAGGAGCAGGACCGCCTGGTGAGCCTGGGCCTTCTGAGCACAAGCGTGGCCCATGAGTTAAACACTCCGCTTGCCGTCCTGCAGGGGTCCATCGAAAAGCTGCTCGAAAGCGTTCGGGATACTCCCACTCTGGAACGCCTGAACCGGATGCTGCGGGTAACGCAGCGTTTGAGAAAGATCAGCGAAGGACTGGTGGATTTTGCGCGCGTACGCAAGCAGGAAACCGAAGCCATTCCCTTGAGAGGACTCATTGACGAAAGCTGGAATTTGGTGGCGATCGACGAGAAGGCCTCGGCGGTGACATTTCAGAACAACGTTCGCCCGAAGGATTCTGTAAACGGTAATGCGGACCGCTTGGTGCAGGTCTTCGTCAATCTACTGCGCAATGCTCTGATGGCCGTATCCACGGGAGGGTTGATTCGAGTGGAATCGCGCTGCCTGCAGCGAGGCGGGCAGAATTGGATCTGCTGCACCGTGCTGGACAATGGACCCGGGATACCGGCCCATGTTCTACCGAATCTTTTCGAAGCATTTGTAACGACTCGCCTGGACGCGCGCGGCACCGGGCTGGGATTAACCGTCGCCGAAGGTATCGTTACGCAGCACGGAGGCATCATCAGCGCTTCGAATCGCGCCGAAGGAGGGGCCTCATTGGAGGTAATGCTCCCGGCTGCATAATGCGAAAACTCGAGTTCGTAAGGATAGAAGATGAGTGAAACGGGCGCGGTCGAAGGACTGGTAGATATTGCGGTTTTGGACGACGATGTCGATTTTCGCAACTACATAGAAGACCTACTGCGCGACGAGGGGAATTACACGGTCCGGACATTCGCTGGACCGGACGATTTGTTCACCTCAGCCGAGACCAGGGTTCCGGACATCGTCCTGCTCGACATGAAGATGGGCGCGGCCAGTGGTGAAGAAGTGTTGGAGCGTCTTCTCGCGCGGTGGCCTGATTTATGCATCATCGTAATCACCGGGTACCCCTCGCTGGAGAGCATGCGCGCGACGTTTAAGCTGCGCGTTTTCGATTACCTGGCGAAGCCGTTCTCGCTATCCCAGCTCCGGCAAACCCTGCACAACGCGATTGAGCAATTCAGTTTGGGGCGCACACCGCAGGACCGGCTCCGCGAGCGGCTGGGGCACAGAATCAAATTGCTCCGGGTGGAGCGCGACTGGTCTTTGAAGGATCTGGCGGCGACAACGAAACTCAGCGTTTCGCAGATCAGCTCTATTGAGCGAGGAGCGAATTTACCAAGTATTGAGAGCCTGCTGGCGATTTGCCGGGCATTTGGACGGAGACCGTCGGAAATACTATCCTCGATCGAGTTCTGATTCGTCTGCCGGCTGCCCGTAGTAAGCGCCGGGCCCGTGCTTTCGGAGGAAGTGTTTGTCGCGCAGAGCTTCCGAAATCGCTGCCGCGTCCGCCCGAATCGTAACAGTGAGATACGCCATATGCGCGAGCTCTTCCAGAATGGCGGCATTGTGTGCAGCCTCAGTAACCGATGCGCCCCAACAGAACGGCGCGTGGCCGGAAACCAAAACCGCAGGCATGGCAAGCGGATCCAGATTCTCGAATCGCTCGGCAATGACCGTTCCGGTATTCCATTCGTATTTCGACTCGATTTCGTTAGGCCGCATAACGCGAGTCGATGGAATGGAGCCGCGAAAGTAATCGGCGTGCGTAGTGCCAAAGCAGGGAATATCGAGACCCGATTGCGCCCACGCCGTTGCGTATCTGGAATGGGTGTGAACCACTCCGCCGATACCGTCGAAAGCGCGATAAAGAGCGACGTGGGTGGGCAAGTCGGAGGAAGGACGAAGCTTTCCGTCGACGATGTTGCCGTCCAGGTCCGTAATAACCAGATCGGCAGGCGTAAGGCGGTCATATGGGACGCCGCTTGGCTTGATCGCGATCCGTTCGCGCGCGCGGTCGCAGCCGCTGGCATTCCCGAAGGTAAAGAGGACCAAACCCCGCCGGACCAGTTCCAGGTTTGCCTCCAATACCTCTTCCCGCAAGGCTTTCAAGCTCATTGGACTACCTCTTCGCGTTGTCTCACCCGAGCGGCGATCCCGCGAAGCTGAGGCAGCACATCGCCTATCGCGGCTGGCGGTGACTGCCTGCTGCCCAACGCGAAGTAAAGCCGCTTGTAGAGCTTATAGACCTCGTCGCACACGACGATGCTCTCCGGATCGGGATGAAAGACCCGGTGGGGCGGGCATAGCTCATTCTGCGCGTCCGCAATCGACGGAAACGCCCCAGCTGCGAGGAACGCAAAAATCGCGGAGCCGAGACTCGTGACATCCCCCTGCGGAACCAGTATCGGCTTGTTCAGAACGTTTGCATATGCCTGGTTGAGAACATCGTTGCGCTGCGGAATGCCGCCCCCGTTGATAATGCGCCTCACGGCTACTCCGTGCTCTTCCATGCGCTCCAGGATCACGCGCGTGTGAAACGCAGTGCCTTCGATCGCGGCAAACAGTTCATCGGCCGCGCTGCTCGTCAAGTGCCAGCCAAACGTAACCCCGCCCAGTTCGGGATTCACAAGGACGGTGCGGTCTCCGTTATCCCAGGTCAGGCGCAGCAAGCCGGTCTGGCCGGCGCGGTAGCCGGTCAATTCGGCTGACAGAGCCGCAGCCGACGAGCCCGCGCGGCGCGCAATGGCTTCGAAGATGTCTCCCACCGCTGAGAGCCCGGCTTCAATTCCTGTGAGCTTTGGGTCGACGGAACCGGGCACAACCCCGCACACTCCCGGGACCAGCGTCGTTCGGTCACTCAGGCCGATGATGCAGGTTGAAGTTCCGATCACATTTACGACATCGCCCAGCCGGACACCGGCGCCGATGGCATCCCAATGCGCGTCGAATGCGCCAACGGGAATCGGAATACCCGCCCTGAGTCCCAGCTTTTGCGCCCATTCGGCGCAGAGCGTTCCAGCCAGCGAATCCGATGTGAGATATCGGCCTCCGAGTTTCGCGCGCACGCCTCGCAATAGGGGATCCACCGATACAAGAAAGTCCTCGGAAGGCAAGCCTCCCAGCGACTCGTTGTACATCCATTTATGCCCCATCGCGCAGATACTTCGCGGCGCCTGCGCGATGTCATGAATGCCGCAGAGCACAGCTGCTACGTAATCGCAATGCTCAAAAGCGGAGACCAGGCGGTCGCGCTTGCCGGGGTTGCTGCGCAACCAGTGCAGCAGCTTTGAGAAACCCCATTCGGAAGAATACACGCCTCCACACCAGTCGATTGCCTGCAGCCCGGTCTCGCGCGCTTTCGAAGTAATCTCGGCGGCCTCGCGCCACGCGCGGTGATCGGCCCACAAATAGTAATC
>JAICXK010000259.1 GCA_025980435.1 Bryobacteraceae bacterium
CAGGTCCGTCCTGCATTGGCAACCGGCGGTTCAGGTCATCATACAGACCGTAAACACCTACTTCCCGGAGGGGTTCGGGGTCAACTTCCGGAGTTACCTGCTTGCCTACCACCGTTTTAGCTGGCTGTCGGTTCTTCTGCTATTGTTTACCGCCAATGGTATTTTCGTTCCGCTCGAAGTTGCCTTCAACCGCATCTGGCGCGTAAAGCAGAACCGCAGCTTTTTACGGAATCAGGTCATCAGCCTGGGCCTGATTTTCGCCTGCGGCGCACTGGTCCTGGCATCCGTCAGCGCAACTACACTGAATCTGCAATTTCTGAGCGCGAAATACGGCTCCACTCACTCGGGTGCGCTTCTGCAATCCGTGGTCTTCCGCATATTCGCGCTGTTGGCGACCATGCTGGTCATTTTTCTCATGTATTGGATACTGCCCAACACTAAAATCCGGATCAGGCGGCTGATCCCGGCTTCTGTGGCGGTTGCGGTGCTGCTGGAGATCTCCAAGTACGTGAATATCGTGACGTGGCCATGGCTGCGAGCCAAGCTGCTTCACGACGTGCCTCCGTTCGTTCAGTCCATCAGCATCATCCTATGGTCGTTTATTGCGACGATGATTATTCTTGCAGGTGCGGAATGGTCTGCGCGGGTGTCTGATGGGAATCCGCACGAATAGCGTGCCTTAGCGGAATGCTTTCCCCGGCTCTCGCCGATTCCAACACCAGCAGAACCACCAATATCCAAACAACGTCGGCGATGAACAGGTGAACTAACTGCATCCAAACGGGAGCCAGCAGCGCGACGTTAACAACTCCCACTGCGATCTGAAAGAGCACGATCGCGATTACGCGGCGGGCGGCGGTTCGGAGATGCCCTGCGTCGTGATCTGATTTCAGAGCTCGAACCGCGACCCACAACAAGTAGGCTGCTCCAAGGATTGCGATGGCCGGGTGCACCATCCGCAAGCGGAGCAGCGCCCCGGTGGCGCTTGAAAAATCCTGCTGCATTCCAGAGGCGAGCGATGAAGCCGGAAACAGCGTGTCTCCTAATGCCGCTATCGCGCCCGTGATGCTCACCACCAGTGTGATCGCTAGCGCAACCAGCATTCCGCGAGAGGCACTTGTCCAGCGCAGCCGGCCGGAGTTTGTGTAGGCCAGCCATGCGGTGGCCGCTAGCGCAGCCAATAACAGCAGCGTATTGGCCAAGTGACCCGAGAGATACCAGGCGCGGCCTGCCGATTGGTCCCTGGCCACTAGCCGGAATAGGACTAGTCCCGCTCCGAGCAGCGCCTCAATAAAGAGGAACACCAAAGATAGAACCGAATAGCGCCGGACCGCATGGCGTTTCGGAAATGACAGGAAGGCCCAGACCACCATCGCGAGGGTTGCGAACGTATCCAGGCTGGTCATCGCGCGGTGCGTGAATTCGATTGCCATCGGCGCAGCCATATGCCGCGGGATCACTTGTCCGTTGCAGAAGGGCCAGTTTGCCCCGCATCCGTCGCCGGAGAACGAAATGCGGACATAAGCCCCCCACAAGATCACTGGTATGTTGTAGGCTAAAACGGCCGCTGAAAACAGCGCAAAACGCCTACGAACGCTAGTACTTGCCCAATCCATCTGGTTCCTTAAGACTTCGCATAATTGCTACCCGGAAAAGCGCCGCCACGCTGCACACTTCCGTGATGCGCCCGTCCATCGCCATTTGGAGCGCCGCCTCGAACGGCTGCCATTGGACGGCGATCTCTTCTTCCGGATCCAGGTTTCTTGCAGTGATAGAGAGTCCGCTAGCCAGGTATAACGTTTGGGTGTCGTCGGCCACGCCGTTGCAGTTATCCACGCTGCCCAACCGCTGCCAGTGCTCAGCCCGCAGCCCTGCTTCTTCGGCCAACTCCCGTTTCGCTACCTCTAACATATCGATTTCGCCCGGATAGGATCCGCCGCGCGGAATTTCCCAGGAATAGCGGTTTACCGAATACCGCCACTGGCCAACCAGCGCCACCTCATCGCGTTCATTGATGGCCACGACGCCAACAGAGGGGCGTATTTCGACGACGCCGTAAATTCCGGGCCCGCCGTCCGGGCGTATTACTTCATCCTCTCGCACCCGCACCCAGCGGTTCTCGTAGACGGTCCGGGATGATTTCGTGGTCCAGGGATTGCGCTGCAGTGCTTCAGCCCCCTTCGGCGCAGATTTCCGCCAGAGCTTTCAGGTCGATATTTCCGCCCGATAAAATCACTCCGGCGGAACGAATCTCCGGCGGCAGCTTCTCATATAGGACGGCCGCGGCTGCCACGGCACCGCTCGGTTCCACCACCAGCTTCATTCGTGTAAGGAGAAACCGCACCGAGGATTTGATCTCCTCTTCCGAGACGAGGACGACTCTTTCGGTCCGGGTCTGCACGATCGGGAATGTTAGTTTGCCCGGAATTACGGTCCGGAGGCCGTCCGCGATGGTGGCCGGGGGTGGAATCGCCGTGCGCTCCCCCCGCTCCAGTGATAGATACCAGTCATTGGCGATCGCGGGCTCGGCCCCGAACACACGCATCTCGGGCCGCAGCGCCCTTGCAACCACGATCGTACCCGAAAGCAGGCCGCCGCCGCCCAAGGGCGTCACAATTGCATCGATGTCTGGCTTCTCCTGGAAGAGTTCGAGTGCCGCCGTCCCCTGTCCCGCGATGATCCAGGGATGATCATAAGAAGGGAGCACAACCGCGCCCGAATCTACGGCGATTTTGCGCGCAATCTCTTCCCGGTTTTCCCGCTGCCTGTCATGAAAGATAATAGCCGGGCCGTAAGCTCTGGTCGATTCCAGTTTTGCCTTCGGCGCGTCGGTGGGCATCACGATGGTTGCGGGCACACCCAGGTGAGCGGCCGCAATCGCTACTGCTTGCGCGTGATTGCCGGAAGAGAACGTAACAATTCCACGGGCGCGCTCCTCCTCGCTGAGCGACATCAGAAAGTTGAGCGCACCGCGGATTTTGAACGATCCTCCCCGCTGAAGGTTTTCGCACTTAAAAAACGTGCTTGTTCCGCAGGCTTCATTGAATAAGTGTGAGCTTCCAACCGGGGTCTTGCGCGCAAGAGTCCTGATCCGGTCCGCAGCGGCCAGAACATCGTCCATCGTGACGGGCTTATGCAAAACTTCTTCCGCGACGCTCATCAATAACCGGCCTTTTTATCCACTACATTCACGAGCGGTTGGCCGCTAACGTAGCGATGGAAATTGTCGAGAAAGCACTGCATCGTCAGGTCCAGCCAGTCGGGATCGCGCGTCCGGTCGGTGCAATGTGGGGAAATCAGCACGTTCTCCATGTCCCAGAGAGGGGAATCCGCCGAGAGCGGCTCGACTTCAAATACGTCCAGCGCCGCTCCGGCAATCTTCTTCTGCTGTAGCGCGCGAATAAGCGCCGCTTCGTCGATAACGGGCCCGCGCCCAACGTTCATCACGATGGCGGACGGCTTCATGGCCCCGAATGCCGCATCGTTCAACATGTGCCTGGTTTCCGGAGTCAGGGGAGCCGCGGCAAGCACAACATCTACTTCGCCCAGCATTTCGTGTAACCGGTCCGAGCCAAAAATACGGTCGAGAACCGGATCGCCTTCGGACAACGCGGGCTTTCGCCGGATTGCATAGATCTTCACGCCCAGCGCCTTCGCCAGCCGGGCGCATTCCTGCCCGATTTCGCCGTAACCCACCACTCCCATGATCTTTCCGGGCAGCCAATCGACTTTGAAATCGTCCCAGTGATGCGCTCGCTGGCTCTCCACCAGCCGCCGTACCCGCTTGTAGAAATACAGCATCCCGAGGACGGCGAACTCCGCGAGCGATCGTTTGAAAACGCCCTTTGCGTTGGTGAGCGGGACGGGGCTCTCGATCAGCGCCGGGAAGAGCAGCTTTTCGACTCCGGCGGACAGGCAATGAACCCATTTCACGTTTTTGGCGCGACGCCAGACTTCCGGGAAATCAACCGTCTTTCCGGTCAGGCCCGAATAAAGGATCACCTCGGCATCGGGCGCATGCCGCTCCAGGGTGGCGGTGTCATTACCTACCTGAATTTGCGCCGAATCTGCAATCGCCGGCAGATTGCGCAAGACGTAATGATCAGGAGGGCAGACCACGAGCAGGTTGGGCTTGCGATGCGGGCTCAATAGTCCATCTTAGGGCACCATCTGTGAGGTGCTTGCCCAGCCTTGAAGACCGGCACGGCTCCGCTAAACGGCCCGGACCTCGTAAACTAGAAGTGTGGAAGAACGGTGTACATGTGGTGCTATCCTGCCGGAGGATGCCCGCTTTTGCCATAAGTGCGGCAAGCCACAGCTTGAGGACGATATTGCGCGCTTAACGGCCCAGGAGTCTCCGCCTGCGCCGACGGCTCCGCCCCCTATTGCGCCTGCCGCTCCCGCTACGACCCGGATCGGGTTTAGTAATCTCCGGGCCGTGCTGATCACCATGGCCGTCGCGGCTCTCTCGCTTGTCATCCTGTACTTAGCGCTCCTGCTGTTACCGCCCATTGTGCCGGTCATACTGTGCGGAGCCGGGTTCGCGGCGGCCAAATTTTATAAGAAACAGACGCTGCAGCCGCTCACCAAAGGCGGCGGCGCATTTCTGGGCCTGATGACCGGGTTGTGGCTGTTCCTTGTGGTTGCGATTTGCCTGGCGATTTTCAGCCTGGAGGTTTCATCGCCAGCGGGACAGGAAATCCTGAAAGCCGCATCATCGAAGGTGCCGCAGTTCGCCAATAATCCAGAAGCGGCGAAGCTGCTGGAGCATCCGAACGAATTGTTGAGCGGGGTTCGGGACGCTCTGATTCCCATGTTCTTCGTGATCACGATTTCAGCCGCGTTCGGCGGCATGCTGGCGGCCCGCACGTCTCCGAGGCGTAGGCCTTCGGCGTAAGAGAAGGCGCCTGGGCTGGGCTGATTGACGATCGGCCAGCAGATTGACAATCTGCCTCACGCTACCCTGGAAGTTTCCCACCCCAAAATGAGTAAGCCGATCCTGACGTTGACCGTGAATCCTGCCCTGGACCGGATTATCACGGTGGATCGGCTGGTTTTCGAGGATCGCGCCTATATCGAATCCACGACCGAAGCCGCCGGCGGACGAGGCATTAATGCCGCCCGCGTATTGACCAGCTTCGGGAGTGAAGTGGTCGCGATCACAACCTCCGGCGGCGAAAACGGGCGGAACTTTGAAAGACATCTGGAAGACGACAGCTTTGCCAAGGAGATCGTCAAGATCCGGAATGACATCCGCATTAACCTGACGATCTCAGACCGCCAGGGCCTTTCGATCAAGCTGAACGAAATCGGGCCTACCCTGTCGGCAGCCGAGCAGAAGAGCATCATTGCTGCAACCGGTAAGCTGCTGCCCACGGCGTCGTGGCTGATGCTCTGCGGCAGCGTCCCGCCGGGGATGGATCTGCACCTTTATACGAAATTGATCGAACTGGCGGCCAAGCACAAAGTACAAACGCTGCTTGATACGGACGGAGACGCGCTGCTGCATGGGCTCGAAGCGAAACCGACCATTGTGAAGCCGAACCAATCCGAAGCCGAACGTTTGTTGAATACCGCGCTCATTACGCGATCGCAGCAAATCGACGCGGTTCAACGGATCAAGGCGCTGGGTCCGCAATCCGTAGTGCTTTCGCTGGGAAGCCGAGGCGTGATTGCCGCAACCTCCACGGAGGGAATTCTGGAAGTGATCCCGCCGCCGGTTGATGCGCGCTGCCCGATTGGCGCCGGCGATGCGATGTCGGCGGTGATTGTATGGTCTCTCCACCAGGGCAACTCGTTCAGTGACGCTTTACGCTGGGGAGTCGCGGCCGGCACTGCGAGCGCGAAGCTGCCGGGTATCACCCTGACGAACGTGGAGCAGGCGAGAGAGCTTCTACCGCAGGTTCAGATTACACGCATCGTCTTGTAGGGACGGGGCTCTCAGTCGTACTTCTCGTAAATGATCTGCTTCTTGCCGAAGCCGCGCCGTTTCAATTCCTGGCGGACGTCGTCGACCATTTCCTTCAACCCGCAGACGTAGACATCAATGGCGTGGATTTCCTCAGGCGTTGTCAGATCCAGAGCCTCATCGAGGTGCGATTGTACGCGGCCGGTCAGGCCGGTCCAGGTTTCGCTTGGACGCGTGATCGTCGGCATGAAGTGGAATGCCGGATAACGCCGCGCCAGGCGCTCGAATTCTTCGTGATAGAGCAGGCCGCGCTCATGCCGCACGCCGAAAAGCAATGTGACATGTGGACGGATTTTGGGCACATGGTCGAGAAGCATCGAGCGGAAGGGCGCAATGCCCGTTCCTGTCGCGATGAAGACGGCGCGGTGTTCCGGGTGACGAAGGGTGAAGCTGCCAACCGGCTCATGTATCTCCACTTCATCCCCGGGTTTGAGATGGAACAGAAAGGTCGATAAAGGTCCGTCCGGAACGCGATTCAGGCAGAGAGCGAAACGATTCCCGCCGCGGGGAGATGCGATCGAGTACGGCCGCACGATCTGCTTCCCATCTGCCGGCTCAACGACGGAAATGAACTGCCCGGGGGTGAATGAGAACTGTTCCGGTCCGGGGACTTCAAACTCGAAATGATGGACGTCGGGCGAAAGCTCTTTCCAACTCAACAGCCTGGCTTTCAGCGTAATTATCCTCTCTATAAAATGATGCTCGGCGCACGCTCCTCGACTCTTACGTCGGGCACCATCGACCGGAGCATATCCAGGAACATACGACCGCGCGGACGCCCGTTCTGGTTCTGCTGTCCGATGCGATGAAGAAACACAAGAAGGCCCAGAAGCTCCGAATTGCGAATCCCGGACAAGCCCTCCCGCTCCACTTTCATCTTCTCGTAGTCGTCGAGCGAAGCAGTGAAGCCCCGGTGTATGGCCGCCGCAAGGCTGTTCTCCGGCCTGGTTTCATATACCAAGCCCGCTTGCATGGTTCGACGCGTCTGAATCAATGCTTCGAGCGCCTCCATGATATCGGAGTCAATGGCGCCGGGCGTCCGCAAAGCCGCTTGGACCAGCGAATACACGCAGAATAGCAGGAGCTCTTCATGCGATTGAAGGAAGTCTTCCGTAACCGTAATGTCCCGGTTCGAGAGCTGCTGTTCCTGGATGGGCACGGGCTTCTCGCGGCGATGCGCCTCACGAAGGTATTCGCATTCGAGCGGGCAGGAGAGTGAGACTTCGCGCTCTGTTCCGCAGCAGATCGTGCAGATCTCGCCGTTTACTGCCGGACAATGGCGCTTGGCGCGGCGCTTCCCGCATATCTTACACAAGATGGGTTCAGGCATCAGCTACCGAGTATTATCGG
>JAICXK010000023.1 GCA_025980435.1 Bryobacteraceae bacterium
CGCTGGCGAAGGCGTTTCGCGCAGTCGCGCCGGAACTGGAGCCTACCCGGAAACAGATTTCCGACCTGAACACCGAGCTGAAGAAGTTGGGAATCGTCACCGCGATGATCATGCGCGAACAAGGCGGGTTCACACGCCCGGCAGCGTATATCCGCGAACGAGGGACATTTACCAGCAAAGGTGAACTCGTGTATGCCGACGTTCCGAGCGCCCTGAATCCACTGCCACGGAATGCGATGCCTAACCGGCTCGGTCTGGCCGAATGGCTGGTCAGCGATGATAACCCGCTAACGGCGCGCGTCGCGGTGAATCACTTCTGGGAAGCGATCTTCGGCCATGGAATCGTCGAGACGAGCGAGGATTTTGGCACGCAGGGCGATCCGCCATCGCATCCGGAACTCCTCGACTGGCTCGCCACTGAGTTTATGCGCGATGGCTGGAGCATGAAAAAGATTGAGCGGCTGATGGTGACCTCTGCCACTTACCGCCAAAGTTCGCGCGCCACTCCGGACCTGATCTCACGGGACCCGTACAACAAGCTGTACGCGCGAGGCCCCCGGTTCCGGGTGGAAGCCGAGATGGTGCACGACATCGCGCTATCGGTCAGCGGCCTTTTGAGCAACAAAATGTATGGGCCAAGTGTGTTCCCGTATCAACCGCAGGGCGTTTGGGACATTCCGTACAGCGACGATAAATGGATTCAGAGCAAAGGCGAGGACCAGCACCGCCGCGCAATCTACACCTTCATTCGACGCAGCGCGCCCTATCCGAGCCTTGTCACGTATGACGCGCCCAGCCGCGAATTCTGCACCGTCCGGCGCGTCCGCACAAACACTCCGCTGCAGGCCCTGACCAGTCTGAACGATCCGTATTTCTTCGACGCCGCGCGCGCCATGGCCAGACGCATGACCACTCAAGGCGGTAGCAGCGAGGCAGATCGAATCACCTATGGCTTCCGCCTTGCTGTTTCACGCCGCCCAACACAGAAGGAACTGGAGGACATTCTGACGTTTTACCGGAGGCAGTTAACGGAGCATCGTGGTAGCGGAGACGCATCTGAAGCAGCCGCATGGACCATGGTCGCCAACGTCCTGTTGAATATGGACGAGACAATCAGCAAGGAGTAAAGGCATGAAATCACTGCCATCCGACTTTCCTTCCGAGATGCTCCGTGCGTCGACGCGGCGCCATTTCTTTCGGCAATCGGGATTTGGAATCGGCGCTGCCGCCCTCACCGGGCTGCTAAATAGTTCCCTCTTTGCAAGCGAGGCGCATGCCGATACGAATCCCCTGGCGCCGAAGCCGCCCATGTTCCCGGCCAAAGCGAAGAGCATCATTTATCTCTTTATGGCGGGCGCTCCCTCGCAAGTGGATCTCCTCGATCCAAAGCCTGCGCTGCAAAAATACGATGGCCAGAACGTGCCGGCAGAACTGATGAAGGGAGAGAGGTTCGCTTTTATCAAAGGCACTCCCAAGCTGCTTGGCTCACCGTTTGAATTCAAGGCCTGCGGCCAGGGTGGAGCGCAGATTTCGGAACTGCTGCCCCATTTGCAAAGCGTGGCTGATGATATTGCCATCGTCAGATCGGTGCACACGACGCAGTTCAATCATGCGCCGGCGCAGATCTTCATGAACACCGGCTTCCAGATCATCGGGCGCCCCAGCATGGGCTCGTGGATGACTTACGGCCTGGGCAGCGAATGCAAGGACCTGCCCGGTTTCGTTGTGCTGATTTCCGGCGAGAATCAGCCCGATGGCGGAAAGGCTTGCTGGGGCAGCGGGTTCCTCCCGACGGTCTATCAGGGAGTTGAATTTCGTTCGCAGGGCGACCCCGTGCTCTTTCTTACGAATCCGGAAGGCGTTTCAGAGAAAAGCCGCCGCGAGTCGCTCGATCTCCTCAAGCAGCTTAATGAAATGCATCTGGCCAGCAACGGCGATCCGGAGATCCTCACCCGTATCGCCTCCTACGAAATGGCGTATCGTATGCAGTCGAGCGTGCCGGAACTGGTTGATATCTCGAAAGAGCCGTCGTCCATACACGAGCTGTACGGAACGGAGCCCGGGAAGAAATCATTCGCGAATAATTGTCTGCTGGCTCGAAGGCTTGTGGAGCGCGGTGTCCGGTTTGTGCAGCTCTATCATCGCGGATGGGACAATCACGGGACGTCCAGCCATGACGATATCGTCAACCGCCTTCCCAGCCTGTGCCAGGAAACGGATCGCGCCGCGGCGGCTTTGATCAAGGACCTGAAGCAGCGCGGTCTATTGGAAAGCACAATTGTAGTTTGGGGCGGCGAGTTCGGGCGCACGCCTATGAATGAGGCCAGAAACAACTCCAAGTTCCTGGGCCGCGATCATCACCCTCGCGCGTTCACGATGTGGGTAGCGGGCGGCGGGTTCAGACCAGGTATCACGTGGGGCAAGACCGACGAACTGGGATACAACATTGCCGAAGACCCGGTTGATGTGCATGACCTGCACGCGACAATTCTCAATCAGATGGGTGTCGATCACACGAAGCTCACCTACCGATTTCAGGGCCGCGATTTTCGGTTGACGGACGTCGCCGGGAATGTGGTGAAGCAGATTGTGTTGTAGGGAAATCGCGCGCTTACATTTGCGGATCGGCGTGTTAATTCTTGTGCCGCTGCTGGCCTGGCCGCAAACCATCCAGGAATTGGAGTGGTCCGCGCGGCAGGCGCTTGCCGCTCGGGATGCGAAGGGCGCTCTCGCCGCATATCAGAAGCTGGCGCGCCTGGTTCCGACTTCGGCGGCATATCAGGACGAAGTGGGATTCCTGCTGGCCGCGACAAACCGGGCCGGGGAAGCCATCCCCCATTTTCAGCGTGCTACGGAACTGGACGCGAGTATGGCGCAAGCGTGGTACCACCTGGGAGCGGCGCTGGTCTTGAGGCAGCAAAGGGAGGCGGGTGTTCGCGCGCTCCAGAAAGCAGTACAACTTGCGCCGGATCACGCCGACTATCGCAAGCATCTTGGCGCGGCCTGGACGAGTCTGGGCCAATCGTACCAGCAGAGGAAGCAATGGACGAAGGCGCGCGACGCGTACAAACAGGCGCTGGCCCTAAACCCAACTGATAATGCGGTCCGCAATAGCTATGGACTGGCGCTTGTTAACGCAGGTGACACACAGGAGGCGATCGCACAGTTCCGCCGCATTCTCCAGCGCGACCCGAATAATGTGGAAGTGCAGGTTAACATCGGGTACGCGTATATCGGCGCCGCCGATTATAAGGACGCCATCAAGCATCTCTCCGCTGTTGCTGCAGCTCATCCGGAATCCGCTTCTGCCCATTACGATCTCGGAGTGGCCTACAAGCAGAGCGATGACCTGCCGCATGCGAAGTCGGAACTTGAACGAACCGTGCAACTGGATCCGAAGCTGGCGGCGGCGCATTATCTGCTGGGCCTTGCGCACGTCGATAGCGGCGAGCCGGATAAGGCCATTCAGCAATTTCGAGCGGCCGTCACTCGGCAACCGGATTATGGCGATGCCTGGTTCGAATTGGGGACAATTTTGAAGCAGCAAGGCGATGCAGATGGCGCAATTGACGCCTTGCGGCACTCGGTTGCGCTCGATCCGAGCGATGCCGGGGCCTTCAACTCACTCGGGCTGCTACTTCGCCGCAAGGGCGAGATCCCAGAGGCCAAAGCAGCCTTTGCGAAAGCCGCCGCGTTAAGGGCTGCCGAGGAGAAGCAGAAAGAACGAAAGCTGGAACAGGGAGCCGCAAAAATTCCCAGGTGAGGCTCAGAACAGGTTGCCCGCGACGTGCTCCGCAGCCTCACGCGCTTCAGCGGCTAGGTTATTTTGAGCAGCGCTGTGGTTTTTCGAGCTCACTCGAATAACAAAAACCCGGTCTCGAACCCGGCCTATCGCGAGTTCAGAGGAACCGCCGTTACATGTCACTGCTTCGTTTCCAATTGCCTTCAGCGCTTGGCGCTTGGATTTGCACTCCGATAAATACTCCGGGTAATCGTGCTGTGCAACGATTTCGACTTCAAGGCCAGGGGTTGAAGATGGGCTGCCACCTCGGCGCGTGAATTCGCAGGTTGTTTGCGTCACTTTGGTATCCACCGCGCCGCCCAGGATCCCGCCCACTGTGCCCGCGTTGATCCAGGGACAGCTTTCGGCGGCACAGCAGAGCAGCGGAGCCAGAACCAGCAAGGCGAAAACGTTCAGGATCATGTGCTGCGGGCCGGTCGCAAGGGTTCGCTTTTAAGGACCTTGCCACCCTCCTGAATCGTGTACAGCCGGTTGACGTCAAGATTCTGCAGCCGGTCCACTTGTCCGCTGAGCCAGCGAATTTCCACCAGATCCACTTTGGCGGCCTGATCCAGGCCGAAGTGCATGCGCAGATCGTTCTGCGAGAAATAACTTCCGCCGCTGCGCAATTCATCGACCTGCTTAAGCGGTTTGGCGGCATCCGGCTTGTTCCGAGCCACAACCGTCACGCGGCTGCCGATACCTGTTCGATTCGATTTCACTCCCACGAGCTTGATCTTGATCCAGTTGCGCTTGAGCGTGGAGTCACAACGAAGAAGCTGCGGAATCGCATTGACGCAGTTTACGGCAATATCAATATCACCGTCGTTATCGTAGTCCCCGAAGGCGCAGCCCCGCGCAGGCGCATTCTCGAGAATCCCGGGTCCGCCCTTGTCTGTAACTTCTTCGAAACGGCCGTTTTGAAGATTTCGATACAGGTACTTATGCTCGGCATACTTGAGGTCGGTTTTCGAGTTATCGACCTCGGGGTACACATGGCCGTTCGACATAAGAATGTCGAGCCAACCATCGTTATCCATGTCGAAGAAGCCGACACCCCAGCCGAGCAGGCGCGTGTTGACGCCGAGACCGCTTGGGTAAGTGCGATCTTCAAAGGAAGCATCGCCAAGGTTCGTGTAGAGCGAGTCCGTGTCACCGGCAAAATTCGTCTTAACGACATCCAGGTTGCCGTCACGGTTGTAGTCGCCAACGGAGACGCCCATGCCGGCTTGTGGCTTGCCTTCGGGAGACAGCGCCGCGCCGGATTCAATTGCGATATCGACAAATGTGCCGTCCTTTTGATTCTGATAGAGCGTGGCAGTGCTCGAATCGTTTGCAACGTAGATGTCCGGCCAACCATCGTTGTCCAGATCGGAAGCGGCGACGCTCAACCCGTAGGTGCCTTTCGTATTCCAGATGCCTGCCTTCTCGCTTACATCGCTGAAGCTTCCATCTCCGTTGTTGTGATACAGAATGTTCTTTCCGCCCTTTAGACCCGGCGGCCCGCAAGCGACAAGCAATCCCTTATATGTGCAAGGGCCAGCTTCCGGCGGAGGCGCGGTCTTCAGATCAAAATCGACGTAATTGGCTACAAACAGGTCCAGGTGGCCATCCTTGTCGTAATCGACAAACGTGCAGCCGGTGTTCCAGCGGGTTTTTGGGCCGTGCTGAAGCAAGCCTGCCTCTTTCGTTACGTCCGTAAACGTCCCGTTCCCGTTATTGCGATAGAGCGCGTTTTGGCCGTAATAGGTGACGAAAAGATCGTCGTGCCCGTCATTGTTGTAATCGCCGACACAGCAAGCCTGGCCCCACCCGGTTCGATGCTCCAGCCCGGATCCTTTGGTCACATCGGTAAACGTGCCGTCGCGATTGTTCTTGAACAGATGGCAGTGCGGCTCCTGCCCCGGAGGGAAGCCTTCCAACCGCCACCCATTCACCAGAAATACATCGAGCCAGCCGTCGTTGTCGTAATCGTAGAAGGCGAGCCCGCAGCCGGTGGTTTCCAGCAGATATTTGTTCTTGTGTTCGCCGCCGTAGATCGTCTTAGCCGCAAGTCCGGCTTCCTTCACTACATCGACAAAACTGAGTCCAAGGGGTGTCTCTTCGATAGGCGATTTCGGCCCTTTGGGCGCCGGCATGGCTTTGGCGTTGTAGCTGCGCTCGATGGGCCCCGGCAATTGCTGCGGAGGGGCGGCCATCGCAAGCAGATCCGCGAACGGAAGCACGAGCGCGCTTCGGCTGAGCGAACGAATGAAATCGCGTCTATGATTCTGTTTCAATTACTGCTCCGTGAAAAAGGTTTTGAGGGAGCCGGCCGGGCCGCCCGGCGCAAACCGAGGACCTGCCCCACTTGGCGAACGCCCCGTTATGTCTCTATGCACATGCCAAGGCACGCTTTCAATCGAGATTTCCGGGTGGTTACGCAAGTAATCGAGCGAATAGGTGGGCGCGCCCGGATCAATCTGCCTGGTTGCGAATAGCGCGGACTGCTCGGCCGCCGCTTTTTTCATGCCCATGCGCCGATACAGAACAGCCAGGTTATAGTGCGCCGCAAGATCATCTGGATCGATCGTCTGCAATGCCTCAAACTGCGCCCGGGCATCGACGTATCGATGCTGCTGGTAGTAAGAAATTCCCAATTCCCGGCGTGCATCGCGCGATTGCGGATATTGCGCGACCACTTTCTGCAGATCGGCGATCTCCTGATCGCAATGCCCTTCGCGCCGCTCCACCAGTCCCAAATAATATAGGGCCCGCGCGTTGCCGGGGCTCAGCGATAGCGCCTTATCCAGACTGGGGCGGGCTTCCGAGTATTTCTCCCAAGCGATGTAAGTGAGGCCGGCATTGATATAGCCATCCGCGTAATCGGGGCGAAGCTTAATAACTTCGTTAAACGCCTGCAGCGCATCGGAATACTGAAGTTGATCCAGATATGCAATGCCGAGGTTATTCCACCGCATCCAGCCGGGATTGTCTTGCTGATCGCGAGCGCCCGCGGGATTCTCGCCGAGGCGTAGGACGCGGGTACGGGACGCCAGTTCCACAATCGGGTAGGCGGGATGATCCTTGCCTAACACGTTGTTCAAATAGCTCTGGCGCAAATGCCGATATTCGACACGAGCGGAGGCGGTCAAAGGATTCTTCACGCCGGCAGGAATACGGAACTGATATCGGACCAGGGCGGAACTGCCTGATTGGATTGTATTGTCGTAGGCAACCGAATGAATGGTCCACACTTTGTGGTTGTCCACGAACTCCCCGGCGCTATCCACAGGGCGGTTAGTAAAGCTGTGGGCGCGTTCGTCCAGGCTGCCGTCGGGCTTCAAAAAGCCGCTGTGGTAAATGTCCTTCCCATCCGCATCTTTAACCTCAAACTCAACCCAGGGCTGGTACAGGTCACGCACTTCCGGCACGAGAGAATGCCCGATATTCTTGTTCTGTATCACGACGAGCATCTGCACAGTCTCACCGGGCGCCAGCTTAAAAGGGACCGAGCCGAGCGGCGCCGCCATCGCGCCGTCCGCCATGTCTTTAATGGCGAAGAGATCCACGTTCAGGTACATGCCTGATTTAAGAAACTCGATGGTCTTTTGTAATTGCGCATCGTAGCCGTAATAGAACGGCACCGCGGTGTTCCCCGCTACCCAGCGATGTGAAGCAAAGGTTCCTTTCTTTGCGCCATACTCGCCGGTTCTCGCCGGCACGCGCATCATATGGCAGTTCTGGCAGGTGGTGAAATCGGCAGAATAAAACGTCAGCGGATTCTGTTTGGAAAATTTCGAGTTCTGCCACTCGTCGTATACCGTGAACGCGCGGATGAACTTATAGTCATTCAGCGGGTTCGGCATATTGGCCTTGTGGCATGCGCCGCAGAACCGGGCGGTGTGATAGAAGTCCTTCATAACCGCCTTGGCGTGGCGTTCGGGATGCGCCATGATCTCGCTGTCCGGAACTTCGCCCGGAATGGGATTGCCCTTTTCGTCCACCATCACGGCGGGGACACCCATTACATAGCTGCCGTTGCCGCTGTTCGATTGAAGCCGCTGAATGGAGTGGCAGGTCATGCAAGTTAGCCCATCTTCATCGAAGCTTCGATCGACCGTCGAATTCTGGTTCAGCGCGCCCGAAAGAACTCCGATGGGATTGTGGCAACTGTCGCAATGCCTCGTGTAGTCGATACCCTTAGTGCGCGCCAGAATATTTACGCTGGTGCGGTAAAACGGGGTACGGAACGAGTTCGAGTGCAGCGCTTGACGCCATTGTTCATAGGCTTCCGGGTGACAATGGGCGCAGTACTCCGCCTTGGGAAAAGCCGTGGGCTGGATGAACTCGTTGCCTTCGACGGCCGCGTTTCCAGGCGATGCAATGTCATCTTTGCCGAAGCGAAACGTATAGCTCTGGCGAATCTTCGCGTCGTAAGCCTGGCGGTCGTTACTTTGAGTGGCTTGGGCGTGAATCCGCTGTGAGACAACGCCGGCTGCGCACACGAGCGCTGCAACAGCCGCGGCCTTCCGCCACATCTTCGGTTTACGCAACCACTAGCCTCGAATAGGTTCATTCTCGCACTAACAGGGCGAGGGCTTAAAACAGATGGGGGCTGAGTGAATTTCTGGAGCCGGCAGAGGGACTTGAACCCCCGACCCGCAGTTTACAAAACTGCCGCTCTACCAACTGAGCTATGCCGGCTTGAATTTCGGGCGGAAATATGCTGCTTTCTGACCGTCATTTTACACTGGCATCTGTGCGAATCCTCAGCTTGCTCGTTTTGAGCACGGCACTTGCGCCCCTCCATGGTGGCGCGGCGGAACTTACCGTTGTAACCGATCACACCAACTACAATGCCGGAAGCGATGTGCGGGTACGGCTGCTGCCGGGCGGCAGCGCAAACGCCTCGATCCGGTACGCAGGCGAAGCCCGGCCGGTTGCGAGCGCCATTCACATTCAGGGGCGCGAATACGAAATCCTGTGGAAGATCCCCTGGGGCGCACGCACCGGGCGATATGAAGTGGATCTCACCACATCCGGCGGCGGCGCTATTAAGAATGCAACGTCCTTCGCCGTCCACCGGCAACTGGCGAAAGTTGAATCGGTCGAACTCGATAAAACCTTTTACACGTCCGGCGACAGCGTCAATCCACGGATCGTGGTGCGGAATTTGTCGAACCGGCCGCTCGACCACCTACAGGTAGAGTTTGAGCCGTATACGTATCCTTGGATCGCTCCCGCTCCCGATGAACCGCCCATCTGGAAGCACATCGTGGCCGCCTCGCTCTCGCTTCCGCCGGGCGGTCAGAAAGAATTCGACGTGCAGAAGGCGACGGTTGTGCAAGCGCCGAAAGAACCGGCCCTCATTTACTATTCGGTGGTCATCCGGGACAGCCGCGAGCCGGACCGGATCTACGATCTTGCCTTTGCTCCGCCGGCGTTCACCACGCCACCCAACCAGCCGCTGCCTAAGCAATACCCATTTCTCTACCTGTATTCACATCTGACCGATGTGCCGAAATCGGAGGCATACCGGCATTTTTATCCGCCCCGGTTCATCTCCGGTGTCATCGCTTTTGATGCCGGCCATACCATTTCCCCGACTCATGTAGCTCCATCGCTTTCCTTCACAATTAGGCAGCCAGGCGAGGCCGGATGGAAGGATGCGTCGCTGCGCGTGCGTGTCCTTGATTCGAGCGCAAAGGAAATCGAGAACAAACTGCTCCCGGGCCCGATTCCTGGTCAACACGTGATCGGACTACGGCCGGAGGATCCCGGCGTCTACACGGCGCAAGTCTCCATTCAGACGCGAGATGGCGCGATTATCGCGCAGGACGAGCTGGAAATTGCGATCGATGATCTACCCAAATCTCTTCTGATTTTCTGCGCCCACGAAGACGACGATACGGCGCATCCTGGCATCATTCGAGCCGCGGTCGAAAATCATATCCCCATTCACTTCGTCTATTTCACGAGCGGCGATGCGGGCGGTTGCGATCGGTATTATATGCACTCGTGCGATGCTGCGCGCGCTATGGATTTCGGCGAGGTTCGTATGAGTGAAGCCCGGGCGTCCTTAGGACACCTGGGGGTTTCCTCGGATAACGTTTTCTTTCTCGGCCTACCGGACGGCGGGCTCGGACAGATTTGGGAGCGCCACATCAAACGCGATGATCCGTATCTGTCGGTTCTCCTGGCCAGCGATCATTCTCCGTACCGCAACGCAGCCATTCCAAACCTGGCGTATTCCCGCGATTCGGCGGTCTCAGCGGCGAAACAGTTCATTGCACGCTTCAAACCCGACGAAATCATCACCGGGCATCCCGATGAACGGCATGTCGATCATCGAACGAACAACTGGATCGTTGTTAAGGCCATGCAGGAATTGCTGCGGGAGGGAGTTATCTCCCGCGATACCAGACTTGTGGTGGATGTTTCATACGGTCCCATGCCGGGACGGCACGCGCCCTACGAGTATGAAAAGCAGACGCTCTATGTTTCCGGCGAAGCTGCGAAATTGGGCCAGGAGGCGCTGTGGTACTACCAGTCGCAAGATGGCAACCATCAGCAGGCGAATATCGTCGATTTCGATAAGCTGCCGCGGCAGGAGCCCTATCCGCACTACCGGATTCTGGACTGGCAGGAACATGAAGGCTGGAATGAGCGGCCATAGCGATTGCGTGCGCTGCTAATCTGAAAGCACTCCCCCGGGTCTTCGTGGTGCTCCAATGACTTTCGCCGAGCATCTGAAAAGCCAGCTCGACATCGTCGATGTCGTCGGCCAATACGTCCGCCTGAAGCGGCAGGGCGGTGGTTCGCGCTTTGTGGGCTTGTGCCCATTCCATTCGGAGAGAACGCCGTCTTTTGGAGTACACAGCGCGTTGCAATACTACAAGTGCTTCGGCTGCGATGCAGCGGGTGACGTGTTCAAATTCGTGCAGCAGATTGAGAGCCTTACGTTCCCCGAAGCCTTGAAGCTCCTGGCGGAGCGGTATGGCATTCCCATGCCGGAGCGGCAGAGGAGCGACGATCCGGAGGCGCAGCGGCGTGCGGCGCTTTTTGAAATGCACGAGATCGCAGCCGAGGTGTTCCAGAGCAATCTACGGGGCGCGGCAGGAGCGGCTGCGCGCAGTTATCTGGAATCGCGCGGCGTATCCCGCGCCGCCATGGACGAGTTTCGTCTGGGGCTGTCCGAAGCGTCCGGCCAACAACTGGTGCACCGTTTGCAGAAGTTCGGCCCAGCACTGCTGGAGGAATCGGGCCTTGCCATCAAGCGCCAGGAAGGCGGGTTTTACGACCGTTTTCGTGCCCGCCTGATGTTTCCCATCCATAATGAGTCGGGCAAACTGATTGCGTTTGGCGGCCGTGCGCTGCGCGCGAACGACGAACCGAAGTACCTGAATTCGCCCGAGACGAAGATCTACAAAAAGTCGACTATCCTGTATAACCTGCACCGCGCAAAGATCGACGCCCGCAAGAACGACCGCATCATCCTGGTGGAAGGCTACATGGACGTGATCGGTGTCTATTCAGCCGGGATTCATGAGGTGGTCGCCAGCAGCGGAACGGCCCTCGGCGTGGAACAGATCCGGTCCATCAAAAGACAGGTTTCGATGCAGCAGGCCAGCGCCGGCCAAATCATACTCAACTTCGATCCCGACCCGGCGGGTGCTCGTTCCACCGAGAAGTACATTTCTCTCCTGCTCGCGGAAGGCCTGCGCGTTCGCGTGCTCGAGATTCCGGAAGGATTGGATCCGGACGAATACATCCAGCAAGCCCCAGCAGATGGCTATCGCAAGCTGCTCGAAACCGCGGTTTCCTATTTCCACTGGCTGGCGGATCGAGCGCGCTCCAAATTCGATATGCGTACAGCTGAAGGCCGCATTGATGCATTCAAATTCATGGAGCCGGCCATCCAGCAAGTAAGCAATCGCCTGGAGCGAGCAGCCATCGCGGGTGAAATGGCCGAATACCTGAATGTCGATCGCGACGTGATAGGGCGCATGTTCCGCCAGAACCCGATTCCGAACCCGGCTGCGAAATCGAAAGAGTTCGCTTCCGCTGTGCCGCCAAATGAGAAGCTCCTTATCTGGTGTCTGCTGGCGAGCCCGGATGCCCGCGCCGTGATCCGGCAGTATCTGTCGAATGCGAATCTGCTTGATCTGCTGGATTTGAGGAGCATCTTCGAGGCCGTCGTGCATCTGGATGACGACGTTCCATTTACTCTAGAAGTCTTGGCAGCCGCCCTGGAACCGCGCTTACAGCGGATTCTTTCCGAAATCAGCTTCTCGGATTGCGGAATTCGGGAAGAGGATGCCGCCGAGCAGGCACTTCATTGTTTAAAAGCATTGGAATCCAAGGCTAAGAGCGCAAAATATGAGGCCCTACGCCGGCAGATCCGGGAGCTCGAACGGTCGGGAAATTTCCAGGAAGCGCTGCGTTTGGCCGATGAGTTAGACAGTTTAAGAACCCGATCCCCAGGGGCGTAACCGTGTTGTACTATGAGAAATCGAGGAAACGAGGGGCCTCCCCGATACATATAGCCTGTTGTTTTTTGGGAAGCTTTTTTGCCAACGATCGTGTAACTGATGGATGAAGGCTGTTGATGCAAAACGGTAACGACAAGGGCTTCGTTCTGTATGACGATGTCAGGGGAGTCGTGCCCGATGAACTGGCAAGCGGCGGTGATCTCAACGATCTGTTTGCCGACCTGGAGAGTCCTCCCGTTGAGCTGCTGGACGAATCCAAGGAGTTCGACAAGAAAGAAGAAGAATTCGACGAGCTTTCGGAGCTCGACCTCTCGCCCGGCGCTCTGGATAAGAGCAACGATTCCGTCCGGGTCTACCTGCGAGAGATGGGCATGGTTCCGCTCCTCACGCGTGACGGCGAGATCGAGCTCGCAAAGCGAATCGAGCGGGGCGAAAGGGCCGTTCGCAAGGCGCTCTCCCGTTCGCACCTTGTCGTCCATCTTCTCCTCGAAACGAGACACAACATCGAACGAGGCGCCGTCCCGATTCTCGATATTCTGCAGGCGCCGGATGCGCACGACGGGCATGAGGACGATAATGCGCTCACGCATCTTAAGGAGGAATTTCTTCAGGCTCTGCACGCGATCGAGAAGCTGTACCGTAAATCCCAGCAAGTCGAGCAGAAGCTGATCAGTATTTCCCGGACTATGAAGGCGAAGCAGCATCGCAAGCTGCGCTTCGAATATGCCCGCCTGATGGTCACGATCTCACGTCACATACGAGCACTCCCAATCGCCGCGCGTTACCAACGGCGCCTCAGCGAGGCCCTGCGGCAAGTTGTCGACAACTTGAGGCCGCTTGAGCAGGAGATCGCGCGCTTGCAGCGCAGAATGGAGACGCCCTCCGCTACCGAATCCGGGTCCGTTTCCAGCATAAAGAAGGAGCTGAAGACGCTTTCCGCTCATTTGCAAGGGTTAGAGGACCGCTCGGGAACCAGTGCGACTGAGTTGCGCCGAACCCTCCAGATTGTCGAGAGGGGAGAAACGGAAACGGATGAAGCCAAGAAGCGGCTCATTGAGGCGAATCTTCGGCTGGTGGTTTCCGTGGCGAAGCGGTATACAAATCGGGGCATGCAATTCCTGGATCTGATTCAGGAAGGCAATATTGGACTTATGCGCGCCGTGGATAAATTCGATTACAAACGCGGCTACAAGTTTTCGACGTACGCCACGTGGTGGGTTCGGCAGGCGGTAACGCGCGCCATTGCGGACCAGGCCCGCACCATTCGCATTCCGGTGCACATGATCGAAACCATCAACAAGCTCGTGCGGCTTCAGCGCATTATGCAACAGGAGTTAGGCCGGGAACCGACCACGGAAGAGCTGGCCGTTCGCATGGAACTCCCGCCCAGCAAAATACGCCGGGTCCTTCGAATTTCTCAGGAACCGATCTCGCTACAGACCCCGGTCGGCGAGGAAGAAGAATCGAATCTGGGCGACTTCCTGGTTGATGGCAGGATGGTCTCACCGTCGGAAGCGGTCATTAATCTGAATCTCCGGGAACAGACTGCCGAGGTACTGAAAACGCTCAGCCCGCGGGAAGAGAAGATCGTTAAGATGCGGTTTGGCCTGCAGGATGGCAGCGAGCACACCCTCGAAGAGGTAGGCCAGAGCTTCGCCGTTACCCGGGAGCGCATTCGTCAGATCGAAGCCAAGGCCCTTCGCAAGCTGCGCCACCCCAGCCGCAGTCACCGTTTGCGCAACTTCCTGGAAAACGGCGCACCATCTTAGTGAGAAGCGCGACCAGGGGTCGCGCGGACGAGGGCGTCCGCCCCACTCTGACATGGCAGTGGCGGTTTTCCATTTCTCATCAAAATTGCCGTGCTATTCTGACGCCAGCCGCTCGATTCTATGCGTCTGCGCAGCGTGCTTTTCGCGACCTTGCCGAGCCTGGCGCTCTTCAGCGCGCTCTGCGCGACCGTGCCGCTTTCGGGTCCGGAAAACGTTCCCGACGACGCCAGCAAAGTCGGGCTGCGCACGTCGCGAAAGGAGCAGAAGCCGGGTGTGTTTCGCGAATATCCAGGTTGGGAGTACAACAATTTTCCGCTCCCTCCCGATGCGAACGTTCCCGGCGAATGGGTGTTTGCGCGGTTCATGTATAGCGCCGTTCCCACGTGGCGCGGGCGTCTGAATAACTGGACCATTGATTATCCTCGTTCAGACCGTCATCTTTCGGCGGCAGTGCGCCGGCTCACACGGATTCAGACACGATCGGTCGAGCAGCCGGTGGCCGCCGAAGACGGCGACGACATCTACAACTGGCCCTGGTTGTACGCGGTTGAGGTTGGCCATTGGGATCTCACGGACCTGCAGGCGTCAAAGCTGCGCGATTTTTTGCTGCGCGGCGGCTTTTTTATGTGCGACGATTTTCACGGGACAATCGAATGGGAGACCTTTGTGGCCAGCATGAAGCGAGTGTTCCCCGACCGCCCCATCGTGGACCTGCCCAGCACTAATCCGATTTTTCACACCGTCTACGATCTGGACGATCGCTATCAGGTACCGGGCGAGCAGTTTGTGTATACCCATCGCAGTTTTGAGAAGGATGGATATGAAGCGCGATGGCGCGGCATCTACGACGATAAGGGCCGGGTGATGGTAGCCATCTGCCACAACATGGATCTGGGCGATTCCTGGGAGCACGCCGACAATCCTCTCTACCCGGAGCAATTTTCCGCGCTGGGGTTTCGGATCGGTATCAATTATCTGGTCTATGCCATGACCCATTAGGAGCGGGCAACACAGGTGTTCGAGTTTTTATTCAAATATCCGGCCAGCGTTTTCTCAAAGGGTACTTTTGTGCTGCTTGGATCCTGGCCGAAATGGGCGCTGTTTGCGGCAATCGCCGCGGCCGCGGGGATTCTAGCCTGGGCGATCTGGCGCAGGCGGGCTCAATTCGCGCCATCACTTCGCGGGATGCGGGTGATCGCCATCTGGGGACTTCAAGCGCTTACCCTGACGCTGCTGCTGATTGTGCTTTGGCAACCCGCCATCAGCGTCACATCGCTCCGGCCACAGCAAAACATCGTCGCGGTCGTGATCGACGAGAGCCGCAGCATGGGCTTGGCCGACATGGGCAAGCCACGTGAACAGATCGCTGCGGACCTTCTGAACAACGGCTTGCTGAAGCGGCTGGGGACTCGGTTCCAGGTGCGGCTGTACCGGCTCGGCGCCGGCCTGGACCGCATTCCGGATACTTCCGGACTACAGGCGAATCAGCGCGCAACCCGAATCGGGAAAGCGCTGCACCAGATTGCGGATGAATCGTCCACTTTGCCGATCGGAGCCGTCGTTCTGCTAAGTGATGGGTCGGACAATACAGGCGGAATCGACGTGGATACCATGACGGCTCTGGAACAGCGTAAGCTGCCGGTAAGTACAATCGGCATCGGCAGTCCTGAGTTGAACAAGGATGTTGAACTAGACGGTTTCAGCGTGCCTTCCCGGGCATTGCCGGGTTCGCGGCTGCAGGCGCGAGTGAATATCCGGCAGAGTGGATTCGCGGGTAACCGCGCAAAGCTGGTGATCAGCGGTGGAGGGTCGATTCTGGGGCAGCGCGACGTGAAGCTCCGCGACTCGCCGGAACAGGTGGAGTCCGTCGAGTTCAGTGCGGGCAAGAGCGGGGTGCAGGAACTGGAAGCCCGACTCGATCCGCTGGCGGGTGAAACCAACACGGCGAACAATGAGCTCAGGCAGGTGCTTTCCATCGACACGACAAAAAAGCGCATTCTCTACGTGGAGGGAGAGCCGCGCTGGGAATACAAGTTCCTCCGGCGCGCGGTGGAAGACGATCCGGCGCTCCACATTGTTTCGATGCTCCGGACCACCCAAAATAAGATCTATCGGCAGGGGATTGGCAACCCGAACGAGCTTGCTGATGGGTTCCCGAGCAAGCCGGAGGATCTGTTTGCGTATCAGGGCGTGATATTGGGAAGCGTTGAGTCTGCGTTCTTTACCCCACAACAGCAGCAATCGCTTAAGGATTTTGTCGATCGGCGCGGCGGAGGACTGCTTTTTCTCGGCGGGCGATGGGCTCTAAGCGACGGAGGGTATAACGTTCCTCCATTCACCGAATTGCTGCCTGTAAACCTGCCGCAGCGAAAGAACACGTTTCAGCGAAGCTTTGTAGCGGCCGAACTCACCTCCGCCGGCAGGACCAGCTTGATCTGCCGAATCGAGAACGATCCCGAAAAGAGCGCGGAGCATTGGGAGGTTCTTCCGTACCTTGCGAATTATCAAGACCCCGGAACTCCGAAGCCTGGCGCTGTGGTACTTGCACGGGTCGATGCGGGTGGAACCCGAGTGCCCCTGCTGATTACCGAGAATTACGGACGCGGCCGCACCGCGGTATTCGCCACAGCCGGAAGCTGGCGCTGGCAGATGCAGCAGCCGGTCACCGACATGAGCCAGGAAACCTTCTGGCGTCAATTGCTTCGCTGGGAAGCAGGCGCAACGCCCGGGCCGGTGGTCGCTTCAACTCCTGATGCCTTGTTAGAAGACGATGGCCGAATCCAACTGCGCACAGAAGTCCGCGACAAGGCCTATTTGCCGGTCAGTGATGCGGACGTGCAAGCGGATATCGTTGAACCGGACGGCTCCTCGGAATCGATTTCCTTACGGCCGGATCCTCTTGCCCAGGGCGTTTATTCCGCAACCTGGGATGCAGCGAAAGATGGATCCTACGTGGCGGAAATCAAGGCAAAGAGCGGGACACAAATGCTCGGAAGCGACGTTCTGACCTTCCGGCGGGAAGACGGAGTAGCTGAGAATTTTCATCGTGAACAGAACCGCGAACTGCTGCAGAAACTAGCCGCCGAAACCGGAGGCCGCTACTATACGCCGCGCACGGCGCGACGGCTCCCGGATGAAATTTCGTATTCAGAGGCGGGCATTACATCCCGCGAGATTAAAGATCTGTGGGATATGCCGGCGATCTTCCTCCTGATCCTCATGCTTCGCTCTGGCGAGTGGCTTCTGCGCAGAAGGTGGGGAACGGTATGAGGTTGCTGCTGCTATTGGCTGCTGCCGCCGTTTCCGCGTCCGGTGCAAACTATTTCGTTACGATCGCCGGCTTGGGCGGAACACCGGAATATGAGGCGCAGTTTGCGAAATGGGCTTCCGATCTGGACCACGAATTAAAGAGTAACGGGCCCGCTGCCCGCGTTACGACATTGAGCGGAAATGCTGCTACGCGGCAGCAGATCGAGCGCGCTCTGATCACGATCGCTTCGGAAGCCAGGCCGGAAGACTCCGTCGCTCTTTTGCTGATCGGGCATGGAAGCTTCGACGGCACGGATTACAAATTCAACGTGCCAGGCCCTGACGTGACCGCCCGCGATTTTGCGCGCCTGTTGAATGCTATTCCGGCGAAGCGCCAACTGGTCGTGAATATGACGAGCTGCAGTGGAGCATCCCTCCCTGCCCTGGCAAGGAAAGATCGTATTGTGATCACCGCAACAAAATCCGGGACCGAAAAGAATGCAACTGTTTTTGCGCGCTACTGGGTAGACGCGTTGAAGGATCCGGCGGCCGATGCCGATAAGAACGGAACTGTTTCCGCCCTTGAAGCGTTCCGTTACGCGGAAGGTAAAACCAACACATATTTCGAATCGGAGAAACTACTCGCCACAGAGCACGCCATGCTCTCCGATTCCGGTTCTGCCAAGGCGGTTCACGATCCGAAGCCGGAAAACGGGCAGGGGCTCATCGCGGCTGCTTTTCCTCTGATGCGGCCCGAAACCGGAGTTGCGAGGAATCTTGGGCCGGAGAAGCGAAACCTGGTAACCAGGAAGCAAAACCTTGAAGCAGAGATCGATCGGCTGAAATATCGTAAGGCGGCGATGCCCGCGGATGACTACAGGCAGCAGCTCACAGCGCTGCTGCTGGAACTTGCGAAAACGCAGGCGGAGATCGACCGGTGAAACCGGCAATCTGCACCTTGGCCTTCTTAATTCTCGCGGGGCGGACCGCCTGGTCCGCGGCCGACCCCCCGGTCGGTCCATCTGATCAATGCCAAAACCTGCAGCACCACGGCCAACTCGCCCAAGCGCAGGCGTGTTTTCAGACGCTCTCGCAGAATCAGAATCCCTTCCAGAGCGCCGAAGGATATTTCGGCCTCGGTCTCTACGACCAGGCGAACGATCAGTTTCGGCTCGCGGTGAAGGAGCAGCCAAAATCGGCGCAGGTGCGGAGCGAGTGGGGACGGTTGTACCTGGAGCATTATCAACCAGGTGATGCCGCGAAGCTGTTCGAGGAGGCTCTCGAAATCGATCCAAGCGATGCGCCGGCCTATCTTGGCCTTGCGCGTGTGGCGGCCGGACGCTTCGATAGCAAGGCAACCACGTTAGCCCAGGAAGCGCTCAAGCATGACCCGAAGTTGTTCGAAGCACATGAACTCCTCGCCTATCTGGCGCTGGAGGACGGAGACGCAAAGCTCGCGTCCGAGGAATCGCAGAAGGCATTGGCTGCGAACTCCGAGGCACTAGACGGAATGGCGGTATTAGCGTCCATAGACTGGCTCAACGGCCTTCCGCAGTCGCAGTGGATGGATCGCATCCTGAAGATCAATCCTGTTTATGGCGAAGCCTACGCGACCGGAGCGCATTTCTTTGAGATTAACCGCCGGTACGACGAAGCCATCCAGTATTACCGTAAGGCGCTGGCGCTGAACGGCAAGTTGTGGCCGGCGCGCTCGCAGCTTGGCGTCAATCTGATGCGCCTCGGGAATGAAACCGAAGCGAAGCAGGAACTCGAGCGCTGCTATGAGGCGCACTATCGTGATCCGGAGACCGTCAACTCACTTCGCCTGCTGGATACGCTGGGAGACTACGAGACGTTTAAGAGCGGTTCGGTCGAGATCGTTCTGCAGAAAAAGGAAGCGGCATTATTGCGGCCCTATATTGAACCGGAACTGCGGCGTGCGCTGGCGACCTACGAACGAAAGTACAAGATGAAGCTGCCGGGGCCGGTTCGGCTGGAAGTCTATCCGAATCACGAAGATTTCGTCGTCCGCACGCTCGGTTTGCCGGGACAGGGAGGGCTGCTGGGTGTCACGTTCGGCCTGGTCGTCGCCATGGACAGCCCGTCGGCAAGACCTCCGGGCGAATTCAACTGGGCCAGCACGATGTGGCATGAGCTAAGCCACGTATATGTACTGACGGCCACGCATCACCTGGTACCGCGTTGGTTTACCGAAGGTCTCGCTGTCCATGAGGAGGGTGCCGCGTCTCCGGATTGGGGTGACCGCCTGACGCCCGAGATCATCTCCGCTCTACAAAAGAAACAGCTCCTGCCTGTGCTGCAACTCGATCGTGGATTTGTACGTCCACAGTACGCGAGCCAGGTACTAGTGTCCTATTACCAAGCCGGCAAGATTTGCGATTTCATCTCCGAAAAGTGGGGCGATGATGCCATTTTGGGTATGATCCACTCCTATGCGGCGCGCAAAACCACGGCGGAAGCGATTCAGGACAACCTGCACGAGAGCGCGGCTGCATTCGACAAAGAGTTCTGCGCCTGGCTCGAACAGAAAACGGGCAGCACGGTACGTCATTTCGACGACTGGAAACGCGGCATGAAGGCTGCCTACACGGATATTCAGAGCGGTAAGAAGGACGATGCTCTCCACGAGGCGCTTGCCGCTCGCGATTTCTATCCGGATTATGTTGCAAACGGCAGCGCATATGAACTGATCGCCACGGCGCTTCTGGCAAAGAACGACAAGACCGGAGCAATTCAGAATCTGGAGCATTATCGCGATTCCGGCGGCACAAATGTTGAAACGCTGAAAAAGCTGGCCACGCTTGAGCACGAAGCGAGCTCAAACAAGCAGGCCGCCCGTACGCTGGCTAAACTGAACTGCATCTATCCCGAAGACGAGGCGATCCATCGAACCTTCAGCTCGATCCTCCTGGCCGGCGGGGACGCCAATGATGCCGTTCGAGAAGCGCAGGCCGTCGTCGATCTTCATCCCGCCGATCAGGCCGACTCGCATTACCAGTTGGCGATGGCCCTACGCGCCGCTCACCGGCCGAGCGAAGCCAAGGACCAGGTGGTTCTCGCCCTCGAAGCCGCACCGGACTTCAAGCCGGCGCAGCAACTTCTCCTTCAATTGAGCCAATAACATGTCTACCCTCACGAGCACACCCGTCGTTGAATCCGATGTTCGCGCCCGCGTGACCCGCTTCCACGACGCCCAGAACGCGATTAAACGAGAGGTTCAAAAGGTCATTGTGGGTCAGGAAGAGGTGATCGAGCACGTCCTCATCTCTCTATTCGTGGGCGGCCATTGTCTGTTGACCGGCTTGCCGGGAACGGCGAAGACCCTGCTGGTGCGTACCATGGCCCGCACGCTGGGCCTGAAGTTCAACCGGATTCAGTTCACTCCCGACCTTATGCCGTCCGATATCACGGGAACCGACATTATTGAGGAAGACTCGACGACCGGCCGCCGCACCTGGACCTTTGTTCCCGGACCGATCTTTTCGAACATCCTATTGGCTGATGAAATCAATCGGACCCCGCCAAAAACGCAGTCGGCCCTGCTGGAGGCTATGCAGGAACTGTCATGCACCGTTCGCGGGCATCATTACGGAATCGACGCCCCGTTCTTCGTGCTGGCAACGCAGAACCCGATCGAACTGGAAGGTACCTATCCGCTGCCGGAGGCGCAGCTTGACCGGTTTCTGTTTAATACCGTACTCGATTACCTTTCCTCTGAAGACGAATTGAAGGTGATCGACCTTACGACGACCACACTTCTGCCGCAAGCGGAGGTGATTACGAATGGCGAGGAAATCCTCGATTTTCAGCAGCTCGTACGGATGACGCCGGTCGCGGAATCGGTTGCCCGGTATGCCGTCGATCTGGTGCGCGCCACGCGGCCAAGCGCGAACGGAGGGGGACCGGAGTTCATTCGTAAATACGTCAATTTCGGAGCCAGCGTCCGCGCGGTGCAGTTTCTCGTGCTCGGGGGCAAGGCGCGCGCACTCATGCACGGGCGGTTCCATGTCTCATATGATGACGTTCGCGCCTTGGCTATCCCGATACTGCGGCATCGGGTGTTGCTGAACTTCCACGCGGAATCCGATCGGGTCAACTCCGATGAGATCGTGCGCCGTCTGCTGGAGGCCATGCCGGCTCCGCGCGGCTGAGATGGAGACTTGGTAAGGTCGGCTTGCCCGGCCTGAGTAAAGAGGTACGGCGAAATGCAGACCGAAACCATCAACCGTTTTCTCGATCCTGCCGTTCTGGCCGGCATCTCCAGCCTGGACCTGGTAGCGAAGACGGTTGTCGATGGTTTTCTTGCAGGCCTGCACCGCTCACCCGATTTCGGCTTCAGCCAGGAGTTCGCTGAGTACCGCGCGTACACTCCCGGCGACGATCTGCGGCAGGTGGACTGGAATGTGTTTGCTCGCACCGAACGGCCTTACCTGAAACGCTACCGCGGCGAAACGAACACCGCTTTGATGCTGTTGCTGGATGCCAGCGCCAGCATGGGATTCGGCTCGACGGCGGTAAAGAAATTCGATTATGCCCGGTATTTGGCTGCATCCCTGGTCTATCTCGCTCACCTTCAGCGCGACAGCACCGGTCTGATCGTGTTTCACGATCAGGTGGCGAATGTTCTGCAGCCATCCGCCCGGCAAGGCCAGCTAGTGCGGTTGCTTCACGGCATCGGTGAGGCGCAGCTCGGCAAACGTACCGATTTCAGACGGCCGTTTCACGACCTCCAGCGCATTCTGAAGCGGCGCGGGATCACGGTCCTTATTTCTGATTTTTTCGAAGCACCGGAAACGATTGTCAAGACAGTAGAGCCTCTGCGGTTCCGCGGCAACGAACTGATCCTGTTTCATATTCTGGACCCGGCCGAGATTGCTCCCAAACTCTCGGCCCCCGCGCTCTTCGTCGATATGGAGACCGAAGATGCGATTGAAACGTCTCCCGACTACGTAGGCGGCGAGTACCGGCACAAAATAGCGGCGCACATTGAGGGTCTGCGGTCGAAAGCGCAGGCCGCCGGCATCGATTATTTCCTTCTGAGGACGGATCGCCCGCTGGATGAGGGCTTGCGCGAATATTTCACGATCCGCCGGGGGAGGCTGTAAGTGGGTTTCTTGTCGCCCTGGTTCCTGGCTGGAATCGCTGCCGTCGGCATTCCGCTGTGGCTGCACCTCCTGCGCCAATACAAGCGCACGCCCCAGCCGTTCAGCTCCCTGATGTTTTTTGAGCGCCGCGTGCAAAGCTCGGTCCGGCACCGGAGGCTGAAATACCTGCTGCTTCTCGCCCTGCGCTGCACTCTGCTCGCCTTGCTCGCGCTTGCGTTCGCCAATCCGTTCGTTAACCGGACCTCGACTTCGGTCGGCCGGCGTAAATTAACCATCATTGCGGTCGACCGATCATTCAGCATGCGTTACGGCGACCACTTGAGAAAAGCAAAAATGCGCGCCCAGGCAATCGCGTCCGGGCTGCGAAGCCGCGACATGGCCCAGGTATTCGCAGTTGATTCGCGGGTGGAAGCAATGACGTCGCCGGAATTCAGCAAAGATGCCCTGCAAGCCGCAATTCAGGCGATTCAACCGACCGACCAGGCCAGTTCGTTTGGTGAATTCGCGCGCGCTCTTCGCGTGATGGACCAGGAAAGCAATACGCGACTGGATGTTCATTTCATTAGCGACATGCAGCAGACCTCGATGCCGCCGGGATTCCGTGATCTTCAGGTAGGTCCGCACACAGCTCTAACCCTTTATTCGGTCGCATCCTCTAACGCCCCGAACTGGGCTGTCGAGAACGTCAATACTTCCGCTCATGTGTACGATCCGAACCGGACTCGTTTGACCGCAACCATTGCGGGCTGGCAGACAGAAACTGCCGCACGCAAGGTCTCACTGGTGCTGGACAACAAAGTTCTGGCCAGCAAGGAAATCAACGTTCCGGCGAACGGGCGCACCCAAGCCGAATTCCTCTCCTTCGATGTTCCTTATGGCCCGCACAGAGGCGAGATCCGGCTCGAACCGGCGGATCAACTGCCTGACGATAATACTTTTCGTTTTTCCGTTGAACGCTCCGACCCGAAAAAGGTTCTCTTTCTCTACTCAGGGGGACGTGCGAAGGAATCCTTTTACTATAAAGCTGCCATGGAATCCAGTTCCGATACAGGGCTATTGGTTCAACCGGCGCCGCTGGAGCAAGCAACCACAATCGACCTGAGCAAGTTTGCATTTGTGGTGTTGAATGATCCTGGCGAGATGGATTCGGCCGCGGCTCAGGCAATTTGCAGCTATATCAGCCGTGGCGGCGCCGCGCTTATCGCATTGGGACGGAATAGCGCCCAGCTTGGGAAAGTGCCCTTGGCGGGAGATCGCCTGAGCGGCCAACTGGAGACGCAGGGGGCGGCAAGATTCGATGCCGGAGACCCCGCGCTGCGCGGAGCCGGACAGTTCGATAACGTCCAATTTTTCCAGGCTGCTGGTCTCTCTCCAAAACCGAGCACCCGTGTAATCGCGAAATTGGCGGACGGATCGCCACTGCTGATGGAAGAGCCTATGGCCGAAGGGCGCATGCTGATCTTCACCGCGGCGCTCGATACCTCGACAAGCGATTTCCCGGTGCACTCGTCGTTTGTTCCGTTCGTCGTGCAGACCGGGCATTATCTGGCGGGCTCTGAAGAGAATTCGCCGAGCGTTGTAGCCGGCACTACGGTCCCGCTCCGGCGCGCCCAGAATCAGGGCACCGCGGCGGATGTCATCGGTCCCAATGGGCAGCACGAACTCACCCTGAACGATGCCAGCAAAACCATGAACTTTGCGCTTTTGCAGGATGGATTTTATGAGATTCAGCGCGCGGACCGGCGGAGGCTTCTTGTCGCCGTGCATGCCGACCGGCGCGAATCGGACCTGCGTACAGTACCACGTGAAACTCTCGCATTATGGCGCAATACTGGAAATGAGTCCGCCGCCTCGGAGACAGTGGGCGCCCAGAAAGAAACTCGACCCTGGGGCCTGTGGCGGTACGTGATGTTACTGGTTCTGGCCGCGGCAGTTCTGGAGTCCTTGTTTGCAAGGCGGTATCTGAAGGAAGAGAGGCAAACGGTATGACGGCGCTGAATCAACTGAATGAATACCTGCGGCGTCTGGAGTTGCGGCTCCGTCTCTTTACCGCCGCCCGCGGCGCTGCGGTAACCGCTGCCGCGGCGCTTATTCTGACGCTGGTCCTTATCTGGATTAGCAATCGCTACGAATTTGCCCAGCAGGTGGTGTTCCCGCTACGCATCCTGTTGTTCGTTTCACTCGGCTTTGCCGTCTCTTTTGCGCTCGCGGTACCGCTTCTGAGGCTGAACCGGCGCCGCATCACCCGGCTTGCCGAGCGCCGCTTTAGCGGCTTCGAAGAGCGGCTGCTTACGGTTACCGAACGGCCCGATTCCACAAATCCTTTTACGGAGCTCGTCGCTGAAGACGCGTTGCGAATCGCTCGCCAGCACCCGCCTGAGGAACTGCGATCACGGCGGCTACTTGCCGTCTGCCTTGGCTCGGGAATTGTGGCCGTCGCCGTTCTGGCTTGGTTGATTACTTCCGGTCCGGGGTATTGGGGTTACGGCGCAGGGCTGCTTTGGACGGGCAATGGAAATCCCGGTAAGCGCCCGTTGTACGAAGTCACCGTACAGCCGGGAAACAAAACCGTACGCCGGAAATCGGACCAGGTTATCAACGCCCAACTCCTGAATTTCTCCGCCGATCGGGTGGTGCTGCATGCCAGATATCACGGGGCAACCAAGTGGGAATCGGCGCCGATGCAGCCGAAACAGAATGGAGCGGCGTACCAGTTCCTGTTTGCCGGGTTATCCGACTCGGTAGAGTATTTCGTCCAGGCGGACGCCGCGCGATCAAAACACTTCACTCTGACCGTCAAAGACCTCCCCGGCGTGAAAAGGGTTCGGGTCGCCGTTCACTTCCCCTCCGGATTGCATTTACGTGACGTAACGCAGGACCCGGGCGGCGACATTCGCGCCGTAGCTGGAAGTAAGGCCGATATATCCGTCCTGACGGATCGTCCCTTGGAGCGGGGCGTTCTGGTTCTGGAGGATGGATCGAAAATTGATCTGAAAGCGGCCGGAGGCAATTGGTTGAGCGCTCAACTCCCCATCAACAAAGACGGCTCATATCATGTGGCGGCGCTGGACGGCGGCGATACGGTTCGCATCAGTGATGATTATTTTATCGAGGCAAAGAAAGATGAACCACCTTCGGTTCGTATTCTACGGCCGGGGCACGATCCGCACGTAAGCCCGATTGAGGAGGTCCCGGTTACCGTCGAGGCTTCCGACGATTTTGGCGTGGAAAACCTTGAACTGCATTACTCCGTAAACGGTGGCCCCGAGCAGATGGTTCCTCTCTTGAAGAAAAAGGACAGCAAGGAGACCGAGGGGACAACCACACTCTACCTCGAAAATTTCAAACTCCAGCCCGGCGACTTGATCAGCTTGTATGGAACTGCCCGCGACGCCAACTCGACATCGCGCACCGAGATCGTATTTGCACAGGCCGAGCCATTCGATTTCAAGTTCAGCCAATCCCAGCAGGCGGGAGGTATGGGCGGTATGGGTATGGGCGGCCAAGATGGAGATATCTCAGAGCGCCAAAAACAAATCATCGCCGCTACCTGGAACGAGCTGAAGGATGGTAACAAAACGCGAGCGGCCGTGCAGGAATCTGCGCGCTTCCTTTCCGATCTGGAAGGCAAGCTTGGCCAGCAGGCCAAGACGCTTGCCGAGCGAATGGGCAACCGTGAGTTGGCTTCTCCCGGCTCGGAATTCGAAACTTTCTCCAAAATGATGACACAGGCTTCCAGCGAAATGGACAATGCGGTGGGCCAGCTTAAGCCAGGCAAATGGCACGATGCCCTTTCGCCCGAACAGCGCGCCTTGCAATCGCTGTTGCGCGCGGAAGCCGTCTTTCGCAACATTCAGGTTGCGTTTGGGCAGAACGGCGGGGGCGCAGGGGGCAGCGGAGCGCAGCGCGATCTGGCCCGCATGTTCGATCTCGAGCTCGATACATCGAAAAACCAATACGAGACCCAACAGGGCGCGCCGCAATCTCAGGGCGATCAGCAGAAGGCGATTGACCAGGCTTTCGAACGCTTACAGATGCTGGCGCGCAGGCAGCAGGAGCTTGCAGCTCGGGACAACCAGCAGCAGGCGTTTGAACAGCGCTGGCAGGAGGAACAGTTACGGCGTGAGGCCGAAGAACTGCGCCGCCAGATGGAGCAGCTCTCGCAAAATTCTCATGGACAGCAGCAAGCAAGCTCTTCGCAGAGCGGGCAGCAGGGAGCGAGGGGTAGCCGCGGATCAAACTCGTCGAAAGAGAACCAGGATCTGGCTCGAGCCATGCAACAATCGCTCGATTCGCTCCGGAAGGCCGAGGATGAGATGCGCAAAGCGGTCAGCGAGCGTGATGCCTCCGCGCAGCAACGCGCGGCGACACAACTGGCCGAAGCCCAGGACCTGCTGAACCGCGCTCTGCACCGGCAGGCGGGAACATCTGTCGGGGACATGGCCGAGAAAGCCCGGCAGCTTGCGGACGCGCAGCGCGACCTCTCCAGCCGGGTCAAACAGATGTACGGGCGCTCCGGATTCAGAAGCAGATCGGGCGAGGGGCAATCGACTCTTCCCGATGGATCGAGTGAGATGCCGGAGATGAATGATCCGGAGAACCCGCGGTTCTACGGTTATCGCCGGCGGTTCTGGCAGCAGGAACTGGAGCCAAGGCGTCCCGCAACTGCCCAGGAACGCCAGCTTGCAGGCGAAAAAGAGAAGTTGGCCCGGCAATTAGACCAATTGCAGCGCCAAATGCAGCAGCAGCAGCAAAACCTTGCCGGCACGCAGCCGGACGCCTCTGCGAAGATGCGCCAGGCCCTTTCCGACGCCGAAGAAAAAGAACTCGCGCTCCGGATGCAAAAGAATGCCGAGTGGATGCGGCAGGGCTATGGCGATCGCAACCTGGATATGGAGGATAGCGTAACAGCGGGGCTCGACCAGCTTGCGCGCGAACTACGTGATACACAAGCCGCGCTGAACGCGGGATCTCCGGGCCAGGGTAAAGCGGATCAAAAGGAAGAGGAGGCTTTGTCGCAAGTGCGCGGCCTGCGGCAAATGCTGGAACAACAGCAGCAGACCCAGCAACAAGGGCGGCAGAACGGGAGTTCACCCCAGAGAGGCGGCCAGACGGCGCAAGGAGGTCAGTACAATCCGTCGGGAGGTGGAAATCCCGGCATTGATCGGCGCGGATTGCATGATGCGATCAATCAGCTTTACGCGTTCCGGCGGCAGATTGATCCGCACGACCGCGCACTCTATAACTACCTGGATGGCACGCTTGGCTACTTGCGAGACCTCAATGCCCGCCCGGGAGTGCTCGATGCGGCTATCAGCCAGGATGCCGTCTCGAGCCTGGAGCGCCTGGAGATGGAACTAAGCCGGCGCGTCGGCGAGCCGGCAGCAGAGGGGGCCCGGCTTGCGGCGCCGGAACGTTCCCCTGAACAGTATCGCCAGGCGATTGCGGAATATTTCAAGAAGCTTAGCCAGCCGAAATGAGGGCTAAGCGCAGCGAGGTATTTCGCTACAGCTTTTGAGTTCCTTCCATTCTCGATAGACTGCGGTCAAATGTGCCGAGTGGAAGGTGCCCGGCTCTTCTGGCCAGTTGCAGCATCAGGCAGTCGGAAAATTCTAGCGATGGTCGTGTGCGGAAAAGATCCAGGGCGGCCGCGACCACGTCGGAATCCTGTAAAGTCAGAGCTTGGTGATTGAGCAGCATTTCGATCGCGGTGACAAGACTGGCGGCGCTACGTTCGTAAACGGCTTTCAAAACCCACACTGTCTCCGTAAGCGCCAGAATTGAGACCCACGCCCCCTTCTCGATGAACGCGTCTGCCGCGGCCGCCTGCCTCGGATCATCCCGCGTGATCAGGCGCACCAGGACATTGGTGTCAACGGCGCGCATACCGTTCCCGAGCGCGCCGCCGGATCCCGTCTTTTATCTCATCGAGTGTCCGGAGCTCTGGCTTATGTGGGAACAGCGCACGATGGATATCTTCCGAAGAAAACCGCCCCGACCGCCGCAATACAATGTCATTACCCTCTTCGTCCCACTCAAGAAGGGAACCCGGGCCGATTCCCAGCTTTCTTCGAACTTCAGCAGGAATCGAAATCTGGCCTTGCGATGTAACTTTCGAGCGCGCCAGTGGCATACCCTCACATTACCATGGTAATGCACTTCGCGGAAACCGCAGTCTACTTGAATCCATTTTTCCGCATGAACTCGCCAAGAGCTTTGTACTGATCGGTTGCAATCATGTTCACTCCTGCATCGAGCGCCGCTTTCCACCGCAGCTTGACCGCCGCGAGCGACCCGAAGTTGTAATCTGCGCCCCACCCGCGATCATCTTCCGAAGAAAATCCATCCAGCGTGTAGAAGCGGATCCAGTATCCAAGCTGATGTGCATGATTCACCAGAGAACGCAGGCGCGCATCGTCGGCGGCCGTCCACGCTCCGGCGCGCGGTTCCCCTCCCTCTTCAACCACGTACCAGGAGTTATTCCACCAGCGGCGGTAATTCGTCGGCCGTTCACTCAGCAGCCTGTCCGGCGGAAGTGAAGCCAGCAGACGATTCTTTTCGGTTTCGTTCTTTGCGGCAACCGGATTCGAATGAGCCGAGCCGAAGAGCCGCAAACGCGATCCGACCGGCAAGCCGGTATAGAAGACACGCTCCTGCGCATCTGAATCCTCTGTAATCACCAGCAGCGGCTTTCGATCGAAAGGCTGGAGATCGTGCGCATTGGCTGTCTTAGGAGTAGTCGTAATCCAGGACTCATATTCGCCGAGCAGCGCCCATACTGCATGCAGGAGCGGTGCTTGATTATCTTTGAAATCAAAATGCAAAACGATCAGCGGCCACTTGTCCCGATCGTCCTCTTTGAGCGCCTTCTCGACGATCGGCCGGACGCGCTCAAAAAAGTAATCGCGCAGCGTCGGTTCGGCCCCGGTTGGATGCGGCGTATGGCTGACGACCACGCGCCCCTTGCCGGTAGCTGGATCGACATACCACGCCAAATCCTGCTCGATCGAAACCGGGAATCCCGTGCTGACGGCGCGGTCTATGCGGTCAGCCCACCGGCCCTCATACGGGTAGCAGTTGTGCGCATCCAGCACCGGCCGGTTGCGGTTCAGGAAATCCAGTTTCTGTTGGGCCCAGATCGCGCTTGCCCAAACCGCCCCGAGCACGAGCACGTGAATCGTCTTTGACACCATAAAGAAAGTCATTTTATCGTTCCGATGGCAATTTCCATCAAAGACATCGCTCGCATCGCGGGCGTCTCGCACTCCACGGTCTCGCGCGCGCTTCGCGACAGCCCGCTGATTTCACCCGAAACGGCGCGCCGGATCCAAACCATTGCCCACGAGTTGGGATATCGGCCCAGCGCCGCTGCTCGCAGTCTGGTTACCCGCCGGACTGAAGCAATTGGCGTGGTTGTCACGAGCATCGCCGATCCATTCAACGGCGAAGTGGTCGCCGGTATCGAGGAGGTGGCAAATCAGAACGGATATTCGGTCATTCTGGCGACTTCGCAGGCGGACCCGCAGCGCGAAATGGCTGTGGTCCGCTCGTTTCAGGAACGGCGAGTAGATGGAATCGTGGTTGCTTCTTCAAGAGTGGGCGCGCTGTATCTGCCTACCCTGGCAGAAATGCAGATTCCCATCGTGCTTCTCAACAACCAGCACCCCAGCGAGTTCGTCCACTCCGTGAGCATCGATAATCTCGACGGCGCAAGGCAGGCGGTCAGGCATCTGATCGGGTTGGGCCACACTGCCATCGCCTATATTGGGGATGAATCGGGCCTCGAATCCGATGCGGAGAGGCTGAAAGGCTTCGAACAGGCCATGTCGGAGGCGCGCTTGGACATTCAGCCGGAGTTTGTCCGCCGAGGCGACGGTAAGCCGGATGCGGCGGCGCGCGAAGCTCTCCTTATACTCGCGTTAGAGAATCGGCCTACCGCGATTTTTTGCTATAACGACATGTCCGCTCTGGGCGCGCTGAATGCGGCCGCTGAGTTAAACATCCCGGTTCCCGAGGAGCTATCGATTGTCGGATTTGACGATCTATTTTTCGCCGCGCTGATGCGGCCCGCGCTCACAACCGTACATCAACCGAAAAAGGAACTCGGGCGCAGAGCAACACAACTGCTTGTTGAACTGTTGAATGGCGGTACGTCAGAGAGAATGCAAATTGTTAAAGGCGAACTGGCGGTCCGCAATTCCACCGCCAAGCCGCCCACTACCAGTCGATCCGATCCGGGAAGAACTCACTTACCAGATCCTCGTAATACGGCTTAATCTCATTCCAGTTCGGCCGTTCGCGGCCCTTCGAATACAGATCGTAGGGATTGAAGGCGCGGACCCAGTCGAACATCCGTTTATCGTGCTCCGTCATCAAGTACTGATACGCACCATGCCGGTGAGCCGGATAGAAGGAGTGATACCGCAGCATATACTGGGCCTCCTCCGGCAGATACTTTCGAGTAACGGTGTAGATGTATTCGTCATGGCCCCAGGAAAGATGCACCTTGTCGAGGCCGCAATTCGGTTCGTAAATGCCGTACTGCGTCTGGTACTCGGGCACCTTGCTGTCGGGATTGGCCGCAAAGAATTCCGGAAATACGATTTGATCGGAGTACGCGCACCCAACCGGGAATGTGTCACCTACCACCGCCCATTGCGGTTCCCCGTACAGGCATAGCACCTTCCCCAAATCGTGAACCAGGCCGGCAAGCACGAACCAGCGAGGATGGCCATCTTTGCGAATCGCTTCGGAGGTTTGCAGCAGGTGCTCGATCTGCGTCAGGTCGGTATCGGGATCGCTGTCGTCCACGAGCGTATTGAGATACTCGGCCATCTCCCAGATGCTCTTCTTGCCGCGCGTGAGGCCGCAGTACTCGGCTTTCTTCTGCAGCACGAAATCGAGCGTCTGGTAGGCGTGATTCAGACGGTAAAATTCCGTGACGGTCGGGTTTGCATCCGCCGCGTAGTTTCGGAATTGTTCCTCCGTTTTGCCGGGCTGATAACGGGTGGCGACGAAATCATCCCATTCATCCAGCTCCTTCAAGGGAGCGTTGTTCAAGACGGCTTGCATAAAAGAGGATCCTCAATTCAATTATGCACACGTGTGCACCCTAACGCAAGGTCAGATAATTCGGTATCCGGAGTTCCTTATTCCGCTCGCAAAATCAGCAACGGATCCGTCTGCGCCGCTCGCAAAGAGGGCACGAGGCTTGCTGCACTCACCACGACCATTAAGAGGAATGATGCGCACAGGAATGTGAGGCTATCATCCGCCTGAACACCGAAGAGCAGGGATGCCATCAGGCGTGTTGCTCCCAGAGCCAGGACCGCCCCCGCCAAGATCCCAATGAGCCCTAACGCAAGGCCCTGCCTGGCTACCATCTTGAGCACGTCGGACGCACCCGCGCCGAGTGCCATGCGGATGCCGATCTCGTGCAGCCTGAGCCGGACCGAGTACGATAATACGCCGTACACGCCCACTCCCGCGAGCACCAGCGCGAGCGCGGCAAAACCTCCGAAGAGAACCAATTGAAAGCGCTGGGTAGCCAGTGCTGTCTTCAGCCGCTGTTGCATGGTGGCGACATCGGCCACCGGCTGTTCGGGATCGAGCGACCGGACAATCCCGCGCGCCGTGTTCACAAAATGGAGCGGATCGGAATCCGTCTTGATGAAGAGAAACAGCTTGTTAGCAGTCCCCTGCTGCAAGTACGGCACAAATAGCGCCGGTTCCGATGGCCGGCTCAGACCGGATTGCTTCAGATCGCCAACGACGCCAACAATAGTTATCCGCTGAGCCTTGTAATCGGGAGAAGCGAGCAACTTCGCCATGATGGCGTCCGGCGGACTGGTATAAACGCGTTTGCCGATCGGGTCTTCAATGGGGAAAAAGCGCCGCCGCGCGCTCTCATTGATTACGGCCACAAGCGGCCGGCCGCCACTGTCATCATCTGTAAAGAACCGGCCCCGCACAATAGGGATCCCGAGAGCCTTGGCGAACTGAGGTGTCACGCCGCGATATTGAATTACGGGAACATCAGACAGCCGCGATGCGGGTCGTTCTTCGACCGTAAAATACTTTCCCCGTCCGCCCTCTCCGGTAATCGGCATCGCCGAAGCAGCACCCGCATATTTCACTCCAGGAACCCGCTTCAGGCGTTCCGTCAGCTCATCGAAAAATCGGACAGACTGAGGCTGGTCGTACTTACCCTGAGGCAGCGTGACAGACGTCGTTAGAACGTTTTCCGGTTTGAAACCGGGGTTCACCTGCTGCAGCCGCCGGAGAGTCTGCAGAAGCAGGCCGGCGCCGATTACGAGCACCAGCGAAAGGGTGATCTCGGCAATCACGAGCACATCGCGCGACCGGCGCATTCGCACGCCCGCCGTGAGGCTTCGGCTGCCTTCTTTCAGCGCTTCGCTAACCTCGACTCGGACGAGACGCATCGCAGGAGTGAGGCCAAAGAGCAGCACGCTCAGAAGAGTCACCGCGGCCGTGAAGACGAGGACCGAAGCGTCAATCTGAATAGTATGGAGTCTGGGAATGTCCGTAGGACCGTAAATTCGGATCAATCGCATCAGCCAGGCGCTTAGGGCTACACCCAGGCACCCACCAGCCGCGCCGAGCAGAACGCCTTCGGTCAGCAGTTGACGAATGAGTCGGCCCCGGCCGGCGCCCAATGCCGCTCTCACGGAAAGCTCGCGCTGCCGGGCGGATGACCTCGACAGAAGCAGGTTGGCAACGTTCACACACGCGATCAGAAGCACAATACCCGCGGCTCCGAGCAGAATCAGCAATACCGGACGAACCTCTCCCACCATGGAACTCAAATAGTCCTGTGCATCGGCCTCTACGTCCGCGTTCTCGCTGACTTCATGCTGCAGTTGACGCGCAATCGACTGCGTATCCGCCTTCGCCTGAGGGATGGAGACGCCGGCTCTCAATCGGGCAATGGCGGCAAGGAAACGGTTATCGCGTGTCGCCATGTCATCGTTCGGCGCGAAGGACATGGGCATCCACAGCTTTGCAGACTGGTCTGGAAATTGAAAATCGGGAGGCATTACTCCTACAACCGTGCAAATCTCGCCGTTCAGGTGGATGGTCTTCCCGATTGCACGAGAGCTACCCGCAAAGCGTTCTCGCCATAATGTATGGCTTAAAATCACGACGTGGTTTTTTCCGAAGATCTCCTCGGACGAAGAGAATGTCCGGCCGATCGACGGGTTTACGCCAAGCAGCCGAAATAGATTGGCGGATACGTAAACGCCCGTTACCCGCTCCGGCGTGCCGTCCGTGATATTGATATCGCGCCAATAATAGCTTGCGACTGCCTGGAACGCGTGACTGCGCGCGGCAATAGCGCGTAAATCGGGAAGGGCGTATCCCATTTCCGGAATCCCACGGGCCGGCTCCATGCACAATATGGAAGCCAGCCGCTCCGGATTCCGATATGGAAAGGGACGGAGCAGCACAGCATCGACCGCACTGAAAATTGCAGTGTTCGCGCCGATGGCGAGGGCCAGGGTCACCACCGCAACAGCAAAGAAGCTCTTGTGTTTCAGAAATTGCCGCGACGCATACCGGAGATCGCTCGCAAACTCTTCCAGCCAGCCGATGCCTCGCATATCGCGACACTCCTCTTTTCTTTGTTCGATATCTCTAACTGATCGGAGCGCGGAATAGCGTGCCTCTTCTCGACTTCTCCCCGCTGCGATTTCTTCCTCAATCTGCCGCTCCAGGTGGTAGCGCAGTTCTTCGTCGAGATCTTCCTCGACTGTGCGGCGCGAGAACAGCGATCGAAGCCGGAGGCGGAGAACGGCCAGAAAGCGCATGCCATCACTCCTGACGTAGTGCAATGAGCGGATCCAACTTTGCCGCGCGGCGAGCCGGAATGTAGTTGGCCGCAAGCA
>JAICXK010000317.1 GCA_025980435.1 Bryobacteraceae bacterium
ATGGCTGGCGCGATCTCGTCGTCGCCAACGGCCATGTCTATCCCGAGGTCGAAGGCAAACAGCTTGGCGACCGCTACCTGCAGCCGACTATTCTGTACCGGAATCTGGCGAACGGAAAATTCAAAGACGTGAGCGCCGAAGCCGGACCTGCCTTTCAGGTTCCGCGCCCCGCACGTGGATTGGCGGTGGGAGATATCGATGGCGATGGCCGTCCGGAAATCGTCCTGGTCAACATGAACGCCTATCCGAGCCTGCTGAAGAACAGCGGCCCGCACGGGCATTACCTGAATCTCTCGCTTACCGGTACCAGGTCCAACCGAAGCGCCATAGGTGCGCGCGCCATCGTAACCGCCGGAGGCCGCAAAATGATAGATGAAGTGATGAGCGGCGGCAGCTATTACTCCCAAAATTCGCTTACGCTGCATTTCGGGCTGGGAACCTGTACGAATGTCGATAATGTCGAGGTTCGCTGGCCCAGCGGTATCGTCCAGCACACCGGCAAAATCGGCGTCGACCAGACATTGAAGGTTGTCGAGAAGCAGTGAAACGTCGCGACTTCCTCAAAAGTGCCGCCGCTCTCCCGGCTCTGACATGCCTGCGGTCTGCTCCTGCCTTCGCCGAAGGAACCCGGCATGAGCCGCCCTACCTTGCTCTCAAAAAATTCATACCTCCCGGTAGCGACGAGTTCGTTTGGGAAAAAACCGCGGAGCAGATTCGCTATTCCCTCTCAAAAGCTCTCTCAATCGGGCAATTACCTATTGCGGACGAGGCCGGCCGGAAGACCTGGATTGAATCGCTAGGAACCATTCGCCGCGCGGAGTTTTATCCTTTGCCGGACGATATCGTTCGATACGAAGTCGCAAGCCGGCGCGATGGCAAACTGCTGTATCGTGTCGGCCGCTGGAAAGTGACCTGGGAAGATGGCAAACTTGTATCGCTTGAGCCGCTCGAAGAACATGTAGCCTCAGCGGATGCTCCGCTCTTTCGCGATGCGACCGCGGCCGTATTCGAGAAGACCCCGTCGTTTTCCGAACAGCTCGCCAAAGGAATTCCATACTGGCGCGCCCGTCTCGATCCCGCCACCGGCATCGATGTGTACGGCAGCAACGGCATCGCGGTCGGAGATATCGACGGCGACGGCATAGACGAGGTCTACGTCTGCCAACCGGGCGGCCTCCCCAACCGGCTTTACAGATACAATCCCAGCGGCGATTTCGAAGACATAACGGAAACCTGGGGCGTCGGTATCCTCGACGATACCTCCAGCGCGCTCTTCCTGGATCTCCGCAACTCCGGCCGGCAGGATCTTGTCGTCCTGCGTGCCGCCGGACCGGTCCTCTTCCTGAATGAGGGCAGGCGCTTCAAACTGCGGGAGAATGCCTTCCGCTTCGCAACTGCCCCTGCCGGCGCTTTCACTGGAATGGCTGCTGCCGATTTCGATCGCGACGGCAAACTCGACCTCTATCTCTGCTGTTACGTCTATTTTCAAAGCGAAGCCCAGTACACATACGCCTCGCCCTACCAGGACGCGCAGAACGGCCCGCCAAATTTTCTGTTCCGTAACAATCTCCAGCCGGACGGCAGCGGTGCGTTCGATGACTGCACCGCCGAAACCGGCATGAACGAGAACAACAACCGGTTCAGTTTCGCGCCCGCCTGGTGCGACTTCAATGATGACGGCTGGCCCGATCTCTTTATCGCCAATGATTTCGGAAGAAAAAATCTTTACGTAAACAAGAACGGCCACTTCCGTGATCTCGCCGCAAGCGCCGGAGTCGAGGACATCGGTCCGGGTATGAGCGCGTCCTGGTTCGATTACGACCACGATGGCAAGCCCGACCTGTACGTCGCCAATATGTGGACTGCTGCTGGGCAGCGCGTCGTCGCCGATAAGCATTTCGCTCCGGCCCAAACCCCATCGCTCGAAAGCGCCTACCGCGGCCACACCATGGGCAATTCGCTATATCGGAATCGCGGGGATGGCGCATTTCAGAACACAACCGCACAGGAGGAGGTCGGGTTCGGCCGCTGGGCCTGGGCATCCGGCGGGCACGATTTGGATAACGATGGAAACCCGGAGATCTTCATCACCTGCGGCATGCTGACGAATGAATCCGAAACCGATCTCAACAGCTTTTTCTGGCGGCAGGTTGTCGCGCGTTCGCCTGTAACGGCCCAGCCGTCCGCCGCGTACGAGGGCGGCTGGAATGCGCTGAATCAGTTCATCCGCGAAGAATACAGTTGGAACGGCCGCGAACCGAATGTGCTCTATGTCCGGCGTGGCGGCCGGTATGTCGACTTCTCAGGCGTCAGCGGTCTCGATTTCGCCGAAGATAGCCGAGCCTTCGCCGTAACCGATTTTGACGGCGACGGCCGCCCCGACATCATTCTGAAAAGCCGGATGGGTCCGCAGGTGCGTGTATTTCAGAACAACTGTGCGGGACAGAACCGCTCTATCGCGTTCCGGCTGCAAGGCACGAAATCGAATCGGGATGCCATCGGTGCCCGCATTCAAGTGGACGGCCAGACAAAGTGGCTGGAAGCTGGTTCCGGTTTTCTCTCTCAGCACACCAAACAAGTTTTGTTCGGCCTCGGCGAAGCGGCTTCGGCGCAGCATGTCCGCATCACATGGCCCTCCGGGGCTGTGCAGGAATTTTCGAATCTGGAAGCCGGCCACATCTACTCCGTTACCGAAGGCTCGCCCGGCCCCAAATCACAGCCGTTCCGATCCCCGCATGTTCTCCCCTCGCGGCCGGTCGCAGCCGACAATGCACTCCGCTTGCACGATACCTGGTTTCTGGAGCCCATACCTCTCCCTGAACCGCAGCGCGGCCCGGGCCTGTTTGTCTTGACCGAGGGGGAGCTGGCCAAATCGCCGGAGCGCCACGACCAGTACGAAATCTTCCGCCGCTACTTGTTCGATTGGCGAACCGGGCTCAAGCTGCCGCTCGCGCTCTTGCTAAACGCAGACGGGCAGGCTGTGAAAATCTATGCAAGTCTTGAGAGTGCCCATTCTGAGCCGCCCGCGCTAACAAGCGGAGCGAAACTTCCGTTCGAAGGCTTCTATATCGGCCGGCCCCACCGCGACTTCTTCAAATTTGGCGCTGCCTTTCTATGGTCCGGTTACAACGAACAGGCGCTGCCCTATCTGGAACAGGTCCTTCGGAGAACCCCGGAGAACGCTCGCGTTCTGGTGCTCGTTGGGCAGATCCATCTTCAGGCGGATCGTCTGCAGCCCGCTGAAAAGTGTTTTCGCGAAGCCCTGCGCGTGAACCCTGGTTATGCGGAAGCCTGGTCCGGGCTGGGGGATCTTTGCCAAACCCAAAAGAACCCGCAGCAGGCGATGGCGAATTACGAAAGAGCGCTCACGCTCAAGCCGGATCTTCTATACACTCTGTTGAACACCGGCCACGCCGCGGACAGGCTCAATCAGCAGCCGATGGCGGAAGCGTATTACCGCCGCGCGTTGCAATTGGACCCGCAATCGCCTGAAGCCGCCAACGGGCTCGGTCTCGCCCTCGCCAAGCAGGGTCATTCGGATGAAGCTCGGAAGCTGTTTGAGCAGGCCATCAGCCTGCGGCGCGACTACTCAGGCGCAATCAACAACCTCGGTGTCCTCTATATCCAGCAAGGGAAGGTAAACGACGCCATCGCCGCTTTCGAATACGGCGTCCGGGTTGCTCCCGATGAAGATATACTCTACTTAAATCTGGGCCGGACGTACACGCGTATGGGTAACATCGAGAAGGCGCGCCAGGTGATGCAGGCTCTCCTCGATCGCAAGCCCGATAGCGCGACTGCCCGTCACGCTTTGCAGGAGCTGAACAGCCGGTAATTGTATGCGGATTTTGGCATTGTTTGCGATGGCGCTGATTACGCCGATCGAGCAGCAAACGATCAAACAGATTTCAGATTCAGGCCGCTGTGCTGATGTGGCCGAAAGCCCGGAGGCGCGCGTGACGCCGGACTTGAAAGTGCCGCCTGGACCACCGCCCCTGCTCAGCTTTCGCTATTACGAAGGCAAGTTGCACCACCGCTACGGCAATTCGGAATTGATGTTGGACGATGCCGGTCATTAAAATCGCCTCCCTCTTGCTGCTGGCCCCAATTTTTGCCTTCGGCGGCGCCGCACGAGATGAAGGCATCGCGGCATTCAACCAGGGGCGATATTCCGTTGCGCTCACGAAACTGACCGAGGCATCGAAAGACCCCGGCGACAAGACGGCCCGTGCCTTTCTGGCTCTCGCCCAAGCTGCTGCAGACAATTGCAAAGCTGCGCTTCCGGGCCTGACTTCAGTTGATCCCGCGGATGGCGACGTCTATCGGCTCGCGGGTCTCGCCGGGGTGAAGTGCTACAGCAATCTCGGCGAAGACGCGAAGACATACGCGCTGTTGAAAGATCTGGAGCATCGCTTTCCAAACGATCCGGACGTGCTTTACCTCGCCGCCAAGCTACATATGAAAGCTTTCAACGATGCGACGTTTGCGATGTTCCAACGGACGCCTTCTTCGTACCGCGTTCATGAACTCTCCGGAGAGATCTTCGAAGTGGAAAATCGCTATTCCGATGCCGTCGCTGAGTATCGAAAAGCGATTGAGTTGAACCCGAACGCTCCCGAACTCCACTTTCGCCTGGGTCGCGCGATTCTTTTGCAGAGCCACAGCCCTGAATCGCTGGAGCAGGCCGCCGCGGAATTCAAGTCCGAGTTGAAGTTGAGTCCCGAAGATGGCGCCTGTGAATTTCAGTTAGGGCAGATCGCGCAGGTACAGGGCAACACGGCCGCGGCCAAGCCCCATTTTGAGCGCGCCGTTCAGCTCTCGCCAACCTTCGTCCAAGCCCTGATTGCGCTTGGAAAGCTGAAGTCACAAGCCAAGCAGTACGATCAGGCAATCAACTTGCTTTCGCGCGCCGCCGAGTTGCAGCCGGCAAACGAAAGCGCGCATTATGCTCTGCTGACGGCCTATCGCGATTCCGGCCAGATGGATAAAGCCAAACAGGAGAAGACGATTCTCGATAAGCTGCAGAAACCGCCCGAAGGCGAATTCTCCGATTTCTTGAAGAAGTTGGGCGAGCAGCCGAAGCAGTGAAGTTTGCTCTCTCCGCGGTGCTCGGCCTTATCGCGGTATCCTTACCGGCCGCCGATTTCCGTAACATCGCGCAGCAGGCCGGATTGACTGCTTCGTTCCCGAACGGTGGCAGCACTTCAAAGGAATACATCATTGAAACCACCGGCAGCGGAATTGCCTTTGTTGATTACGACAATGACGGATTACCGGATCTATTCGTTCTCTCGGGGAAAGGAGGAACGAACC
>JAICXK010000338.1 GCA_025980435.1 Bryobacteraceae bacterium
GGCCAGCCAGGATCCGAAACCTGGCCCAGCGAAGAAGCCATGCGGCATGGCGGCGGGATGACCTGGATGACCGGAACCTACGATCCGCAGCTTCATTTGCTCTATTGGGCGACCGGCAATCCAAACCCCGTGCATGCCGGCGCGGCTCGCAAGGGCGACAATCTCTGGACGTGTTCCATCGTCGCGCTCAACCCCGATACCGGCAAACTGGTCTGGTCCTTTCAACCCTCACCTCACGATACCCATGATTGGGACGCCGTTCAGACCCCGATATTGTTCGACGGCGAACTGGACGGGCAGCACCGTCAGATGCTGGCGCAAGCCAGCCGGAACGGGTATTTCTTTGTGCTGGATCGTAAAACCGGAAAAAATCTCGTAACGGCGCCTTTTATGGCGAACAACTGGTCGGAAGGCATCGATTCGCGCGGCCGGCCGATTCCCGATCCGAAGAAGGAGCCCACCCGGGACGGCACCCTGGTGAGCCCCAGTTCAAATGGCGCAACCAACTGGTTCGCGCCCACTTACGATCCGGCGAAAGGGCTGTTCTATGTGAATGCATCGCAGAATTACAGCGTCTTTTATTACACGGCGGAGGGCAAACCGGAGGGCTATGCGGGCCGGGACGATTTTCTGACTTTCTCAAGCGTGCTGCTGGCACTCAATTACCGGACCGGGAAGGTGGAATGGAGGCACGATATCAGTAGCGCCGGGGCCATGAGCTTCGGCGGTCTTTTGAGCACGGCGGGAAACCTGCTGTTTGCGGGTGATACCTCCGGACACTTGATGGCGCTCGATTCCCAGAGCGGTAAAACGCTGTGGCACACCCGCGTCGGACAGAACACATCGAACGGGCCAATTACTTACACGCTGGATGGGCGGCAATACATTCTGTTCGGAGCCGGCGACTCGCTCTACGCGTTTGCGCTGCCGGAAACCAATTAGCCTTAGAAACTGCCGGATTCACCAACTTCACAGGTCCCTCGCCACTTGCTACACTGTGGCCGATGACAAATAGTACGCAACCGAGCCGGACGACTACGCTCAAAGGGAACCCGTTTTCACTTGCCGGCCCCCAATTGCGGGCGGGCGATCAAGCGCCGGATTTCACCGTCGTCGATTCCACCCTCCAGCAAATTGATCTCAAGAAAACAGGGCGTGGCGTGCGCATTTTCAGCGTACTTCCCTCTCTCGACACGCCGGTCTGTGATGCCCAGACACACCGCTTCGATACCGAAGCGGAGAAGCTCTCGGATGTGCGCATTTTTACCATCAGCATGGATCTGCCGTTTGCGCAAAAGCGCTGGTGTGGAAATTACGGGGTCAACCGGATCACCATGTTGTCAGATCATCGCACTGGATCATTTGGCGAGAAATACGGCACTCTGATCCCTGACTTGCGCATCGAAAGCCGGGCGATTTTCGTGTTGGATCCTGACAACAAGCTGCGCCATGTGGAGTACGTGAAGGAAGTGGGCGACCATCCAAACTACGAAGCAGCGTTGGCCGCTGCCAAGGCCGCTGTCGAAGAAACGGCTATTTCCAAATCCTGACCGCCCGGCGCCTCAGGCGGTGTGGCCCATCGGCATTGCCCCGCTATGAAACACGTCCGGAAGGCTTGCGGTCAGAAACCAGAAATTCTCTATGGCACGCACTACCTTCACGTATTCGTGAAAGTCATGCGGCTTTGTAATGTAGCAGTTCGCGTTTAACTCGTAGGCCTGGTTGATGTCCTCATCCGAGTGTGAACTGGTCATTACCAGAACCGGGATCTGCTTAAGTGCGGGCGATGCTTTCACTTCCGCCAGCACCTCGCGGCCATTCTTGCGAGGCATGTTCAGATCCAACAGCACCAGGTCCGGACGGCTCGCTTTCCCTTCCGAGTCGTGCAAGTACTCCAGCGCTTCGATCCCGTCTTTCGCCACCGTGATCTGAACCGGCACTTCTGCGCTCTTGAGCGCCTCCCGGATCAGCCGCACATCGGCCGGGCTATCTTCAACGACTAAAACCTTCAGCGAGCGCACCTTCTACTCCACGTAATGGTTAAGCACGTATAACTCCAAACGTTTGTTGAGCTAAGGCGTGCGTTATGTTACCGATCCGGGCGGTCGCGGAACCCGGAGCGGTAAGAAAAGCCCAGCTACGGCTTCGAGATCCGGCAAAAATTGCGGTCCGGCGCGAATCCCCGGCCCACCGTTTGACATTCCGCTAACCTGCTTCTTATCATTAAGATTCCGTTGCCTTCGGTGCTGGCTGAGGCCGCTTTGATCTTTGCCGGGACTTGGGGCACTTGAAATCGGGGAGGGTCCTTGATCAAGCTAGACATCATCAACGAGGTCGTAAACCGCACTGGTATAACGAAAACCAAGGCGGAGATGGCTGTCGAAACTGTTTTCGAGACGATGAAAAAGGCCTTGAGCGAGGGTGACCGTATTGAACTGCGAGGATTCGGGATCTTCAATGTGCGGCCGCGTAAAACGGGAATTGGCCGGAATCCCCGAACCGGCGCTGAAGTTGCTATTCCTCCCGGCAAAGCGGTCCGCTTCAAGCCTGGTAAGGAACTGCAGACCCTGCAGTAACCGACGTGGCTGAACCGGGGTCTACTGGCCGGATCGAAAGCCTGGAATACGCGCCCGACTTTGTCTTCCGCACCCTGTGGTCACAAGGCTGGTGGCTGAATCTCCTTCTCTTTCTCCTGACCTTCGTTTCCACAACTGTGTTCGGCTACGCGCTGGTTCAAGCTTTCTCTTTAGGCCGCCCGCTCGATGTTGCCTCTGTCTTTTCCGGCTATACCGAACTGGTTCGCGGCGATAGTCACGTGTGGGCAGGTTTGCAATTCTCCATTCCGCTTCTGCTCATCCTGCTGGCCCACGAGTTCGGCCATTACTTGGATTGCCGCCGGTGGAGAGTAGATGCGAGTTTGCCGTATTTCCTTCCTTCTCCAACCCTGTTCGGCACGTGCGGCGCATTCATCAGGATCCGGTCGCCCATCTATTCGCGAAAAGCGCTTTTCGATATCGGGGTCTCCGGACCCGTGGCAGGATTCCTGGTTCTCCTCCCATTTTTGATTGCCGGAGTTTTGCTCTCGCGAATCACTCCTGTCGGCGTACATCAGGCGCGTTTTATTTTCGGAACCCCGCTGGTTCTGCGCGCGCTGGAACTGATCCGATTTCCCCACGCGCCTTCTATCTACATCTCCCTGCATCCGATGGCCATGGCGGCGTGGGCCGGGTTGCTGGCTACGGCCATCAATCTCCTGCCCATGGGACAGTTGGACGGCGGTCACATCCTCTACGCAGTTTTGGGCGAGCGATGGCATCGCTATGTCACACACGCGTTCATCGCTGTCCTCGTCGGCCTGGGCTTCTTCTACTGGGCTTGGTGGGTTTGGGCCGCGCTGCTCTTTCTGTTCGGCCGCCGGCACCCGCTAGTCTACGATCAGACCCCGCTTTCTCGCGGACGAATCTGGCTCGCTGTCGCAGCCCTCGCGATGTTTGTGCTTTCTATTTCGCTCGTGCCGGTGAGCATCTCCTAGGCCGCGGATATGAAGATCTCCGCCACCATCATCACGTTTAATGAAGAAAGAAACGTGAGCCGTGTAGTCGAAAGCCTGCGCTGCTGCGATGAGATTTTAGTGCTGGACAGCGGCTCGAACGATCGAACAGTTGAGATCGCAACGAAACTGGGAGCGCGCGTGGAAGAGGCCTCCTGGCACGGCTATGCCGCCCAGAAGAACATCGCCGCGCAGCTTGCTTCGCACGATTGGATACTCTCGCTCGATGCCGACGAGAGCGTGAGTGAAGCTCTCGAAGCCGAGATCTGGCACATCAAGAAATCCGGCCCGGACTTCGACGGATATACAATGCCCCGGCTGGCCCAATATCTGGGCCGCTGGATTCTTCATAGCGGGTGGTATCCCGATCGCAAGGTGAGGCTGTTCAATCGGCAAAAGGCGAAATGGGTCGGCGATTTCGTCCACGAATCGGTTGAGGTGCAAGGTTCAGTGGGGCACTTACGATCGAACCTTTTGCACTTCACTTGCAATTCCTTATCGGAGCATCTGCGCACCATGGATAGCTATACGACTTTGGCCGCTCAGGAGATGGCCGCGCGCGAACAATCGATTGCGCTCAGCAGACTTCTGTTTGATCCGCCATGGACGTTTATTAGAACCTACTTCTTCCAACGCGGTTTCCTGGACGGCATGGAAGGATTGAGCATCGCCTATATGGCTGCCTTCTACAATTTCGTGAAGTACGCCAAGGCGCGGCATATGAGCCCGGGCCGGAAGCTATAGAATTGCGCATTCTTCATGTGGACACCGGCGCCGAAATGCGCGGGGGCCAAAGACAGGTACTGCTCCTGATGGAAGGTCTTCATCGGGCTCACCACGAGTGTATGCTGATCGCCCGGAGAGGCCGCCCGCTCTGGCACGCTGCTCTGGCGGCAGGCTTCGAAACGCTTCCGGCAGGGGCGATGAATCTCTGGCGCCGCTCCATGGAGGCGGACCTTGTCCATGCCCATGACGCTCATGCCCACACTCTTTCGGCAGTAGCGTCTCGCCGCACGTTTGTCGTCTCGCGGCGGGTCGCGTTTTCCATCGGCCGTTCCGCCTTTTCTCAATGGAAGTACGCCCGCGCGCGCCGCTACCTTGCGGTCTCGCGGTTCGTGGCGGAAACCTTGGTCCAGGGGGGTGTTCCAGCCGCCTGGATTGATGTGGTCTACGACGCGGTCGCGCCAACC
>JAICXK010000235.1 GCA_025980435.1 Bryobacteraceae bacterium
CCCTGCATGGCAGCTTTGCCCGCCTGGCGCGCTAACTGCTCGTCGAGCACTTTTCCATTCAGCACCGTTTCCGCCGCACTCGCGCGCATCGGTGTGGGAGCCGCCGCGCCCAGAACAATGGATGCATTGCGGACCCTGTTTCCATCCATCTGCAAAACCACTGCGGCATCTGCAATCGGCCAGTCATGACTGTCCTTTTCAGCGTACTTCTGGTAGGCGGATTTTGTGTTTGGCGAAGCGGCGGGAACGAGAATCGCCGTGAGCAACTCGCCGGGGCGCAGCGAATGCTCGCGGGTCACATTTTGTTCCGGAGTAAGGTAGAACTTCTCCAGCGCTACGGTTCGCTTTCCTTCTTTTGAGGTAAGCTCTATCTGCGCATTCAGCGCGATCAACGGGACCGCGGCCGTGGAAGGGGCGACAATCGCACAGGTATGATTGTCGAAAATAGCGTGATACTGATTCTCTCCATCCTGCGCAAAACAGATCTCGCCGCCTTTCCTTCTGCAGGGGAATTCAATGTGACGGAAGTACCAGCAGCGCGGCCGTTGCAAAAGATTGCCGCCAATGGTGGCGGAGTTACGGATCTGGGGAGTGGCGGCGTGCGCGCTCGCGTGCGCGAGAGCCGTGTATTTGCGCTTGACCGCCTCGTGCTCTGAAACTTCCGCGAGAGTCATCAGCGGGCCGATGCGAATGCCATCCGCATTTTCTTCAATCCCGGACAGGCCTTGAACGTTACGGATATTCACGATCTTCTCGGGCTGATCGAGACCTTCCTTCAGCCTGTCGAGAATATCGATTCCCCCGGCCTTGACCTGCGTGCCCGCGCCTAGTTGTCCCAGCGCATCGTCAACGGTCGTGCAATCAACAAATGAGAAGCGATTCATGCCAGTTCACTCCTGTTTTTACCCAATGCCGCAAACACGCTGGAGGGCGTCATAGGCAGTTGCCGGATGCGAACACCCGTTGCGTTGTAAAAAGCGTTGGCGAGCGCGGCCGAAGTCGCCATGGTCGCGGGCTCTCCGATTCCGTAAGCGTCCGTCGAGCTCTGTCCCTGGTAATCCTGGATCACCATCACCTCAATCTTCGGCGTTTCCACGGAGCCGATCACTTTGTACTGTTCGAAATTAGCGTTTACCATCAGACCTTTGGCGTGATTGAGAACACGGTTCTCGTAAAGCGCGTACGAAATACCCTGCAGCACGCCTCCGTTGATCTGACTTTCGAGCGCCAGCGGATTCATGGGGCGGCCGCAGTCCTGAACCGCGAGAACGCGCTCGACGTGAACGCGGCCGGCCTCGGTATCGACGGATACTTCGGCGAAGTGTACGCCGCCGAGAGTGGTCATTCCACTGCGCGGCATTCGTCCCGAATAATCGGGAATGCGATTGGCGCGCACGGACAGTTCCTCCTGTCTCATCTTGGCTGCCGCCTGCCGGAAGCTCAATGAGACGGCAGGATTTGATTTTGATTTCATCCTTCCGCCGGTGAAGTAAAGATCGTCGGGCGAGGAATTCAGGGAAGGGCCAACCGCTTCGAAGAATTCGCGCTTCAGCCGATAGGCGGCGTTCCGGGCCGCGGGAGAAATAGAAGCGGTCGTCATGCTGCCGCCGGAGGGTGGGCCAACCGGGTAGCGGGTGTCGCCGATCCGAATGACCACGTCCTCCGGTTTCAGGCCGAATTCTTCGGCTACGATCTGCGCCAAAACTGTTTTGATGCCGCCTCCGATGTCCTGAACCGCCGACATCAGTTCAATGGACCCGTCGCGGCTCAGCCTTACTTCGGCCGCGGAATCCAGATTCACAATGCGATACCAGACCGCCTGGGCAACGCCCACGCCTCTTTTCACCGGGCCGGAATCGGAGTTGGGCTTGCGCCGCTGGGACCAGCCGAACTTCTCTCTGCCTAGCTTTCGTTCCACCCGCCGCTGCGGATTGACATCGATCTTGTCGCGGAGATCCAGCGGATCCATGTCGAGCCGCTCGGCCATTTCGTCGATGGCCTGTTCGAGAGCAAAGCAACCCTGCGGGTGTCCCGGCGCACGGAACGATGCGGCAGGGCCGGCATTGGTGAACACGTCATATTCTCTGGTCCACTTGTTTTTGCACTCGTACATGTTGATTACGGGGCCGGAGCAACCTGCGCCGGTACCGGTTCCCGCGGTCCCATAACTGACGAGCTGCATGGCGGTCAGAGTGCCGTCTTTCTTGGCCGAGATCTTGATCGCCTGGTCGGAGTCGGGCCGGTTCCCGACCGATAGATGCTCTTCTTTGCGATCGAGCATCAACCAGACCGGAGCGTTCGCCTTCTGCGATAAATAGGTGGCGACAACGCCCGGATTGCCGGCGCCAAACTTCGCTCCGAAGCCGCCGCCCATATACTCAGTCATGACTCGGACTTTGCTTTTGGGCAGCTTAAAAACGTAAGCTAGTTCCTCGCGCACGCTCGACGTACTTTGCGTTGAGGCGTATACCGTCAGGCCATCCGGCTTCCAATCGGCGACAACACCGTGGGTCTCGAGCGCGGAGTGCGTTTGTACCTGGGTCGTAAAATGCGCCTCGACGGTTACATCGGCGTCCGCAAATCCTTCTTTCACGTAACCGATCTGCTTTTCGGAGGGTCCGTGGACATTTCCAACTTGCGGAACGTTCTTAGGGCCTCCTCCGCCGCCCGCCGTGCCCGCCTGATCGGCGGCCCCCGGATAAACTAGCGGCGCGTCGGATTGCCGCGCGACGTTCCGATCGATGACGAACGGAAACTCCTGGTATGCCACCTTAACGAGCTTCACGGCATCCTCGGCGATCTGCGGAGAAACCGCCGCTACGGCGGCAATCGGCTGTCCCGCGTAGCGCACGATCGGATAACGCGATGGAATCTCCTTGCTCTTGTCTCTCAGTTCGGCATTGCCGTCAACGTGCGTGATGACATAGACAGCCTTGACCCCCGGATACCGCTCGGCGGCGCTGGTGTCGATGGATAACACCTTGGCATGCGGCGCCGATGCGTTCACCATCTTGCCGTACAGCATGCCCGGCAGCCGGATATCCGCCGTGTAGCGAGCCGCGCCTGTAACCTTGGCTTTGCCGTCCCAGCGCTTTGTGGGTTTGCCGATCACGGTGAGATCGGCGTTCGGCGCGAGCGGCGGCGGCTCGGAAGCAGGGATTTCCCGCTGGACCGTTTTCAGCGTTTCCTCCGCGATACCTACCCGCAGCGCCTGCTCTCGCGTGGGAACAGTTGGTTTCGTGTTTTGTTGACCTTCTTGAAAGCCCATTTCACGCCTTCCTTTCTAAGCACCGCGCCTGACATTCGCCACCGCAGCGCCCTTTCGCGTCTGCGCCGCTTCGAGCGTCGCACTGAAGACCTTTGGATATGTGCCGCAGCGGCAGAGATTGCCGCTGGTCGCCAATTTCACGTCGTTCAAATCGGGATTCGGGTTGCGCTCCAGCAGAGCGGCGCAACTCATGACCATGCCGGGCGTGCAGAACCCGCACTGCAGGGCATCGTGGTTGATGAATGCGGCTTGCACCGGATGCAGTTCTTCCCCATTTGCCAGACCTTCAATGGTGGTAACCCGCCGCTTACCGACGTCGATCGCCAAGGTCATGCACGAATTCACCGGCGTCTTATCTAGCCAGACCGTGCAGGCCGAGCAAGCGCCCCGGTCGCAGACGACTTTCGTGCCGGTCAGGTTGAGATCGTAACGCAAGGCATCGGCGAGCGTTGTGCGCGGCTCCAGGGCGACGCGGTAGTCCTTGCCGTTCACGTTCAGGACGACCGGCGTTCGACCCGGGCCTACGCTGGGGGCAACCTTCGGGACTTCTTTCGCGAGGAGTTCCACATGGTCGAGCACGGTGGCGCCGGCGGCCGTGAGCCCTGCGCCTCGTAAGAAACTGCGCCGTCCCAGGCCGTGCTTTTTCGGCTTCTCTGCCTGATCGATTTTGCTTTTGTCTTGTGTCGACATCGTCCCCTTCCTGTACGGCCAAAAAAGCAGCCGAAAATATTGTCTCTCTTTCCGTTTTAGGGGGAGTACCGTAAATGTGACAGGGGGTACGACAGAAGGCGGGTCCAGCAAAGGACAGGGATTGAAAGGAAGAGTAGCTGAGCCGAAGACGATGGGTTGGCGGCCCCGTATAGGGCTGAAGGACGGAATCGCAGCCACCTATGCCTGGTACGTGGGACAAACGGCTGCGGCAGCGGTGTGAGGGCGGGGGCCGGGAAGGTTTCGAGAGCGGGTCCAGGCGGACCCGCGCCGACCCGGCGGTCGGCCCCACTGGTCAGTGGCCAAAGTTTTCAACCAGGAGCAAGCGAGGAGCTGGGAATCGGATGTGATCAATGTGAGGTCGAGGAGCGAGCCGTGGCGCAACCGCGAATGTGAAGGGCGCCTCAGTGCGTATCCGGCAGCAGCTTTATTTCCGTCCCGGCTGCCAGTTACGGAATGCACCGACCGGACCGACAATATCACCCGTCACCTCAAGAGAGTCTTTCAGGCATCCGAGCCAGGAAGTCTGTCTCGGAGAAAAGCATTCCGATACAGGGCTGATGAGAGGCCAATGGTCCGCGGATGATTTGCAGATTACGAGTTCCCCATACCTGGGGCTACCGGCGGCGTCGGTGCGATTTATGGAAAAGGAGGCACTCCGGAGAGTGGCCGGCGCGGGTATTCATACCGGAAAGTGATTTCACTTGCCGTCGACCGAAAAGGCCAGGAGAACATTGCCAGGCATGCCGCCCCACTGGCCGTAGCCGGACGTGACGTAGAGCATGCCTCCGGCGATCACCGGACCTGCGGCGTCGAGAGAGCCGCCCTTCGCTTTTTGATCATTCACCGTTTCGTAGTCACGCGCCGTATCAACGTCCCATATGATCTCGCCGGTGGATGCCGAATAGGCACGCATGTGCCCGTCGACCGAACCGGAGAACACCACGCCGGGGATCGCGCTTACGGGTGCGGACTGGGCGGGACTGCAGTGCTTCCGTTCGCCGCACGCCGGCGGCTTTGCGCTCCATACTTGCTTTCCGGTGGTTAGCTGCAAAGCAAAGAGGCCGCCCCCGCTGTTGGGATCCAATTCCAGCCGGTAACCCTGCGGAGCCGACTTGTCGGCGACTCCCTTCAGTGCAAGGTCCGCAAGGGGGACGTACATGTTTTCGCTGTCGGCCGCGGAGCCCCACTGGATTCCGCCGAGCGGGCCCCCGTGGCCCAGGCGTGTCTCCCATAGCACTGCGCCCTGCCGGTCAGGATCGATCGCGTGCGCGATACCGGATTTTTGCCCGATGACCAGCGCGCGGCGCCCGTTTGAAAGGGCAACCAGAATGGGTGGCTGCCCGAAATCGAAATCGCGGCCCTTTGCGTGACCGCCCATGTTATAGATGTCATCCGCTGTGAGCTGCTTGGACCACAAAAGTTTCCCGGATTTGGCATCGAAGGCCAAGACCGCATCGCTGGTAGCGCTGGGCGGGTCGGAATAGTTATCGCCAGTTGCCACATAGACGACATTGCGCTTTGCATCAAAGGTCGGCGCTGACCACACGCCAGCGCCAGAAGGCCCATGCATTTGTACACCGGTCTTGCTCTTCTCAGTTGGATGAGCCGATTCCGGAATCGTGTAGCTTCTCCAGAGGGATTTCCCGGTGGCGGCGTCAAGCGCAATGACGCTGCCGCGGAAGGTGCAGCATTCATACGTGGGAGAAGCGGCCAGCGCTTCCTCATAGGAAGAGATCGGCACGTACAAGACCCCATCATGCAAAAGCGGGCCGCCGGTCAGCATGGAAGCGAAGTGGTCGCCTGCGTGAACCTTCCAGATCAATTTCCCGGTGGATGCATCGACGGCGTAGGCGTTCGCGCTCTGGTCGCCGAAATAGATCGCGGGCCTGCTGCCCGAACCGCCCGTCGGCCCGACAGTGATGGCGCTGCGGACAGTTGCACCGGCGTGGAAGGTCCACTGAATACACCCGCTGCGCGTGTCGAGCGAATAGACATCGCTTCCGAGATCCGCAACAAATACGCGGCCATCCGTAACTGCAGGCTGGGAACGCACGGAGGCGCCGTTCCCCAATCCGAAAGCCCACTTCAGCTTGAGTTTGGCAACATCGGCCGCGCTTAGTCCTGCGGCGCTGGCGTCCTGAAAGCGTGTATTTTCGATATTCGCGCCCCATTCGCTCCATTGCGGGCCATGTGCCGGGCCGGGATGCTGCGGTTCCGCTTTACAGAAGGCAGCGGGAGAAGGCGCCGATGAGTGTTTAGCCGCCGGAGTCGCGAGATACGTCACCACTGCGAACCGCTCGGCGCTCGTTAATCCTGCGCCCTGTGTCTTCATCGCCCCGGTTTCAAGTGATTGCATGATTTTTGCAGGATCCATTGCCCGGAGCGCACTGAAAGGCGGTATGCGGCCCGTTGGCGTGTCGTGGCACGCGGCACAGTGCGCTTTATAAATTGCCGCGCCATCCTGGGCGCAAACGGCGCCAGCGCTTAAAAGGAGAAAAAGTAACGTTCTCATCGCATGTTCCTTTCAGGAGAGATCAAGATAAGATCATTTAACCGACGCGGGCATTCCCGGGCCCATTACGCCGAAAACGGAAAACGCCAGGAAGATAAACAATGCCGTATTCGGGTCTTTACTTGCGCCAAACAGAACAACTCCAAAGAACAGATACAGAGCAACCGGCAGAAGCAGAAACGGCACGGCGAAGCCTGGCCTGCGCAGCGTTCGCAGACATTCGTATTTCGCTTCGATCATATAAGCGCGTAACAGACGGGCGCCGCTCATGCTGCCTCCTGGGTAAGTTCCGTGAACACATCGGTGAGCCCGGCGCGACGCACTTCCAATTCCTGCAGGTCTTCATCGCCTGCCAGCAATTGCCGTACGACAGCCTCCGCATTCGTGGCGGTGATGTGCAGGCGCTGCCAGTCGCGGCTGACGCTTCCCGCGCCCGGCCAAGCGCTGACTTGCTCGATGCTTAATGTAATGGAGCAACTGATGCGCGTGCGAACGACGAGGGCGCGCATCTCGCTGAGGCTGCCCGAGGCGATCACGCGTCCTCTGGCGAGAACCGCGACGCGATCCGCCAGGGCCGCGGCGGGACACGAATACGCACGAATCAATGGCCGGCGGCATGCAGCAGGTCACGCGAATCGTAAACCAGAAACTCCTGATTTTCAAACACAGGTTTTACGCCAGACAGATGGTTTGAGCGCTTCAGTACGTAGTAATCGATGGGAACCGCTAATAAACTCTCCAGGTCGCGGTTGTTCTCGTGCCACCGTTCATTCCATGTCCTGGCGACCACGCCGGAGTAGTCGGCTTGGGCTCCGCTCATCCAATCCACCCAGAGCGCGCGACGGCTTTCGGCGCGAAAAACGCCCGGATACAAATCGCGGCCGGCATCGGGGAAGAGGAACATGGAACTGCCCCAGGTATTGGACTCGGCCCAGCGAGCGAGATTGACGACTGCATCGCGGTGCCGAATGAGTTGTCTGGGCGGCGCGGCAACACGAGAGATAACCAGGACGCCAAGAATGAAACAAAACCACGCGCATGTCTCTGCTTTACGGCCGAGGCGTAGGGCCTGAATGGCGGCGATGCCGCAGGCGGCGAGCGAGAGTGCGACCGTGAACAGCAGCCAGCGCGCCGGCTGAAGGCGGGGGATCAGCCACCAGCCGAATCGCGAGAGAAAGAAAGCGGAGGCGGGCACGCTCAGCAAGCCGAGCAGGGAAGCCAGCACCAGCAGCCAGCGCAGTTGCCGGTTGAGCACAGGCCATGTGCGCGCGACGGCCCAAAGCCCGCAGATCAGGATGAAAAGATAAATCCAGATCTCGTGGCCGCCCCAGAGCGGAACCCATGCGAAGGGAGTTCGAGCTTGCAAGATCGCTGTGATATCCCTTGGAATTCTGCTGAATAGAGGCTCGGAGTCCGCGATGCCCGGCTGGAGTTGAGCCAGGTTCGCGAGAAGCAGGAGGAAAACGACGAAGATCGTCAACGCGGGGCGAAGCAAACGGCGCAGCCGGCGGTCGGTAGCAAATGCGATCAAGGCGACGATCCACAGCACCGCTCCGATGACAGGATCGTAAAGAAAAGCGAGGCC
>JAICXK010000249.1 GCA_025980435.1 Bryobacteraceae bacterium
ACTAAGAAGAAAGAGGGCATGCTCGGCCTGGCATATTGGATGGAGGGAGTTACATACAACGGCCAGCACGAATACGCGAAGGCGGACAAATCGCTGCGGTCTGCGCTGCCGCTGGTGAAGGAGAATGCCCAGCTGCTGCCGATCGTGCTGTTTCACTTGGGCGTCGCCGATTTCGAACTGGGCAAAACATCGAAGAACCGGGCCTTACTGCGCGACGCGCTGAAGTTTTCAGAACAATCCGCGGCTTTGAAGAGCCCCATGCAAACCGAGGCGGCAAACAACGTGAAGGCCATCAGCCGGGTAGCAGGGACCAGGAAGTAACGTTTCCGCCGGATTTGGGTCTCCATATCTGGCGAAAGGAGAAGCAATGGCGACTAATCGAGGTGTGGTTTATCTTGGACCGGGCAAAGTAGAGGTCCAGTCGATCGATTTTCCGAAAATGAAGAACCCGAAGGGCCAGGATATCGAACACGGAGTGATTCTGAAGATCGTATCCACGAACATTTGCGGGTCGGATCAGCACATGGTGCGAGGGCGCACGACGGCTCCCAAAGGGTTGGTGCTGGGGCACGAGATCACGGGCGAGATTATCGAAAAAGGCAAAGATGTCGAGTTCCTGAATGTCGGAGACCTGGTTTCGGTTCCGTTCAATGTCGCTTGCGGACGCTGCCGGAATTGCAAAGAGCAGCACACCGGCGTGTGCCTGAATGTGAATCCCTCGCGAGCGGGCGGCGCATACGGTTATGTGGACATGGGCGGCTGGGTAGGCGGCCAAGCCGAATATGTGATGGTTCCGTATGCCGACTTTAACCTGCTGAAATTTCCGAACAAAGAGCAGGCGCTTTCGAAGATCCGCGATCTGACCATGCTGTCCGATATCCTGCCGACGGGATTCCACGGCGCGGTGACGGCAGGGGTCGGAGTCGGATCGGTTGTCTATATCGCCGGAGCGGGGCCGGTCGGACTTGCAGCGGCGGCCTCTGCGCAGATCCTGGGAGCGGCGGTCGTTATGGTTGGGGACATGAACCAGGAGCGCCTGGATCACGTGAAGCGGGTCGGCTTTGAACCGATTGATCTGAAGAAGAGCGACAACCTGGGCGACTTGATTGCGAACGTGGTGGGTGTACCTGAAGTAGACGCATCAGTGGATGCGGTCGGGTTTGAGGCTCGCGGCCACGGCAAGCAGCACACAACGGAAGAGCCTGCTACTGTTCTGAATTCTTTGATGACGGTTACTCGCGCCGCGGGCGCCATTGGGATTCCCGGCCTTTACGTAACAGAAGACCCGGGCGCGCATGATGAGGCCGCACAACACGGCAACTTGCGGATGCGTTTTGGCCTGGGTTGGGCGAAATCGCACCGCCTCTCTACAGGGCAAACCCCCGTATTGCGATACAACCGCCAGCTCATGCAAGCCATTTTGCACGACCGCATACCGGTCGCGAAGATCGTGAACGCAACCGTGATCAGCCTGGATAAAGCGCCGCAAGGCTACCAGGACTTTGACAAAGGCGCCGCGAAAAAGTTTATTCTGGATCCGCACGGAATGCTGAGCAAGGCGGCCTGAAGACTCTCGCGCCCTCTTTTCAAACGGCCCGATCCGCACGGTTCGGGTGATCCAAGCACCGGCCGGCAGGCTTGCGTTCGTGGGAGAGGGCGCCAAATCTGCCCGCGATTTTATCCGGCTCCGGAATGGCGGCATACCATCGCAAATCCGTGATGTGAGACTGGCGCGAACTAAGCTCGGCGCTTAGCTCTGCTTCTTGCAAAAGATCCAGAACACAAACGCCGAATCGGGTCATCATGCGGTCCGCAAACTCCGGTTGCAGGCGGCGTGTTCCCTTCAGCACGTGATGAATTTGAGGCTGGGAGATCCCCAGCAATCGGGCAAGCCCACGTTCGGTGTATTCGCCGTTTTGAATTCGCATATTTACGAATGCAATAAGTCGCGTCTGAAGAGCTCGAAACGTGACCGGTTGACTTAGTACTGATTCCACCGTGAAATAGGGTCCTTCAATTTTGCTAAAATACGTGCGATTTTACAAGTATTAATTGCACCTTATGTGCCGGCCATAAGCCGCTGAGTTCTAGGGCTTTGTGCGATTTTCCTCCGGGAAATCTCAGGAGAGCGAGAAAAAATTTCACTCAATATTTGATGAGAGGGCAGGAAAGTACCATATCTTGTTCTCATAGACCTACGTCAAACGCGCCACAAAAAATGGCGCGGCCCGGAGGGAAACAAAAACAAATGGAATGGACTCGTTCAGAAACTCTTGCGCTAGCTCAGCAGTCTTGCTCACATTGCTTAGGACTTGGTCTCAGGCCCGGACGAGCGGGGGCGTCGACCCCTTGCAACTGCGTATTCCGTGCAATCTTCCGCGCTTGCTATGCGCGCTTTCGGTCTTGCGCATCGAAAGAGAAGTACGTCAGCCGCGTGTCGCTGGAATCTAATCCCGGCCGCCAGCGAAAGTCGGTTTGGGGCCTCAAGAATGAGGAATACATTGCCGATTTCTGCCTGGTCAGCCGCCGGACATTAGACGACCACGAATACACAATTTTCAGGTATCACTTTCTTCTGGGCGCGGAGTGGCCGCTGTGTTGCAAAAAGTTGAATATGGACCGGGGGACCTTCTATCACGAGGTCTATCGTATAGAGCAGAAGCTGGGGCGCACGTTTCGTGAGCTGGAACCGCACCCGCTCTTTCCGCTGGATGAATACTTCAATGGAACCGGCAAGGCTCCGGTCGTCCCGATTTCGACCTTCAAAGTGGAGACAGAAGAGGTTCCAAAGGCCAAAACGATCATGAAATTCCCCCTCAAGCGTGCGGCCTGAACGCGCAAGATTGCAGTAGGTCTTCGGGGTTGGACTTGCGAAAGTCTGGCCCCGATTTCTTTTTGGTTCCCTCACCTTCCCGCGTCCGACGCCTGCCGCAGCCGCCGAAAGAATTGAACCAGTATGTCTCCCGCTTCGGCTGCCAGTAACCCCTCCTCCACGCGGACACGATGGTTCAGCAAATCGGAATCGGCCAATCGGAATTTGCTTCGGACAGCGCCAAAGCGCAGATCGCGGGCTGCAAAGACGATACGCTCCACGCGGGCATTGATCAGCGCGCCGGCACACATCACGCAGGGCTCCAGGGTGACATACAGCGTTGTGTGGGGCAGCCTATAGTTTTTCTCGTGCACAGCAGCCCGCCTTAGGGCTTCCATCTCGGCATGCCAGGTTGGATCTCCGGATGAGATCGGCCGATTCCACCCTTCCCCAATCAAGGTTCCATCCCGCGCGACGACAGCACCGACCGGCGCCTCTCCCTCACTCCCGGCGGCTTCCGCAAGTTCGAGCGCCCGGCGCATGCAGCGCTCGTCAAGTTCTGTCCAGCCCAACGTCAATTTTGGGTGAACCCCCAGGAGCAGCGTTTCGTATCCACAATCAGACTGTACATCGGAAATCTGCGTGCTTCGTTCTGCAGCGTGGTAAACGCCACGGTACTCTAATCTGAAAGAGGAGGAGTCATTGTTCCGCTATTTTTCGTTTGCCTTCAAAAACAGCTTGCGTAACAGGCGGCGCAGTGTGCTTACCATCTCCAGCATCGCTGTTTCTCTTTGCCTGCTGGGCGTACTGGTTGCCATGTATCATGCCTTGTTCTATGCGCAGCAGACCCCCGGCCAGGCGCTCCGGCTGGTCGTGAGGCACAGAGTATCTCTGGCGCAGCCGATTCCGGTTGCTTACGAGGCAAAGATCCGGAAGGTTCCGGGCGTAAGGGAAGTTTCTGTATGGAATTGGTTCGGCGGAACATATAAAGATAACCGCGACCCTAAAAATTTCTTTGCGCGGTTGGGCGTTGAGCCCAAGGCGTTCATGAAAATCAGAACGCAGATGGAAATGCCGGAGGATCAGAGGCGGGCCTTTATTGAGGATCGGACCGGTTGTGTCGTATCAAGCGACCTGGCGAAGAAACTCGGCTTTAAGCTGGGGGACCGCATCACTCTGCTCGGCGATATCTATCCCGTAAACCTCGAGCTCAAAGTAGTTGGTATTTTCGACGACCCGGATGCGCTCGACACGCTGTTTTTCAATTACGATTACCTGCGCGATGCCCTTCCCCTGGGGCGGCGTAATTTTATAAGTGTCGTTGCGGTATTGGCAGATAGTCCCGAGGACGTTCCCCGGATTGCTCAGAACATCGATAACATGTTTAAGGACTCCTCCTATCCGACCAAGAGCGAGTCTGAGCAGCAGTTTGCCTTGAGCTTTGTTTCCTTCCTCGGCAATATCAAGTTGTTTCTGCTGAGCATCTGCGCGGCCGTCACATTCACGATTCTGCTGGTTTCCGGCAATACGATGGCGATGTCGGTGCGCGAACGCATCAAGGAAGTCGGCGTCCTGAAAACGCTGGGTTTCAATAACGATACGATTTTAGGAATCATCATCGGAGAGGCAGTCTGCATTGCTTTGATTGGAGGAGTATTGGGGCTGCTGCTGGCATCCCTGCTGACCGTGGGGGTGGGCAAAGCAGCCGAAGTGTTTATGCCTCAACTCCATAACCTGTCGATTGAGCCGATAACCGCTTTGATCTGCCTGGGAGTGGCGGTGTTCATCGGCATAGTCAGTTCTTTTATACCGGCCTGGAACGCGGCCCGGACAAATATTCTTGATTCGCTTCGGTACGCCGGATAGGCACACATGGCTATACCTGTTTCCTACAACATTCGGAACCTGATCGTCCGCAAAACCACGACCATAATGACGGCGGCTGGTATCGCCATGACGGTTGCGGTACTGCTCGCGGTATTGGGCCTTGTTTCCGGTCTGCAATCGGCATTCGCCAACACAGGCGACCCGCTGCATGTGCTGGTAATGCGCAAGGGCGGCAATGCCGAACTTACCAGCCTGGTAACGCAGCAGCAATTTCAAATCATCAAAGTCTTCCCTGGCATAGCCAGTGGGGCGGACGGGCAGCCGATGGCCTCGCTGGAAGTGGTCTCAGTGATTAACCTGCCCAGCGTGGACAATCCCGAGGGCTCGAATGTGACGCTGCGCGGCCTCTCAATGAGAGGCGTGCAGATGCGCCATCTGAAGCTTATCGCGGGCCGCTGGTTTCATCCGGGCGAGAGAGAAGTAACGGTCGGCAAAGGAATTGCAAAACGCTATCCTAACGCGGCACTCGGGAAGCAATTACGGTTTGGCAAGGGCCTGTGGACGGTGGTAGGCGTTATGGACGGAGGCGATAGCGCGGTAAACAGCGAGATTTTTGGGGATGGCCCCGAAGTCGCATCGGACTTCAACCGGCCCGATACGTACAGTTCCGCCCTGCTGCAGGCGACCGACGAAGTCACGGCCTCCGCCCTGAAACAGGCGCTCGAAAGCGACCGCCGCCTCAACGTTACGGTGATGAGCGAGAAGGATTATTATGCCGAGCAGACCGTATCCGCCCGACCGATCCAGTTTCTCGGATTCTTTGTCTGCGTCATTATGGCGGTCGGCAGTTGCTTCGCAGCCATGAACACCATGTACGCCGCGGTGGCACGCCGCGCAAAAGAGGTGGGCACGCTGCGGATTTTAGGCTTCACCCGCGGTAGCATTTTGCTGAGCTTCTTCCTGGAATCTCTGCTGTTGTCTCTGATTGGCGGCATTCTTGCCTGCATTGTGGTTCTGCCATTGAACAACGTCACTACCGGCCTCGGCAATTTTATTACTTTCAGCGAAACAAGCTTTAATTTCCGCATCGGCCCCGAGGTGATGGCCATCGGAATAGCATTCTCGCTAATTCTGGGCGCCGTTGGTGGACTGCTGCCCGCCCGCCAGGCCGCCAGAAAGGAAATTTTGACTGCGCTGCGGGAAATCTGAGCCCCGCGCGTAAGCAAGCGGCTACTCGTCATTCACCCAAATGGCAACAGACCTTAAGAGCCTTCGAATCGATCGATCGTCGCGACGGTCCGGCGAATCGAAGCCGGTTATTAGACTAATCGTTATCGCGGCGATCATCGCGGTTGCCGCAATTGCGTCGGTCCTGACATGGAGCAAACTGAATGCGGCGGTTGCCGTTCAGGTTGTCCAGGTGCAGTCACCGATGACGGCTTCCTCGGCGGGCGATCAGGTGATCCTGACGGCGACCGGGTACATCATCGCCGCCCACAAGATTGAAGTCGCCTCGAAAGTGAACGGCAGGGTGGCGTGGATCGGCGTCGACAAGGGCGACAAAGTGAAAGCGGGCCAGATGTTGGTTCGGTTGGAGGACGACGAGTATCGGGCGCAGGTACTGCAGCAGCAGGGCCAGCTCGCCAACCTGCAAGCCAAGCTGCAAGAGGATCTGAACGGCTCCCGGCCGCAGGAGATCGACAAGGCTCGCGCGGACGTGAACGAAGCCAGGGCCGACCTGGTCAATTCCAAGACCTCGCTCGACCGCACGCGCCAACTGGTTACCAGCGGCGTTTTGGCGAAACAGTCTCTCGATGATGCACAGGCCAAGTATGACGGCGACCTGGCGAAGGTTGCCAGCCTGCAGCATACTTTGAATCTGGCAGTGCTTGGCCCGCGGAAGGAAGAAATTGAGCAGGTGCGCGGACAGATTGAGCAAGCCCGAGGCGCGCTGGACTATGCCCAGACACAGCTTGAAAATACGGTCATCCGGGCGCCGGTGAATGGAACCATACTGGATCGCAATGTAGAGAAGGGTGAATTTATCACGACCGGATTCGTTGGCGATAAGGGAGCCAAGGGCTATATCGTAACGATGGCCGATCTGAGCGATTTGCAGGTGGAACTCGACATCAGCCAGAACGATTTCCCCAAACTGGGACCTCGCCAGAAAGGCGTCGTGACAACCGACGCGTACCCCGACCGCAAATACCAGGGAGCAATTGTGCAGGTTTCGCCGGAAGCGGATCGCGCCAAGGCCACCATCCAAGTCAAGGTGCAAGTGCTAAATCCGGACGACTATCTTCGTCCGGACATGAACGCTACGGTTGCCTTTTACAATCCGTCGCCCTCGGTCCCGGCGAGTGAGACCAAACGCATCATCGTGATCCCGGAAGGCACGGTTCAGAACGGCAGCGTGTTTGTGGTCGTGAACGGACATGCGCGCAAGCGGCCTGTCACGACGGCCGGAAACTCCGAAAAAGGAATTCTGATTGAGAGCGGGCTGGTCGGCGGAGAGGACCTAATTGTGAGCCCTCCCGCCGATCTGAAAGATGGGCAGCGCGTGGAAGTAAAGCAGAAGAGCTAGCGAAAAAAGAGGACAGAGACAGTGAACGAGGCAGTCGTTAAAACCAGCAAGCTGAGCAAAGAGTACGTACGAGACGAGTTTCACGTGATGGCTCTGGATGAAGTGGATATCGAAATCCAACGCGGCGATTTCACTGCCCTGATGGGTCCGTCCGGATCCGGAAAATCGACTCTACTCCACTTAATTGCCGCGATGGACAAGCCTACTGATGGGCAGATTGAAGTTCTGGGCGCGAACCTTCGACAGCTAAATGATAAGCAGATCGCTCACTGGCGGAACGAGCACATCGGGTTCATTTTTCAGTCGTTCAATCTGATTCCAGTTCTGACCGCGCTTGAAAACGTCGAGCTTCCGTTAAAGCTTACGAAGCTAGGCAAAAA
>JAICXK010000292.1 GCA_025980435.1 Bryobacteraceae bacterium
GATAGATGGAACGGAAATAGCCGCCAAAAGACAACTCCAGAGGCAAAATGTGCGCATATGTTTACAGTACGTAAGCATCTGAATGGCGAATCAAGCTCATGATATAAGAAGCACGGGCAATTGCCTGTCGAACTCATTGACCGCCGTAATTCTAAGCACCGTCGCTCTGCTCTTAACTCCGCTGACAACCGTGGCGCGGCCCTCTGGTCAAAAGCAGGACCAACTTCTGGAGCAGGGATACCGGGACATGTACAACCTGGACTTCGATGCCGCGCACCAGGTCTTTCACGAATATGAGCAGGAGTATCCCAAAGATCCGATGGGCCCGGCTTCCGACGCGGCAGCATACCTGTTTTTCGCTTTCGATCGCTTAAAAATCCTTCGCTCGGATTTCTTCACCCACGATGGCAATTTCACCGAGAAGAACGAGCTGAAGCTGGACCCGCAAGTAAAGCGCAAGTTTGAAGCGGACTTGAGCCGTAGCAAACAGCTCGCGGATACGATACTCCAGAAATCGCCCAATGACACAAACGCACTGCTCGCTACCGTAACGCGCATCGCCCTGCACGCCGATTTCGAAGCGCTGATTGAGAAGCGGAACATGCAGGCGTTGCAAGAAATCAAGGAGGCGCAGCGCCAGGCCGATAAACTCCTGGCTATTTGTTCCGATTGCTATGACGCCAATCTGGCTATTGGTGTGGAGAACTATCTATTGAGTCAGAAATCGGCGCCGGTGCGATGGCTTCTCCAGTTAACCGGAGCGCAGACGGATAAGCAAACCGGCATGGAGAAACTGCGCACCGTAGCGCAGAAAGGGCACTACTTCCGGGCATACGCGAAAGTGCTACTGGCGATTGCGGATCTGCGCGATGGAAACAAAGACGAAGCGAAGCAGTTGCTTGCGGACCTGGCGCGCGATTTTCCGTCCAACGATCTTTTTAAGAGCGAGCTGAGAAAGCTAGGTTGAACGTGCGGCCAGGAGTGATTAACGCCGCTCCCGCCGGTTGCGGCTCTGCATTAAGCTCAGCCTGCGCCGTGCGTTGCCGAGCGGGCCTTTTCCGCTTCGTCGGCATGAGGCGATGTGATAATTCCGGCATCGGGATGAGGCTGCCCCTCGGACGCGAGCTGAACCAGGCCACCGGGACCTTTATCTCGATGAGAGCCGTAGCGCTTCGCAAATGTCCGGGTGAATTCGGCTCCCAGGAAGAAAATCTGCGCCGAATAATACACCCAGGCGATCAGGACCACAACTGAGGCGGCCGCTCCATATGTGGAGGTATAGCTGGCTCTGCCGAGATAGAGGCCCAGAAGCTGCTTACCAATGGTAAAAAGCAGCGAAGTAACCGCGCCGCCCAGGAGCACATCCCGCCATTCGATATGCACATCGGGCATCACCTTATAGATGGCCGCGAACAGACCGGCAATTACCAGGAAGGAGAAGATTGAACTCGCGGTGTCGAGGAGCGCTGTCTCAGTTCCCGGGAACGAGGGTATGAATTTTTCAAGCGCATTGAGCCAGGTGCTGACTGCCAGAGAGACGATTAGCAGAAATCCTACGCCCATCACAATCGCAAAGGAAAAGAGCCGTCGCTTGACGAAGCCCTTCACCATCTGCAGGCCGGTTGTATCGGCTTCGGGCACATCCCAAATGAGATTCAGAGCGGAGCGCAGTTCCGTTACGACGCCTGAGGCGCTGAAGAGGAGGGTGACCACGCCGAAAACGGTAGCAATCACTCCGTGAGCAGTGTTGCGCGAACCGGCGATGAACGCGGAGAGCGCATCGCCTGCCGTAGGTCCCACCAGAGCCCGAACCTGGGCTACGGTCGCCTGCCGGGCGGTTGAATGGCCGAAAAACATCCCGACGATGGAAATCAGCACGAGCAGCAGAGGCGCCAGCGAGAGGAGCGCGTAGTAAGCGAGCGAAGCGCCAAGGCGAGTGGCATTATCCTTATTCCACTCGTCGAAACTCTCTGCGACCAGCGACTTGATATCCCGCCAGCGAATCCGTTTCAATGGCTTCCGGTACCATCTTGCGCCTCCCGCGGGTGTCCTTACCTCATCCCCTTGACCCTCCAATATGGGCTTATAGCGCTCCCCGGAATGCATCCGCACTTAGTTGGACGCAGAGGTTGCGGTTCTATTTCGGAGACCGGGCGGGAATCCCGAATTCCGGGCGGCCTGAAATAATAGCGGGTATGCGGGAGCTTCGTGTACTCGTCGCGCTGGCGGCTTTTGCGGCATCGGCCGCGGCCGTCGCGCAGCTCAAGACCTTAAAACCCGGATGGAATCTCTTCAGCCCGCAGCAGGACATACAACTGGGCCAGGAGGCCAAGGCGGAGGTGGACAAGACGAAGCCGATTGTCCACGATTCCAGGATTGACGGCTACATAGCCGGGCTCGGCAAACACCTCGCCGCGTCCCCCCGGGCCGGCAGTTTCCCGTTTACGTTTCAGGTAATCAACGATAAGAGCGTCAACGCCTTCGCGCTACCGGGCGGCCCGGTATTTATCAACACTGCTACCATCGTTGCCGCGCAGAATGAAGCCCAACTAGCTGGTGTGATTGCGCATGAGATGTCGCACGTCGCCTTGCGTCATGGTACGCACGAAGCGAGCAAGGGCCGCGCGGTCGAATTGATTGCCGGTTTGGCGGGCGCCACCACCGGACAGAGTATGTTGGGTTCGCTTGCCCGGGTAGGCATTAACCTGGGCGCCAATTCCGTTTTGCTGCATTACTCACGCGATGCGGAAAGCCAGGCGGATTATAACGGAGCGGAGATCCTGGCCGACTCCGGTTACGATCCGGTTGAAATGGCGCGCTTCTTCCAGTTGCTCCAAACCAAAAGCAGCGAGGGCCGCATCGCGCAGTTCCTTTCGGACCATCCGACGCCGGGTAACCGTGTGAAGGCGGTGGAAGAAGAGGTCAGCTATATGCCGAAGCGGACTTACAAAACCGATTCTCCGGAATTTCATCGCATTCAGGCCCTGGTAAAAGCCTTGCCGGCGCCTCCGGCCCCAGCGCCGGCGCCGGCCGCTAAGCCGGGCGAATAGCTCAGGCGTTAAACCATTGAATGGTCCGCAGCTTCTGCAGGGCCCACAGCGGCAGAAAGCGCGGCGTAACGAGTAAGTAGCGCTTCCACAACCGGCGCGGCTCTGCCACCAGGCGAAACAACCATTCCAGACCGCTCCCCTGCATCCAACCAGGCGCCTGCGATGTGCGCCCCGCATGAAAGTCGAAGGCGGCCCCCACTCCAATTAGGGTTACTCCCGGGAGACGGGCCCGGTGCCCATACATCCATTTCTCCTGTTTGGGAGTACCGATCCCGACGAAGACCAGGTCGGCGCGTGAATCTCGAATCATGCCGATAACCTGCTCGTCCTCATGGGGAGTCAAGGCGCGGAACGGCGGCGAATATGAGCCCGCGATCGCCAGTCCGGGAAATTGTTTTCGCAAGCGCTCCTCCAGGACCGGCAAGGCTGCTGCATGCCCGCCATAAAGAAAGACACGCATACCGGATTCGGCGGCGGCGGCGCAGATTCCCAGCATCAGCGTCGGGCCGTAGACCCGCTGCTGGTTTTTGGCCCCGAAAGAGCGAAGCGCCCAGACGACCGGCATGCCATCCGGTGTGGCAATATCGGCCTCGTTGAGTATCTTTGCCATTTCGGGGTCGTCATGAGCCGTCATAATTCCGTGCACCGACGTAACGCAGATGTAGCGCCCCGCAGGGCTTCTGGTTTGCTTGCGCTCGGCAGCCCATTGCGCACACAAGGTGATTACTTCCTGGTAGCTGGTTTTACTGATGCCGGCGCTCACGACCCACTGCTTCTCCGGGACCATCCTGCAATAACTCCTTATCAGATATCAGTACACTGATTCTTGGAGTATAGACTTTGAAAACCGTTCTGATTTCTATCGCGGCTCTAGCATTGGCTGCTACTTGTTTGCCCGGCGAAGATGCAGGGGCGCTTCGAAAAGCTCCGGAACTTGCTTTTACCATCCCCGGGCAAGGACAGAAACTGCTCAGCCAATACCGCGGCAAGGTCGTGGCGCTCGAATTCATTCTCACGACCTGCCCGCATTGTCAGGCGGCCTCGCGCGTTATGACCGGCTTCCAGCAGGAATACGGGCCGCGTGGTTTTCAGGCGCTGGATCTCGCGATCAACGCGCTGGATGAAGGCCGTACCGAGACCCAAGCCGGTCAGATCGTCCAGGCTTTTGCCCAGCAGTTTCAGGTCGGCTTTCCGGTCGGCTACATTCCCCGCGACCAGATGATGTCATTCATGGGGTTTAGCCTCGCGGAACGAATGGTCGTCCCGCAACTGGTTCTGATTGACCGTAAGGGCTACATCCACTACCAGACGCCCGAATCGGATGCGAACGCGGACTGGGAGAAGCTGATGAACGATAATACGATCCGCCAGCATATCGAGGAGTTACTGGCGTTGGGGAATTCCAGCCACAAGCACGCAGCGCGCGCCGCTGCCCGCTAGAACATCGCGTGATACAACGGGGCCATGCGTTTCGCTATCCTGCTGTCCCTGTCTGCCGGCATTTGTCTGCAGGCCGCGTCGCCCGCAGACACGAACCTCGAAGTTGTCCATAGGATCAAAACCGAGGCTTTCGACCATTCGAAAGTCATGGAGCAACTGGCCTCTCTGACGGACCTCTACGGCCCGCGCCTGACCGCCTCGCCCGAGTTCCAGCAGGCAGCGGATTGGGCCATGTCCCGGCTGAAAGAGTATGGAATCGCAAACGTACACGAGGAAAAGTGGGGGCCGTTCGGCAGAAGCTGGTCGCTCCAGTCCTACACGCTGGAGATGGTCGCGCCGCGGTACTCGCACCTGGTAGGCGCTCCTTTGGCGTGGAGCGCATCCACGGACGGGCCGGTAACGGCCGATCTGATCTTTGCGCCCATCGTTCCGCCTCCGAACCGCTTCGACCTGAAGGCCGCAAAAGAATCCCTGGAAAAGTACAAAACGGAATGGAAGGGGAAGTTGAAAGGAAAGATCGTCCTGATCTCCGAAGCCGAGCGGCCGAAGCCCACCACAGCGCCGCTTTTTCGGCGTTATACGGAGGCGGAACTGGCGCAGATTGCGCAGGCCCCCGAACCGACGCAGAAGCTTGCTATTACTTCCATTGACGAGCTGAAAGTCCCGCCCGCGGAAGAGGACGCGCGCAAATATTTCCAGAGCCTTCCGGATGCCTTGGTCGATCAGTTTTTCGATGCGCGCACCGGGCTCCTCACGGAGGAGGCAAAGTTCTTCCACGATGAAGGCGCTTTGGGGATTATTCGGGCAGACGCCCGCGCGCACAATGGTCTGCTTTTCGTTCAGGCGGCGGGTTCGCACGAGAGTAAGGATCCAATGGCTCCGGCGACCTTCGTCGTCACCGAAGAGCAGTATTCGCGCATGGCCCGGCTCCTGGAAAAGAAACAGCCGGTATCGGTACACCTGAATCTTCAGGTGAAGGCCTCCGATCACGATGTGGATGGGGAGAATCTTGTCGGTGAAATTCCCGGACAGAAGAAGCCGGACGAAGTGGTTATGATTGGGGCACACTTCGATTCCTGGCACAGCGCGACCGGGGCGACCGATAACGGAGCGGGCAGCGCCGTGATGATGGAGGTGATGCGTATTCTGAAGACGCTGAACCTGAGAATGGATCGCACGGTACGCATCGGGTTGTGGAGCGGGGAAGAGCAGGGACTATACGGCTCGAAAGCATACGTCAAAGCGCATTTCGCGGATCCGAAAACGATGCAGCCCAAACCGGAATACGCGAAGTTCGACGCGTATCTGAACCTGGATAACGGCAGCGGAAAAATCCGCGGAATTTACCTGGAAGGGAACGATGCCGCCCGGCCGTTATTCGAGCAGCTATTGCGCCCGTTTCACGACATGGGCGTGACGACGACGACGTTGAAGCATACCGGCGGCACCGATCA
>JAICXK010000304.1 GCA_025980435.1 Bryobacteraceae bacterium
TCTGAGCCGATGCTTGCTGTTGTATATCTAAGGCCCAAGCCGATGGGGTTGACGTTCCCGGTGACTCCCGATACTACCGATCCATCTGGAACGAGTATGCGGCCGTTCAGGCTAGCTGGTGCGATGCTGGTCGCCTCTAGCCGGTCTCCCGGGCGCGAAATGCTGGAACCAGTGGCGGTCGACAACCGCGCTTCCAGAGTCGTACCCGCGGGTAAATCCTGTGCTGAGACGGGCAGAGAAAATACCAGGATGATTACCGCAAGGCAAGGAGGACGCACTGCTTTAGAGCACGTACAGAACGATCACGAGGGGGCCATGCTGGGCCTTTTCACTTTTTGACCAAAAAGAGAACTGCTTGGGCTCGTTCTTTTGTCGCCATGTGCTTTGCGGATTTCCCTAGTGCTACATCTCAGGAAACGAGACACTCCGAGGAGCGATCAATTTATCGAGGTCCATGACCTGGAGACCTGCCATGAACCGAGCTTTGCGCATACAGGTCTGTCCCTGGTTGCTTGCTGTCATTCTGCTCCAGCCCGACCCCTTATTAGGCGAAACCATACCCGTACGCTACCCGGAAGGAACAACCCATGGTTTTCTGGCGTTGCGTACACTGGATGGAAAGCTGCTTGCGTCAGGTGATCTCACCGAGGTCCTTCATGGAAACGAGGTTGTTTCCCATCTTGTTTTTCGCTTCAAGGACGGCTCAGTAGATGATGACACGACTGTGTTTTCCCAACATCGCACTTTTCGACTCATCAGCGATCACCACATTCAGAAAGGGCCGAGTTTCCCGCACCCGACGAATATTCTGATCAAGGCCGCTACCGGCCAGGTTACGGTCCGCTATCGGGATAAAGACCGCGAGAAAGTGGAGACCGACCACCTGGACCTTCCGCCCGATTTGGCAAACGGCATTCTTCTTAATGTCCTAAAGAACATCTCGCCCGATACAAAGGAGACGAAGGTGTCCTATGTCGGCGGTGCTCCTAAGCCACGGCTTGTGCATCTCTCGATCACGCCGGTCGGCGAACAAACATTTTCAGTTGCCGGCGCTCGTCACAAAGCAATCCTTTTTAGGGTGAAGGTTGAGATCGGCGGCATCGCTGGAATGATTGCGCACCTGATAGGGAAACAGCCAGCCGATACGAAAGTTTGGGTGGTCCACGAGGGAGCGCCGGCATTCGTCAGAGCAGACGAAGCGCTGTACGTAGGCGGCCCGATCTGGAGTATTCAGATGGCTGCTCCCGAGTGGGGTAAAGCCGCGCATTCCGGCCCTTAAAAAGAACTCTATGGCCGAGTTGTGGAGCCTGCGAGGACTTTCCTGGCGTAAGCTGACGAAACGCACGTGCAGCAAGAGCTGGGACGATGAGATCTTCGGGCAGTCCGCCCGGATGGCCCTTTATTTTTTCTTCGCATTATTCCCCATATTGCTGTTGCTAGTTATTTTGCTCGGTGAGTCCGCTGGCGGCGGAGCCGAGTGGCGCGACGCCCTCCTCGATTTTTTTAAACAGGTTCTTCCTCCAGCTGCATCAGTGCTCATGACGAAAACCATACAGCAGATAAGTGCGAGAGCCGTCTTCGGTACGGGAGCCATTCTGGCGGCCTTGTATGCTGCTTGGGGAGCGATGAACGGAACCTGGGCCATCGTAACCGGCCTGAACAAGGCGTACGAAGTCGAAGAAAAGCGTTCATGGCGGCGGGTTTTGCTTATCATGTTCGGGCTGACGACTTCTCTGAGTATTCTGGGCCTGATCGCGCTTACCGCGATCGTCTACGGCAATCGAACCGGAAGAATTATCGGCCAGCATCTTGGGACGCCCGCTCACTTCCAGTTTCTCTGGCGCATCATACAGTGGGCCGTTATCGTGATCCTGCTTCTCTTCTCATTCGCCGTGATCTACCGTTTCGGGCCGAACTTGAAAGATCGGCGGTGGCAATGGAGCGTTCCCGGCGCGGCTATCGCAGTCACATTATGGGTTCCCGCTACGCTGCTGCTTCGGATGTACCAAGAGCACTTCGGTTCTTCAAGAATTTATGGACAATTGAATGCGGTGGCCACGCTTCTGCTCTGGCTTTACCTCACCGGCGCGGCTATTTTCGTTGGCGGCGAGGCAAACTCGGAGATTGAGAAGGCCGCAGCGGAGGCCGGTCATCGGGACGTGAGGGATGCTGGAGAACGACGTAACGGTGGCGAAGGCAGTTCGGAGCAGTAGCATGCAGAAGCTGTTTGCTGCCCGCGAGCACTACAACGTCAAATTCCGCGCACGCATGCAGCCTGGCATGCCGCTGGTGGCGGAAGATCTGGTGGAAGCGCAGCGGTAAGCGGGCAGCTTCTCGGGCTTACTGCCTGGCGATCCGGGTCAGAAAAGTAGAATTCGCGACGCTGATTGTTCGGCCTTCGAACTGAAGGATGGCGTGTGTCGCGTTTATCTGAGTAAGCAACCCTTCCTGACCGGAGATCTCCAGGGGCTTGCCTAATTCCAGGAATTTGCGCAGATAGAATCCCGCGGTGATGTTGCGTATTACATCGCGCGTTCCCAATCCGAAGGAAATTCCAAACGCGAGCGCCGCTCCGCCCAGGATGAAACTGGTTACGATACGAACCATGCCCGTATCGATCTTCAGTTGTGCGATTGCCATCATGGCGACGACGAAGAGTATCAGGGAGGAGACCAACTTCCCGATGGCAGGAGCGAAATCAATACCGGAGCCCTGCGCGGATTCGGTAATCATGTTACCCGCAAATTGCCCCAGGGAGCTGCCGAGAATGAGTAGCAACAAGGCCGCCACGATGTTTGGAAGATATCCAAAGAAGGCCGCAATGGCATTCGAGATAGCGATCAAGCCGAGGGCATCGGACGCCGTTTTAGCGAGCAGTAACAGTACTAGAAAATAAACCAGGCGGGGAATAAAGATGTTCAGCTTTTGGCGCAGACCGATCCTGAACAGAGCTTTATCGACGCCGGTCTTCTCCAGAAGCGCATCGAAGCGGATACGCGTCAACACGAAGCGGAGCGAGATTTCCACTACTTTGGCGACGGCAAAGGCGAGAATGACGAGCAGAATTCCGACCACGACCCTGGGGGCTGCAACAACAATGGAATCGAGTAAATGACCGAAAGACTGTAGAAGTTTTTCCTTCACACGGGGCGATCCTTCAATCGCCGATGGACTTCACAAGCTCACCGAACATTCTCCCAAGCTCGACGAGCACAGTTTTGGGCAACTGCCACGAAAAGGATACGATCTGGGAGGCAGTGGTGCGGCGATGGATCTTGCGCCGAACGCCGGTGAGAAACATAGAGGATGTTTCGTGCTCCAGGTCCTTCAGAGCCAGGATGGGCTCATCCGGCTGCTCGTCTTCCGGCATCGCAATCGCGCTCCTTCCGTGAAATTATACTGACGCCTGCTCCCTCGGAGCGCGCGATTCAGCCTGGTAGCGATCCCGAAAGTCTTCCCGGGCTCGCTTGATTCTCATCTTGACGGCGGAAAGGCCAAGGCCCAATTCACCCGCGATTTCCTCATACGAGAGATCGTCCATATCGCGCATGATCAGCGGAACACGCAGGTTTGCCGGCATGGATTCCAGAATTCGTTTAACCTGCTCGCGATCGTCCATACCTTCCAGCTCGCGGTGCGCAGTGGGAGCGACCTGAAAATACTCCGATTCTTCCAGGGAAGGAGCATGAATGGGCACGACTGCCCTGCTCTGCCGCTTCTTGAGGTGGTTCAAACAGTGATGGACCTTGATGCTCTGCAGCCAGCGCCGGAACGAGGACCGTCCTTCAAAGTTGCGCAGCCCGAAGAAGGCTTTGACGAATACTTCCTGCGCCAGATCCTCGGCGATGTTTTCGTTTGTGGTCATGTACCGGCAATCGGCCACGATCCGCTTCCGGTGCTGCTCCACTAAGCGCTCGAAGGCTCGCAAATCGCCTTCGGGGGCAGAACACGCTTTGCGGACCAGTTCGTCTTCACTTTCCTCCTGAACGTCTTCCCACTCTTCAGTCATTTAGATCGCATCCGCAGTCCTACGTAAAGATACGGGCACAGAAAAGTTCTCCTGTTGGGTCCACCCTTTGTCTTACGATGTGACTTTTGAAGGGTAACTCATGTCTCTCAGTATGGCGGGAGAGGTCCGACTGGTTCGCTGCCTGTATTTCGCGGCCGCAAGCCAGTTACGTAGATTGTGAGACATATGCACCCGCTTTGGAAATTTTATATGCCAAACAGCAAATTGACAGTTCCTCTTTTATTCGTGGGCCTCCTATCGGTACAGGGGCTCGAAGCGCAAGCAACCGCCAGCGGGTCAAAACCCGATGTCCTCGTACTGTCGGATGGAGAAAAATTAATCGGACATCTACAAAGCGCCACGGGATCTTCGGTCGTGTTCAAGAGCGACATCGTCGGCGATGTAACGGTCGATTGGAGCAAGATTCAAGAGCTGCAATCGTCCCAGACTTTCGCAGCCATTCCTAAAGGCGTCAAACTGCGCCACGACGAGGATAGATCGAAGGTCCCCCAAGGAACTGTAGCAATGCAAGATCAAAAGCTGCAACTGAGCCCGAGTAACGGCGCGCAACCGCAAACCGTTCCCGTGAACAACGTCGCCAATCTTGTTCAGGAGCCCGCGTTCCAAAAAGCCTTCGAACGTCAGAGCTTCACGCAAGGCTGGACAGGCGGCGCTACGTTAGGCATCTCCTTAACGGAGGCCACCCAGAAGAGTCAAACGATAACCTCCGGCGTTAATCTGGTGCGGCCGGTTCCGGATGTGAACTGGCTCGATCTGCGTAGCCGCACGCTGTTTGACTACAACCAGGCTTACGGCAAGGTTACCGAACCCGGCACGCCGACTGTAAAAACGTCTCTCTACCATATAGGCCTTGAAGAGGACTGGTATCTATCTTCCAGACTATTTGCATTCGGTCAAGCTCTCCTGGATCACAACTTCTCTCAAGGCCTGGATCTGCAGCAGACGTATGGCGGCGGCCTAGGCTTCGTGGTCTTTAAGACCGACAGCCAGGAGTTAGATTTCAAAGCCAGCGCGGATTACATCGACCAGCGCTTTACGCTTTCATCGCTGAATAAACACTTGTTTGGATCGGTCTTCAGCGAATCCTATAACCGAAAGTTCGCACACGGCATTTTGCTGGCTCAACAGGCCGGAATAACGCCAGCCTGGAACGATACCAGCGCCTACTCCGCGTTTGCGAGCGCGGCACTAACATTTCCTGTGTATCATCACTTCGGCCTGACGGTGGGAGCGCTTGATAACTTCTTGAACGATCCGCCTCCGCTATTCAAAAAGAATTCGTTTCAATTTACGCTGGGCGCGACTTACTTGTTTCAGTAGAAAGAGGCCGACGAGGGCGTCGGCCGCGGGCGAGGGCGACCGCCCCAACAAGTCAAGCTAAATTACTAAAACAAATAGAAAGGAATTTAGACACTACAACTATGAAGGGCTTCAGACAATTTATTCTGCGCGGTAATGTGCTGGATCTGGCAGTCGCGGTAGTGATGGGCGCCGCCTTTGGAGCAGTAGTCACGGCACTCGTGAAGGACCTCCTGACGCCGCTGATTGCGGCGATCGTCGGAAAGCCCGATTTCTCCGCAATTGCGTTTACCGTAAACAACAGCAAGTTCCTCATCGGGGAATTCGTAAACGCCGTAATCTCGTTCGTTCTGATAGGAGCA
>JAICXK010000189.1 GCA_025980435.1 Bryobacteraceae bacterium
GACTTGCCGCCGCTATGCAGCGCGACATAGTCGTCTTGCGCTTCGGCATAGTCAAGCTGATCGGCCGGAATGATGTGCACGCGGGTTCCATCCTTCACAACGATACGCTGCGCGTATTCGCCAGGGGGCTTGGCTGCATTCTTCAACTCGCTGGCGCTGACCGCGCGAATCCGCTCACTCATCCGACGCCGCACTCGATCCAGGGCGGTGCGAAAACGGTCCAGATCGAAAGGTTTCAGCAGGTAATCGAGAGCCGCCGCATCGAACGCCTTCATGGCGTACTGGTCATAGGCTGTGACAAACACGACGGCAATATCGGTTCCGATCAGCTCCAGCACCTCGAAACCGTCCAGCTTCGGCATCTGAATATCCAGGAACAGGAGATCGGGCTTCATCTCGTTGACTGCTTTCACGGCATCGAAGCCGTTACCGCATTCGGCAACGATCTCGATGTCGCCTTCAGCGGACGCGTATTCATGGACGACCTGCCGGGCAAGATCCTCGTCATCCACAACAATGGCCCGAATCTTCATGCGTGCAACTTCTCCCTGGTCTTCACGTAGGGGAACGATAATGTGACGCGATAGCGCTGGCGGTCGACCTGGATGTCCAGCACACCCGCGGCGCCGTAGCGCGCTTGTAACCGGTTCCGGACGTTTACCAGACCGAAACCTGTTTTGCGCGCGGCCGGGGCATCCGGATCGAAAGGATTTTCCACCGTGATGAGCAGAACGTCCCGGCGTCGCTGGACGCTGAATGTGATTTCGCCTCCGTCCGTCAGTGTCGCGATGCCGTGTTTGATAGCATTTTCGACCAACGGCTGCACCAGCAGCGGTGGAACTTCGCAATCGCCGCATTCGTTGTCATAATCCTGCACGACCTTCAGTTTGTTTCCAAACCTGACTTGCTCGACGTCGAGATAGGTTCTGGTTAGCGTTAACTCCTCGCGAAACGGAATCGTGGCGCGCTCCCCGAGACGGAGGGAGTTTCGCAGGAAATCGGAGAGGCGGACGCACATCTCGCGCGCCCTGGCCGGATCGATGCTGGTCAATGCGCTGATCGAGTTCAGGCTGTTGAACAGAAAGTGCGGATTGATTTGCGCCTTTAATGCCTTTAACTCCGCTTCGCGGGAAAGAACTTCGGCTCTTTGCGACGATTCCAGCGCGAGTAGCACGTAATGCAGCGCCACGGAAAGCAGAAAGACCAGGAAGACCATGACGGCCAGAATAGGGACGGCATGGGACCAGTAGCCGAGCGAGGCGACGAATTTCGCCAGCCCGGTTACCAGGAGATTCATTGCAGTCAGAACCAGGGCGCTGGCAAGCATGGCGGCGAGCACATGGTGTGCGATCAACTTCCCGAATCGTGTCGTGCGCAGGGGCAGCGACCGGCACACGAACCAGGCGGAAAGACAAACGCAGGCGAGCAGCACTGTGAGGGGAATGGTAAGCGCCAGGGTACGGACGGCGGTCAGATGCGCGGCGAAACTGACGATGAAGCCGAACAACAGTCCCAACGGAATCCACGCGGCCAGATAAGCAAATAAGGCGCTTCTGCTTTTGAGAATCGGGTGCATTCCGTTTGGCCGGCGCGAGTTCCGCCTCTAGTTTTCTATCTCAATGCCGCTGAAAATCGAATAGCCGGTAATCACTAATGCCGGCGCGTTCGGGCCGGTATTCGGCGGGATCGTTTTGTCCTCATAGGAGCCGAAAACGCTCGCGCCCACGATGTTGACCTTCCAGGTTTCAGGAATCCGTATCTTCGTACCGCCGAAAACAGACCTGATTTCGAGGCTAACGGTTTTCTCCGCGGCGGCGATTTGCGATCTCCGCAGATCGATCTCGACACCACCGAAGACAGTCACAATAAGCCCGCCTCGAAAATTGGCGGTTTCCAGCTTGCGCTTTATCGCGCCGAGCACGGCCACGTCGTTCAGCATATTGCCGGTGTTGCTCGTGACCGGTGCGGGCAGACCGAACGCTTGCCTTGCGGCGCCCGGCTCCAGCATCTTGACCAACAGAGACACGCCAAAGGCAATCAGCAGCAGAGCCAGTACCCAGCTTCCGTCTTTCGTGTGGAAGTGCAGGATACCGAGGGTAACCAGCAGCACCAGAGATCCAATGAGCACTAAGAAGAAGCCGATTGTCCGGCCGCCTGTATCGCGGCAACTGGAGAGTTTTCCCAGGCCGGCGGCGATGAGGATTACGGGCCAGAAGTTCCAGATGTTCCGGATCGGTATCAGGCCAATGTTGTCCAGAAAAAGCACTACGCCGACGACGATGAGGAAGACGGCAAAGAAGAGGCGCGAACGAACCGGGCCTCCGCGCCCGTGCCGCTGCCGGAGCAACTGCTTCGTGCGTTCGTCCAGATTGGTGCGCTCGATCCACCACTCCTCGTCTTTCGGTTGTTCAGGCATTATTCTTCGCCACGCTGTTTCTTCAAAATCCGGCCGAACTGCCGGAAGGAATCAGCTCGCTCAGCCCGACGAGAATCAAGGCGACCGGCCACAGGTTCTGAATGCGATCGAGCGAAACCATGCCTAAGCCGCTTCCGCCCAGCAGTATGAGTCCAGTCAACATCAGAATAATAGGGAGCGCAACATCTTCCCAATCTTGTTTCCAGTTCGATATTTGATTCCGGTCCATCGTGCTACCTCGTTTCCGATGCTAAGGGCTTCAGCGGCCAGGTTCAGCATGAAATCGGCAAAGCGGGAGGAATTACCGGCGAACGACCGAAAAGAATGGGGCCTCGCCGCTCCGCTATACTGGCAGAAAGGCTCTAGATCGCCCGCGATTAACGAAGTTCTCAGCAGGAGTTTCCGTCTCAAAGTATGTTTGATCTGTTTCGCAGCCGCGAGAAGAGTGTGCGCATCCTGCTTGGTGCGCTGCTGGTCCTGGTGGCGGCATCCATGCTCGTGTATTTGATTCCCGGAGGCCCGGGAGGTCCCAGCGTTTCGGGCCAGAACGTGGTGGCCGCGGTAGGAGGGGACAAGATCACGACGAATGACGTCCAGCGCGCGGTCCAGCGGATCACGCAGGGTCAGACGAACCTGCCGAAAGGCGTTATCGCCATGTACATTCCTTCCATTGTGAATCAGCTCATTGAAGGAAAGGCGATGGCGTATAAAGCGCGCGAGATGGGGTTGAGAATATCCGACCAGGAACTGGGAAACGCAATCGAGGCCGAGTTCGCCCCGCAATTGGGCGGCAAGTTCGACATCAAGGTTTACCAGATGATCCTCTCGCAGCAGGGGCTGACCGCAACCGATTACGAAAATATGCGCCGCGAGGGACTGCTGGCCGCCCGCCTGGAAGGTATTGAACTACAATCGCTGATTGTCTCGGACGCGGACGCCCGGGCGGAGTATCAGCGCAAGAATCTGAAAGTCGGCCTGCAGTATATCGGTTTCGAGAGCAAGGACTTTACCTCGAAGGTCAACAAAGACCCCGCCGCGGTAAAAGCTTACTTCGATAAGAACCGCGCCCAGTTTCGTATTCCCGAAAAGCGCAACATCGAACTGGTTACCGGCACCACAGCCGATTTTGTACAGAGCGCGCAGGTTTCCGATGCTCAACTGCAGCAGCAGTACCAGGAAAATATCGACAGCTATCGCACACCCGAGCGGGTGAAGGTCCGGCACATCCTGATCAAGACCGAAGGCAAGCCGAAGGAAGACGCGCCGAAGCTGAAAGCTAAGGCGGAGGACATTCTGAAGCAGTTGCAGCACGGCGCGAATTTCGCCGATCTAGCGAAGAAGGATTCGGAAGATCCGGGCTCGGCGGAAAAGGGAGGCGAACTGGGCTGGATTGTCAGAGGCCAGACCGTGCCGAGCTTCGAGAAGGCGGCCTTTTCCCTCAAGCCGGGCCAACTGAGCGGCGTTATTGAAACCGAGTACGGCTTTCACATCATTCAGGTGGAAGATAAACAGACCGCTCACACCCAGACGTTCGACGAAGTGAAGCCGCAGCTTTTGCTGGAGGCCAAGAAACAGGCCGCGGCCGATAACATGACCAAAGCAGTGGATGCTGCCCACGCCGCCATTACACAGGCTCCAAGCCAGGCGGAAGCGATTGCCAAAAAGTACAACCTGAAGTTTTTCAAGCTGGATAACGTGACCTCCGGCTCCCCGCTGCCGGAAGTGAATACGCAGCAGGAAGTCAGCAGCGCGATTTTCGCCGCGCAGAAGGGCACGGTGACCGATGTGGTCAACATGGACACACAGGGCAAGGCAGCCTTCGCGGTAGTCACCCGTATTGCGCCCTCGCACAATGCTGAATTCGCCGAAGTGCAGAACGAGGTATTGCAGAAATACACTGCGGCGGAATCCGAACGGCTGGCTGAGGAGGCCGCGAAAGCTGCCGCGGCAAAGGCGCGGAAGGGTGAGAGCCTGGAAGCCATTGCCAAGCCGTATGGCTTGACCATCAAAACGGCAGCTCCCTTTACCATCGATGGCGCAGCGGAAGGAATCGGGGCAGCTACGCTGCTTTCGGACGCGTTCAAAGCGAACCCAGGCGATGTCGTTGGGCCAGTGGCGGCGCAGTCGGGCCAGTTCGTTTGTAAGGTGTCTCAGAAGATACCGGCCGACATGAGCCAGTTTGCGAAAAATAAAGATTCCGTTGTACAGGAATTGACGCAACAGCGCCAGTCGTTGCAGGGACCTTTGTTCCGGGATAGCGTGGTTACGGAACTGAGGCGGCGCGGCAAGATCAAGATGAACGAAGCTAACCTGGATCGGCTGATCGGTTCCTACAAAAGCTAACGTGATCGGCGAGTTCCTCCATTTCGTTCGGAGCCTCACGGACCCGAACCAGCTCATCCAGCTTCTCTCCACCGTACTGACCGGTTGGGCGGGCTATTTATTCCTGTTTGCGGTGGTTTTCGCCGAAAGCGGCATGCTCATCGGATTTTTTCTTCCGGGCGATTCGCTGCTGTTTACGGTGGGCATTGTCGCAGGAGCCGGCAAACTGCCCGTAGGAGAGATGATCGCGCTGCTTGCAGCGGCGTCTATTCTGGGCGATGGCGTCGGGTTTTTGCTCGGGAGCACGCTCGGCTATTCGCTGTTCCAAAAGACGAACTCACGCATCTTCCGGCGCGAGTACGTGGAGCGGACGCATGCCTTCTACGAGCGCCACGGCGGCAAAACCATCGTGTACGCGAAGTTTGTGCCCATTATCCGCACCTTCGCAGCCTTCGTGGCCGGAGTCGGCAAAATGCGATATGCGCGTTTCCTGGCGTTCAATGTCTGCGGCGCGATCGGCTGGGTAACAACCATGATTCTCTCCGGCTATCTGCTGGGGAACGTGCCGGTCATCCGGCGGAACTTCCAAACCGTGGTTCTGGGGATTATCGTCGTTTCCCTGCTTCCCGCCGCCTTGCACCTGCTGAAAGCGCGCAGGAGGCCGGAAGCTACTCCAGAACGCGAACGAATTCCGCAATAACCTGATACTTGTCTTCGTTTTCGTCCAGGTCCCAGGACGGATAGGCGGGGTTCAGGCTCTCCAGGCGGATCCGGGTCTGGAGGAAGCCTTCCTCGGTCACGGCCTTCTCGCTGCGATAGCGCTTTACCGTGTACTGGTTATCGTCGGCAAGCTCGGAGTTGCGGACCAGGACAAGCCGGCCAGTGCGCGAGCCAACCACCCCGCGGCGAAATACGCACAGGCTGCCGTCGGGAATCCTCGGTTCCATCGAGTGCCCCTGGATTCGGGCGATGAACATGTCGTCGTCGAGTTTCAGATCCGACGGGGCTTCAATCCATTCATCGGCCTGGATGTCCTCCGGGTTGGTGAGAAACGGTCCGGCGGCAACAGCCAGCGAATAACGCGGCAGATGGGTGCGAAAGCGGAGCACTTGCGACGGCACATGCTGCCGGTATAGTTCGGAGAGGCTTTTATCGAAATTGCGGACCGTCACAGCTTCGCGATCGGTGATCCGGACGGAGGCGGATAATTCGCTTTCCAGCTTCTCAAAAACTGCCTCCGCACCCAATTCGTGGGCCCAGGTGATCAAGCTCTCTTCCAGCTCAGCCATCACCTCGGCGTCTTCGTCGTTTGCGATCGCATCCCAATCGCGGCGGAGGCGGAGGTAGAGCGTGTCCGATTCGGGATCGTGCAGCAAGACCCCGATGGTTTGAACGCCATGGCCGGGCAGTTCGCACATGAGCAGCGAGAACTCTCCCGGTTTGGGAGCATAGTCGCTAAAACGGATGACGCGGGAGGACATGGGGTCCAGAGAACAGCTTATCGTTTGCGGGGATTTTCGGAAAGAGCCCGGAAGCGTCAGGGGGTTACGCCGTTTGCGTAGTACCCCTTACGCGCACGGACCTTGACATTTCCCAGATCGACGGTAACTTTCACGTTCCGATACGACTTGTTCGATGGGTTATCGGAAACATAGCGGATGATGTACTGCGTCGTGACCTCGCCCGCGATATCGGCAACGGCGTGATACATACGGCCATCGACTGCGGAGCGGTAGGCCCCTGTGCCGACAGTGAGCGCATAATTTCCATCGTCCGAAGGATGGGAAAGATAGCCGTCCGTATCCTTGTACACATCCCCGAGCGGATATACGACACGGCCGCCGGTTTGGGTCGCCAGCCGCACCAGATTGGCATCGCTCGCATTTGTAAAGCCAAAAGCCTGGGTACTGATGCCATAAATGGTAACGAGGTTCCGCTGGGCGAGCTCGATGACCTGGTCGAGAGAATGCTTGCTGGCGTTGTCGTGCCCGTCGCCGATGATGACAATCACGCGGCGGGGCTCTATCGGCTCGCCTTTGACCAGCTTGTGGCTGGTGCAAGCGAGATAGACCGCGTCATACAACGCCGCTCCGCCACCCGGTTTCAGCTTCCGGATCTTCTCCACCAGCGGTTCCGGGTCATTGGTCGTATTCACAGCTACTTCCGCGTCCTGCGCGTAATCCACCAGGTAGCCGGAGTATTTCGGATCGCCGGTCAACAAAGTTTGAATCAGCTCGATGCTGGAATCCTGAAAATTTTTCCAATGGACCCGGCTGGCGTTGCTCATATCGAGGAGAAAGCCGATCACTACCGGCTGGCTGCGCTCGCGGGTAAAGAAGCGGATGGCTTGTGGGCGGTTGTCCTCAAAGACCTGAAAATCCTTTTCGTTCAGGTCGGTGACAAAACGGCCTTTCTCGTCGGTAACCGTTACCGGGACGATCACTTCGTTGACTTGAATGCGGATAGGGTTATCGGAGCTCTTATCCGCGCCCTGCGAACCGCCTTTGGGCACGTTCGGCGATGGCACGGCGACCGTGGCCGCGCTTGTGCCGGAAGACTTGTCAGCGGACGTCGCGGCCGGTTTAGCGGCGGCTGTTGAAGTCGGTGCTGAAGCTTTAGATGGATCCTGGTGTGCCGCGAGAGGCGTCATCAGGCAGAGCGCGATTCCGAGCCCAGCCGCAAACACCACCGGCTTACGAAACTGCATGTGGGAGGTTGCCTAGTTTGGATTATAGCGAGACGACGACTTAAAATCGGCCGGGCTCATTGCGCCCAACGCGCGAAACTGATGGTGCAGGGTGACAAATATGGAAATTGAACGAATTGGCTCGCTGGCCTCCGCTAAGGGGCCGTCAGAATGGTTCACTGGGAGCGCACGGATTGATGGGCTGTTTCAGGCTCCCGATCCGGCGCTGGTTTCGGGCGCCAGCGTCACTTTTGAGCCGGGCGCGCGTACCGCCTGGCATACACACCCGCTCGGTCAGACGCTAATCGTAACGGCGCGCTGCGGCTGGGCCCAGCGTGAAGGCGGCCCGGTCGAGGAGATGCGGCGCGGCGACGTAGTGTGGTTCCCGTCCGGCGAGAAGCACTGGCATGGAGCTACACCGGCTACGGCCGTGACCCGCATCGCGATTCAGGAAAAGCTCAACGGCAAGGTCGTCGAATGGATGGAACAGGTCACTGACGAACAATACCCGAAGAGATAACACGTGGAGCCTGAGATGGAAAGGACGAAGTCCTGTACGATGGCGGTGATCTGCCCGAGTTCGGCTGTCCAGCAATCACGATCCATGCAGCGGGCTCAGAAGTAAGAGCCGGGAGGTTCAGTTCAGTTACCGGGTTGCGCGTAATTCAGGGCCTATTCGGAAACTTCGAGGCGGTCGACAGAGCGAGGGCCACGCAATTACAAATGCATGGCCCTCAAAGGCACGGTGAGCTCATTGATGGGCGACCCGCTCGTCCCATTCCCGTATTGGCATCACGAGATAAAGGTCAGTCTGGCCGGGAAGGTGCGCGACGTACGGCATCCCACTAGAACCGTCGTGACTCAATTTCTGCAGTTCGTCCTGATTCTTGTGCGGAGACACGATCATGATGTGAGGACCGACGTGAAATGTATGATCTGGCGCGTGCGCTTTTCCGGAGGAATCCGGCACCCACGCACCGATATACATGTAGGCGATGCCAACGCTTTCAATTTGGGGTGTGCGGCCGGCAAGGCTGTCCTGCATCCAACGCAGGAATATACGGTCGAAGCACCCTGGCTCGTCGTGGGGATACCCGGGAATACCAGGCAGACAGGTCCATTCGTTCGATCCCTTACGAAGGACCCGGTATTCGCCTCCAGGCGCCGCGGGCCAATCGAGCAGTGTCGCGTCTTGGGTGATGAAGGCAGGACCAGCGCGCAGCGCGTCCGCGATTTTTTCCGCGTCAGTCGTGGGCAATCGATCTGACGACTGAGCGAAGACGGTAGCCACGGTCACGAGAACAGTTGTGAGTAGCTTCATTGTTTTATCCTTTTTTCTGAAACATAGATTCGGTTCCCGTAGCTCCTCAATGCGGTTCGAGCTCAGGTGGCCACAACGAGGCCGCCTGCGGCCCGAATGACCTCGCCGGTGATCCAGGCTGATTCATCTGATGCTAGGAATACCGCCAGCGGAGCGATATCGCCGACGCGACCGAGCCGGCCGAGCGGCGTTTTCTGCGCCAGAACGGTGCCGGCATCGCCTTCAAAAGTCCCCGCAGCTACGTTGCCTTCGGTTTCCGTATGACCGGGAGCAATGGCGTTGACGCGAATCTTGCGAGGCGCTAGTTCGAGCGCCAATCCTCTGGTCAGCGTTTCAATGGTGCCTTTCGTGGACGCATAGAGCAGGGCTCCGGCGACGGGATGGGAGCCGACGATCGAGCTGAGGTTAATGATGCTTCCTCCATCCGCGCCGAAATATTTGATCGCCTCCTGCACGGTGAGAATCGGCCCGAGAACGTTGACGTTGTAGTGGAGCTGAAAGCTCTCTTCGGTAATCTCCGGAAAGGCGCCGAAGCGGAATACCCCGGCGTTGTTGACCAGCACGTCCAGTCTTCCGAATGCGGAATCCACCTCTTTGAATAGCCGCGCGACATCTGCGGCCTTGGACACGTCGGCCGCGACTGCGATCGCCTCGCCCCCGCCGTCGATGATCGTCTGAGCGACGCGTTCGGCGCCTTCCTTGTCGGAGGAGTAGTTCACGGCGACGCTCGCACCAGCGGCGCCCAATGCCGTTGCAATCCCAGCGCCTATGCCTTTGGAGGCGCCCGTCACTAC
>JAICXK010000270.1 GCA_025980435.1 Bryobacteraceae bacterium
CATCACTGCCAACTACCTGGGCATCGGCTATGGGGCAGAAGACCACGGCATGTTAGTAGTCTTCGGTTGGTTCTACAGCACGTCGCCTACTATTCAGACACTACAGCAAGCGCAAGTTTTCGGCAAAGTGTACACCGCGCCCCTCACGCACGAAGGCGCGGTCGATGCCGGTCATCGATACGCCGCGGATATCCTGGCGCAGTTCGGCGGCAAGAGCCTGGTCGGCACACGTATTGTCTTTGTTTCGGACCGCACCGGTTCAAAGGAAATCTGGGTCATGAATTGGGACGGAACCGATCAACGTGCGCTCACGCATTACCGCTCAATCTCTACGTTCCCGTCTGCCTCGCCGAACGGCCGCATCGTCGCTTTTACAACTTATGCTGCCGGTTATCCTGCCATTCAAATGTTTTCTCTTGACACCGGACGCAAATTGCCGTTTTATAATCAACGCGCCTCCATGAACGCTTTTGTAAGTTTCACTCCAGACTCGAAGCGTGTCATTTTCTCTTCTACGGCTGGAGGAGGTCCGGCGCAGCTCTATATGGCAGATGTTGACGGCAGGGGCTTTCACCGCATCACGTCCTCCGGCGCCATTGAGGTGGAAGCCAAGATCAATCCGAAGACCGGCACGGATCTGGTGGACGTCTCCGGCCGCAGCGGGCTTCCGCAGATCTATCACATGAACCTGGAAGGTACCAACGTTCAGCGCCTCAGTGCCGGGACCGGCGAAGCCACCAATCCCGCCTGGAATCCGGATGGCTCGCACATTGCATTCGCTTGGACAAGAGGTTTTGAGCCTGGAAACTACAACATATTCTTGATGGATGTTGCGTCCCGGCAGGTCACCCAGCTTACGGCCAACGAGGGCCGCAATGAAAACCCGTGCTGGGCTCCCGATGGCGCTCATATTGTATACGCCTCGAAGCGCGCTGGCCGCTCGCAGGTTTGGGTAATGAACGCCGACGGGACGGGCAAACGTCCACTCACGGTTGAAGGCAATAATGAAAAGCCCGTATGGGTAAATGCCGAGCAGTAATAGTAAATAGATAGAGTTTGAGGTTCGCAGATAAAATCCTGGGAGGGATTTCTTACAGATATGACTAAACGCAGGGCGTCGCTGCTGTCCGTCTCCGCGCTGATGTTGGTTTTTTCGGCCGCGTGCCACAAGAAGACGCCGCCGCCGCCCCCGCCACCCCCGCCGGCTCCGGTCGCCGCACCAGCCAGGCCGGTGATTAATTACTTCACGGCCGAGCCGACGACGATCAATAGTGGCCAGCCTTCTTCTCTGCGCTGGTCGGTTAACGATTCAACCAGTGTCCAGATCGACCAGGGAATTGGACAGGTAAGCCCGAACGGCCGCCGTGCCGTCTACCCGACCGCGACAACCACCTACCACATGACCGCAACCGGTCCGGGCGGAACGGCCGAAGCCGATGCCATTGTGACGGTTAGTACGCCTCCTCCGCCGCAGCCGGTCGCTGCTCCGGCAGGCCCGTCGATCCAGGACATACTCGCTCACCAGGTGCAGGACATCCATTTCGATTACGACAAGAGTGATATTCGCGCCGTGGATCAGCCCATTCTTCAGGCGGACGCCAGCGCCCTGAAGACCATCTTCTCGATGGACCCGAACTTTATCGTCATGGTGGAGGGTAATTGCGACGAGCGCGGTTCCGCCGAGTACAACCTCGCCCTGGGCGATCGCCGTGCATCGTCCGCCAGGGATGCGCTGGTGGCTCTCGGCGTTCCCGCCGACAAGCTGAAGACCATCAGCTACGGCAAGGAACGGCCGCTGTGCACGGAGGCCAACGAAGAGTGCTACGCCCGAAACCGGCGCGCGCACTTCTCGGCTGCCCAGTAGCCTGATTTCCGCGTTCACTAAACTGGAACAAGTTGGAACGGGGACGGGTAAAGTCCGTCCCCTTCTGTTGAGGAGTTTGTTCATGAAATTTCTGCGCCTCACTGCCTTGCTGCTCACCTGCTCGAGCTTTTCCTTCGCAGTCAATAAAGATCTCGTCCAGTTGCAACGGGATCTGGAGGACAAGATCAATGCCCTCCAAAACGACGTCGATTCAAAGCTTAGCCAGCTCACCGGCCTGATAACGGCTATGCAGAACGATACCCGGCGCACCGCCGATCAGGTTGCCACTCTGCAGGATTCCGTCGGCAATAATGTTGCGAAATCCCTTGCGCCCGTTAACGGCTTGAACAACCGGGTGGAGTCCATGAGCGACGATGTGCGCGCTCTGAAAGATTCCATTGCCGATCTAAGCTCGCGCCTGGAGCGCATGGATGCGAAGATTACCGATCTGAAGAACCAGATGCAGATCATCCAGAATCCTCCGGCTGCTCCCGGTACGGGCAATCCCGCTGGTCCCGGTACCCCGGGCGCAGCGCCTGCAAACGGCCAGGGAGTGACGCCTCCCCAGGGCATGAGCGCCGACCGGAGTTATACAGAAGCTTTACGCGACCTTCAAACCGGGAAATCGGACCTGGCGTATTCCGAGTTTCAGCAGTACCTCACTTATTTCCCGAACACGGAGCTTGCGGCCAACGCCCAGTATTATCTTGGCGAGATCGATTACAACCGGCAGAATTATACGGGTGCCGTCCAGGCTTTTGACGCCGTGCTGGAGCGGTATCCGGAAAATCCGAAGACACCCGACGCGCATTACATGAAGGCGATGGCGCTTTTGAAATCGAACCAGCGCAATCGTGCCGTGCAGGAGTTTCGCGTGCTGGTTCAGAATTACTCGCACACCGACGATGCTCGAAAAGCTTTGCAGCAGCTCCGCGCGCTCGGCGTATCGGCGGGAACGTCCAGTTCCCACCGCAGCAAAGAATAGCTACCGCGGCCAGGCCGATCGAATACCATTGACGGTTGTCGTTATCGCTCCTGCCGCTCCACCCTTTGCGTATGGTTCGGCGCCGTTTGCGCCTGCCGGTGGGAACACCAGGTTAGTGCTTGTCACTCGACCGCCGTCCGCAAAAACCTCCACCGAGCACCGATCCACCAGAACATCCAGCCGCAGAATATCTCCGGTCAAGTGCAGCGGAGCCTCTACCCGCGCCGGGAAATCTTTGCTGAATCCGGTCAGGCCCGAGTGCGTCCGATCGACAAACAATTTTGCATTTCGGCGATTGTAGCCAATCAGCGTGTAATGGGAAGCATCGGATAGCAGGCGCCAGCCTAGCTCCTGAGCGGTCCCCAGATGCATCTCCGAGCGCAGTCGATATGTGTGCGTTTCGGGTGTCTTGATCTCGGACCCTTGCAGTCGAGCAATATTCTTGACCGGCTCCTGAAAGAGCCGAATCCCCTCCGGCGTCTTGCGCAGCGATAAACTTCTCGGGAACGTCATCTGCCCGCGCCACGGGCTGGTCGGCAGTTTCGCTGCGTACTGCCAGTTGTCCATCCAGCCCATCATGACCGGGTGTTCACCCTGCGGCAGATGATTAAACGTCAGGGCGCAGTAGCAATCCTTACCGTAGTCCGTCCATAGCGTCGTCGAAAAAGCATTGTCGTTTCTAAAGCCGCGGCCATCAAATCGCCCCACGAAATACTGTTCGCCCGAACCGCCTTGGAGAGCGCTCGGATTCAATCCTACTTTCAGCACCCAGCGTGTTTCGCTTCCGGCTCCTTCCACGGGAAGTTCAAACAATTCCGGGCACTCCCATTGGCCTCCCGTCGCTCCCGCCGGACCGAACTCGCTCTGCAGTTTCCAGTCCTTCAGATTGCTGGAGCCATAGAACCGCACTTTGTGGTCGTTGGGCAGCGAAACCACCATCACCCACTCTTGGGTTTGCCTCGACCAGAACACTTTGGGATCGCGAAAATCCGACAGCTTAAGATCCAATACCGGATTTCTGCTGTACTTTGTCCAGGTCCTGCCGCGGTCATTGCTGTACGCCAGATTTTGCGTCTGCAGCCCGGCATGGCCCGGCCGCGCGGGAGTATGGCCCGTATAGATCGCCACCATACATGGCTTGCCGCCGCTGCAGAACCCGCTGGTATTGCGCTCGTCTATCACCGTGCTGCCGGTGAAGATCATCACGCCGTCGCTCTCAGGTATCGCCACCGGGAGCTGTTCCCAATGCAGGAGATCGCGGCTGGCCGCGTGGCCCCAGCTCATGTGCCCCCACTGGTCGCCGAACGGGTTGTATTGGAAAAAGAGATGATACTCGCCCTCAAAGTAGATCAGCCCGTTCGGATCGTTGGTCCAGTGCTCGCGCGGTGAGAAGTGGAACTGGGGGCGGTAAGGTTGATCGTATACACGAACCGGCGCGAAGCCGCTACTCAAGAACAGAAGAAGCAGGCAGGCTCGCAAGTGGCTTCCGCTCTACTCGACCGTGAACGCGACCGATTCGTCCGATGTTTGAGTGCCCTGTTTGGCGATGAAGCGTACCTGGTAATCGCCTGCCGGTAATTGGGCAAGGGGCACCGTCGCCACATATTGGATTCTGCCCTGCGCGTCCGGACTCCCAAGGGGCGGTGAGCCGCTGCCTAGCACCTGGCCATCCTTGCTGAACTCCATTTCTAGTGTTGGCTTGTCGGCGTTCGCCTTGCTCGGATAGATCACGACATAGAAAGGCAATCCCTTGGTATCCGCCTTTTTGACAGTTGGATTGATCATCGGCGAAACCATTTGATTCGCCATCACGAATGGATCGTCCGCCGGCGCTTCACCTTTGGGCTTCATGTCCCGAATCGGAGCCACGCTGCTGATCGCCAGCGACCCGTTCATCTCCGGCATGATGAACACGGATTTCCGGGCGCTCACCTTGTCCCCGGCGCTGTCAAGGACAGCCGAATCCAGAGTGTAGCGCCCGGGAGGAAGATCGAAATGCTGTACGTCGATGAAATGGCTGGAGGCCTTCACCGCCTCCACTTTGTTCGGATCCAGCTTTAGAGGAATCTCGTTGTGGAACTTCTTCACTACCTGCCCCTGCCCATCCTTGACGAGGGCAACATAGGCGAATTTCCCATCGTATTGATTCGCGGCCTGATCCTGCCGCAGGGTCAAATTTCCGATCGGTATATCGATCACCAAGACGCAGGTGGAGGTGTGATTGGGGCCTTCGAAGTGCAGACCTGCCGCTTGGAATCCAAACGAATGCGGAAGCGGTGAGGAACCCAGCGCCTTCAGAAGCGGCACTTCGTAAGCGCTCAGAACCGCCTGTCCCCGCATGGATGGCGGGAGCGCAAAATAACCCGATCGCGATTGAATACGCATGTTCGGCCGATCCGTTCGCACGCTCACCTTGCGAAACGATCCATCGTAGTTCTGAATTTGCGGATCGTAGCTGATTTCGTAGTACGTCTCGATATCCTCTGTAAGCCTTTTCAATCTGCCGGTGAAATCGTTGGTGTTCGCAATCAGGAATCCGCCGGTGGAATCCGCCAGGATCGCCAGCGTGTTTTGAACGTTCGCCCGCCCGGCCTCGATGGCCATATCCGCCGCCTGGGCATTGCTTGTGCTCACATTTCCGCGATGCATATTCTCCGCCGAGGCGCTCATTGCGTCCTTAAGCTGCGCGTTCGATGACTCGTTCTGTCCGCTCACGCTCAGCCCGCGCGCATCCAGCGCATAGAAGCTCACGTTCGACCGGTTGGCGATGCTGATCACCGACTTGAACGGCTCTTCCATTCCCTGTGGAATCTGGAAGCCCGGACTGAAGTACAGAATTGTCTTCCGCCCCGGAAGGCTGTACTGTTGTCTCACGCACTCCAGCAGAGCCACAATTTTCGCGCGCCCCTGATCGGTCGCTTCATCTTGTATTTTGCTCTGCAGCATACGCAGCATCATCTGTGCCATCGCGGCGTTCGCGGCCGCAGGTCCGTTCGCAGCGCCCGCCGGCCCGCTCTGTCCGGAACCTCCGCCGGATTGCGAGTTCGCCTGATCCGCCAGGCCCTGCCCGGCTTGATTGGGCCCAAGCATTTGCTGCAACTGCGCTCTCACACGCGCCGTATCGGAGGCAAAATTCGAAGATCCGCCGGTGGCTCGCTCGATGGCTTTTTTGAGCAGATCCCGATCGTTCGTAAACGGCTGAATGGCCTCCAGCGTGTGATCGATCGCCATCACCGAGATGTAGACATTTGGCTGCAATTCGTTCTTTAGCAGACTCACTCCCGCATCGCGCGAGAGCCGCCGGCCGTCATTATCCAATCCATCGAAAATGAGTGTAAGCAGCCGCACCTGGCGCATCGGATCCAGCGGGGTTTTCTCGCCAGCCGAACTGACTGCTTCGTTACCTTGTACCAGCCGAAACGATTTGATCGCTCGCTTTTGACCGTTATCCAATATTTCGAAATCAGCCGCTTTCAGATCGTCCACGGCGCGATTCTTCTTGTCGCGCACCACTACGTCCAGAACCACTTCCTCGCCTCCGGCCTTAAAGCTCGGCTCCTGTCCGGTGGGCGGGGCTTGGGGAGTCTGTCCGGTTTGCGCCTGTACGATACCCGTCATCACGGCCGTCAGGCACAAAGAGATCCTTAGAAAACTCAGCATGGCGCTAATGCTTCGGTATTCTATAACAAAGCCCCACCCAAATGGGTGTTCTGGCTGCGGATCCGGTACTGGCAGGTAAAGAGAAGTCGAAGTTTTATCCAGCGCTTATCTGAATTGTTATACACTCATTAAAAATGCAAATTACGGTCGGCTCAGCGAGAGCTGGCCGTAGCCGCTAGGGAGCGGTTCAATCCTCCGTATAAACCGCTTCCTTTCTTCATCCGTTTCCGTCGGTGCGTTTGACACCCCTTTCCGGGCCGCCGTATACTTGAGGTTTGGGTTCAGTGGATTAGCAGTAGTGCGCCTTCGTGCTCTTTCCGATTGAGACTTCGGCGTTCCGGCCAGTACAACCAGTTTCCGCTCCCACATACAATTAGAGTAAGGATCCGTAATGCCAAAACGTACGTTTCAGCCGAATAATCGCCACCGGGCAAAGACCCACGGGTTTCGGGTGCGCATGAAGACC
>JAICXK010000028.1 GCA_025980435.1 Bryobacteraceae bacterium
GCAACTCAAAGAACAAGCTTTGGCTGGAATCGGTAGAAGGCGGCGACATCGATTACCGCAAAATCGCTGAATTTCTGAACAGGGAAGAGGTGAAACCGTTGGTGGTCGTAGAACTGGCGTATCGAGAAGACACGGTGGTTACGCGGCCGCTCGGAGAAGATCTGCGCCTCAGCCGCAGGTATACGGAACGGGTTTTCGGCATTCGGGCGTGACTCAACTCAAGAACACGATAATCGCCGGCGTCCCGACCGGAGTGTATTGTCCCGTAAACGTGAGGCGTCCCGTTGCGCGGTTGACGCGGAAACACGTGACGGCATCGCTCCTCTGATTGCACGAATAGAGAAATCGGCCGGCTGGGTCGATGTTGAAGCTGCGAGGGTAATCGCCGCGGGTCCATTCCTCGCCTATGTAGGTTAACGTTCCCGACGGCCCGATGGAGAAGAAAGCGATACTGTCATGCAGCCGGTTCGCGGCGTAAAGGAACTTTGCGTCGGACGAGATCAGCAACTCCGAAGTGAAGTTTGTGCCGGCGAATCCCTTCGGCAAAGTGGACACAGTCTGTTTCGGATGGAGCGTTCCTTGGCTAGCGTTCCAATCGAATGTGACCAGGGTTGAGCTTTCTTCCTGCAATAAGTAGACCCAGCGGGCGTTGGGATGAAAGACGAAGTGGCGCGGGCCATCTCCTGACGGCAGGGAAACGAATGGAGGATCGTTCGGGGACAGCTTGCCGGAAGCGGTATCGAACTTCCAGACATAGATTCGATCCAGTCCTAAATCGGTGGAGAGCACAAAGCGCCCGGACGGGTCAGCGTGGATCATGTGGGCGTGCGGGTGATCGTGACCGCTGATGGCGAAGCTTCCTGGAGGTCCGCTTGCCGCCTGAGCAGAGCCCACTGGTCCATGATCGGTCTTGACGTCCGTTGGCGCTCCGAGTTTGCCATCTGAACCGATGGGGAGCACGGCGATTGTGCCTCCGGCGTAATTGGCGACCAGGACAAACTTGCCGGATGGATGAATGCTGAGGTGAGCGGGTCCGGCGCCCTCTGAGCTGACCGTGTTCAGCAGTTTCAAATGGCCGTTCGCGCGGTCAACCGAAATGGCGCTGACGGAACCGGAGTGTGTACCGTTGAAAGTAGCCGTCTCGTTTGCCGCATACAGATGCGTTCGCGAAGGGTCCAAAGCGAGCCAGGACGGATTGGAGGCATCGGCGAAGACCTCGCGCTGGGAGAGCGCTCCCGTTGTAGGATTCATTTCGAAAACATAAATGCCCTGACCGCGGCCTTTGCTGCCCTCGGGTCCTTGCGGTGAACTGTACGTGCCGACGCAGGCGAGGATGGGCCGGCTTGACCCGCCGACTTGACGTGCGCCCGCCAGCGCCGGGGCGATGACAAGGCTGGATACCGCCGTAACAAAAGAGCGGCGGGAGAGTGGATCGGGAGACAAGGTCTGCACGCAATGAGCTTATCTGATAGGTTTGCCAGCTTTACAGAGTTTGGTCGCGAGCGTCTAGTTGTGTGGAGGATCTGATGCATACATCCCGCAGCGTGTGGAAAGGTATGGCTGCCGGGCTTGCCGGCGGCGTGGCCGCTTCCTGGGCAATGGATCAGTTTCAGGAGCTCTTGAGCAAGGCCCAGAGCAGTCAATCTCGTTCGGGCAACGGCAATCAGGGCTCACAGCAGCACCAGGAGGAGCCTGCCACGGTGAAAGCCGCGGAACGCGTTTCCAGGGCCGCATTCGACCATGAACTGACGCCTGCTGAAAAGAAACCAGCGGGTCAGGCTGCGCATTACGCGATGGGGGCAGTCAGCGGCGCGGTTTACGGAGCCGTGGCGGAGTTCGCGCCTGCCACTACCACCGGTTTCGGCCTGACTTTCGGAACAGCCCTCTGGCTCGTCGCCGATGAGGCCGCGGTCCCGGCGCTGGGCCTATCCAAGCCGTCCGTACAGAGTCCGGCTTCGACCCATGCGTCCGCCTGGGCCTCGCACCTGGTGTATGGAGTCACCACCGATGCAATTCGCCGCGCAGTGATGCACATAGTGTAAGCGACTTGGCCCGTGTCAACTCCTTGGTAAGATTCTTGCGTTGATCTTTGATTACTGCGTAATTGGCGGAGGCATCGTCGGCATTGCCACCGCCCTGGCGCTCTCGGAAGCGCAGCCCGGCTCGAGTCTGGTCATTCTCGAAAAGGAAGATGGCCTCGCCAGACATCAGACCGGACACAACAGCGGAGTCATTCATTCTGGAATTTATTACGCACCGGGAAGCCTGAAGGCTGAGTTATGCCGCCGCGGCGCGCTCGCAACCAAGACCTTCTGCCGGCAGCATGGAATTCCGTTCGAAGTCTGCGGAAAGCTGCTGGTCGCGACAAACCCGCTGGAGGAGCAGCGCATGGACGCGCTGTTCGAGAGAGCGGGGAAGAACCGCATCGAGGTCGAGCGGCTAGACGCTTCGGAGTTGAAGCGGCGGGAACCGAACATTGTGGGCGCCGGCGCCCTGTTCGTCCCCTCGACCGGCATCGTCGATTACAAGCTGGTGTGCGAGACCATGGGCCGGATCGTCTCGTCGTCGGGAGCAAAGATCGAACTTGGCGTCAAAGTCACTGGTATCCGCGAAACTGCGGAGGAAGTTACCATCAGCGCCGGAGAGCGAAAGTGGAGCGCGAAGCAACTGATCGTGTGCGCCGGTCTTCAATCTGACCGGCTCGCCAAGCTGGCCGGCATCGAAACCGGCCACCAGATTGTTCCATTTCGTGGTGAGTACTACAGGCTCCCGCCGAACAGGAACGATATCGTGCGGCATCTGATCTACCCGATTCCCGATCCCGACCTGCCTTTCCTCGGCGTGCATCTCACGCGTATGATCGACGGCGGCGTTACGGTCGGTCCCAATGCGGTGCTCGGGTTCGCCCGCGAGGGCTACCCGAAATTTTCATTCTCTATTAGCGATGTCGCCGAGTACTGCGCCTTTCCAGGCTTTTGGAAAACGATTGCAGCGCATCTGAAATCCGGACTCATAGAGATGCGCAATTCGCTGTGGAAACCCGGATACCTGGACCAATGCCGAAAATATTGCCCGAGCCTCACACTTGCCGATCTGCTCCCCGAGAAGGCGGGAATCCGCGCGCAGGCGGTTCTGCGGGATGGCGCACTGGTGCACGACTTTCTGTTTTTCCAGACAGACCGTATGCTCCATGTTTGTAACGCGCCATCGCCGGCCGCAACTTCGGCTATTCCCATCGGCGAAATGATCGCGGAGAAGTGCACCCGTGCTGTACACTAAGCATCTTCCAAGACTATGAAGCGACTCCGATTCCTGCCCTGCGTTGCCGCCTTCGCCATCCTTGTTCCGCACATCCAAGCTCAGGCAGATATGGCCTCGCAGTTTGCGCGCGACCGGAAACAGCCTTTGGACGACTGGTACACGCAGCGCATCCGGAAATACACGACCGCAGCCGCCCTCAATTCGCCGCTGACCGATTATCTGCCGGCATCGGAGTCGGCGCCGACGCCGGCGAAGGTGCTGGGCGATGTCGCCGGCGCTCCCGATATGCTGCCCTATGCCGAAGACGTGTACCGCTATTTCCGCCTGCTTGCCGCAAGCAGCCCGCGCGTGAAGGTTTTCACCATCGGGCACACGGAAGAAGGAAGAGAGATGATCGCGGTGGCCGTTGCCGATGAATCGCTGCTGGTGAAAGCCAAAGAGAATGATGCACGCCTGGCCAAACTTGCTGATCCCCGCCTGATCGGAATGAACGATGCTAGAGCAGAAACCCTGGTTGCCGGATCTTTTCCGGTGTACTACATCACCGGAACCATCCATTCGCCTGAGACCGGCGCTCCAACGGCGCTCATGGAACTGGCGTACCGGCTCGCGGTCGATGATGCTCCGTACATCCAGTACATCCGCACGCACATGATCACGCTGATCACGCCAGTCGTCGAGGTGGATGGCCGGGACCGTATGGTGGACATCTACAAATGGCACAAGGCCCACCCCGGGAAGAACTGGCCGCGCCTCGTCTACTGGGGGCACTACGTTGCTCACGATAACAATCGCGATGCGATGGCGATGACGCTTAATCTCACCAATAACGTCCTGAATACGTATCTGCGATGGCACGCGCAGGTGCTGCATGATCTGCACGAGTCGGTTCCGTTCCTCTATGACAATACGGTGGGCGACGGGCCCTACAACGCCTGGATCGATCCGATTCTGACAGACGAGTGGTCGGCTCTGGCCTCCGACAATATGCAGAAAATGCAAAGCTTCGGCATGCCGGGCGCTTTCACGCACGGAGACTTCGATACCTGGAGTCCCGGCTATCTGATGTTTCTGGCCGGCCTGCATAACGGGATCAGCCGCCTGTATGAGACATTCGGCAACGGCGGAGCCGATACCGAAAAGCGCATTCTTTCTCCTGACGAATACTCGCGGACTTGGTATCGTCCGAACCCGCCGTACCCCACCGTGCTGTGGTCCCAGCGCGATAACAACAACTACGAAGAGACGGCGCTGCTATCTACTCTTTCCTACTTCGCCCAAAACAGCAGAAGGTTTCTCGCGGACTACTACAGGAAGAGCAAGCGCTCGATCCAGAAGCCGCAGGATGCGGGGCCCGCCGCTTATGTCCTCTCCGCGGACGCAGGAGCTTTGAACAGGCAAGTGCAGCTTCTGAAGGTACTCACCGCCCAGCATGTTGAAATTCATCGCCTGGACGAAGCCGTGGCTGTCACAATACCGCCTCCAGCGCATCCGCCGGCAGCAGCGGATGATAAGCCCGCTCCTACTCCGGCGCCGCGAACGCAAACCTTTCCAGCCGGAAGCTTCATCATCCGCATGGACCAGCCCTTCTCGCGAGTGGCCGATGCTCTTTTGGATCGCCAGTACTGGTCGCCGGAAGATCCGCAGAAACATCCGTATGACGATACCGGGTGGTCGTTTGGCGACCTGTTCAATGCGAAGAATTTCCGAGTGACGGATCGCGCAATCCTTTCCGCAAAAATGGAGAAAGTCGCAGACCTGAATCAGATCGGCGGCGCGGTTGCCGGCTCCGGCCCAGTTTATGCGATACACAACTCCGGGCAAGTAAGTCTCGCTGCCCTGGTCTATGCGCTCAAAGGCGCCGATATCTCGATTGCGGAGGAAAGCTTCGAAGGCGGTGGGTATCACTTCCAGCACGGCTCTCTCCTGATCCGGAGCGTAGATGGCGAGAGATTGAAATCCGTGCTAAGGGAGCTCACTCTGGCAGCAATCTCGCTGGCCGCGCTTCCGGACGTTCATACCCACCCGGCTGCGGCTCCGCGCATCGCCTTCATGCACACCTGGCTCTATACGCAAACAGAGGGCTGGTGGCGCATGGCTTTTGATAAGCTACACATCCCCTACCATTACATCAGCACGCAGACGGTAGCGCATGAAGCCAACCTGCGCTCCAGGTACGATGTAATCATTTTCGCGCCAGTCGCGCATGCCTCGACTGAGCAGATCGTCAGCGGCATTCCGATGTGGGGAAATGCTCTGCCTTGGCAGACAACCTCTCTTACACCCAATCTGGGCAAGCTGGATGCGACAGATGACATGCGGCCCGGACTCGGCTTTTCCGGTGTTCAGCACCTGAAAGACTTCGTCGAAGCGGGCGGCCTGCTGATTACCGCTGAAGACACGGCTCAGTTTGCGATCGAAGAAGGGCTCGCGCCGGGAGTGTTCATCGCTCCGCGAAAGAACGCCAAAGTCGCCGGCAGCGTGTTGAAGGCGGTGCGGGTGGACAAAACGCAGCCGGTAGCGTACGGCTATGATTCTGATCTGGCTGTTTACAGCGAGGATGGAATGGCCTTTACGGTTAGTGACCTGATTACGAACCATCACGTATTAACGCAGAAGGAATACAAGCGGCCTACGGGAAGGGGCGGTCCTGAGGACGAAGACGTGCCGGAAGGGCGCCCGGTTGAAAAAGCGCAGCCGCTGCCGTCGCCGAAGCCATGGCAGCCTACGCCATTGAATGAGGAGCAGGAGCGCAACAACCCCTACTTGATACCCATTGCTTACCGGCCTGATGTCGTCCTTCGGTACGCTCCTCAGAAGGATCTTCTACTTTCCGGCCTGCTGGAGAACGGCGGCTCCGTCGCGGAGTTTGGGGTCATTGTGGACGCCCACCTCGGCCGCGGGAATGTGCTGCTGTTTGCCAACAACCCCATTTACCGGGGTGAAACCGTCGGCAGCTATGCCCTGGTATTCAATGCCATCATAAGCTTTAATCACTTGCAGGGCGTGGCCCGGTGACGCTATCTAGCGATGCTATGATCGAGGTCAGAAAGCATCACTTTACATGCGGACGCGCACTCTGTCTCGCATTTCTGTAACCGCCGTCCGAGTTGATCGTAGCCCTTATCGCTGGCTGCTCAGAACGGCAACCGCGCTCTTCTGCCTGTTCCTTGGTCCGGCGGCCGGATTCGGCTATTTTCAGCGGGGACCGGACGATACCCCGCAAGCTGCGAAACCCTCGATAGCTCCCGGCGAGCCGGTAAATATTGAATCCAGAAAGCCGGCTAAGGCCGCCAAGCCTGATTCCCGCCCGGTCGATATCCGTGTAGAGAAGCAGTTGGTGCTGATCAATGTAACAGTCACCGATCCTCTGAACCGGTTTGTCACTGGTCTTGAGAAGCAGCACTTCCGGCTGTTTGAAGACAAGGTAGAGCAAAACATTACCCAGTTTTCAAGCGAGGACGCACCCATCTCCATCGGTCTGGTATTCGATACCAGCGGCAGTATGGGAGCGAAACTGCAGAAATCCCGTCAAGCGGCAGCCGAGTTTTTCAAGACCGCGAACCCGGCCGACGAATTTTTTTTGGTGCAGTTTAATGACCGGCCCACCCTGGCCGTTCCGTTTACCACGGATACGGACAAGCTGCAGAGCACGTTGACATTCACGCAATCCAAGGGGAGAACGGCGCTCCTCGACAGTGTGTATTTGGCGATGCACGAGATGAAGAAGGCGCACAATCCGCGCAAGGCGCTGCTGATTATTTCCGATGGCGGCGACAACAGCAGCCGGTACACGGAAACCGAGATAAAGAATGCGGTTCGCGAAGCCGATGTCCAGATCTTCGCAATCGGAATTTTCGAATCGATGGGAAACCGGGGGCGAACTCCCGAGGAAGCGGCGGGACCGGGGCTGCTGAATGAATTGGCAGAGCAGACCGGCGGGCGCGAATATGCTGTAGAGAACATAGCCGAACTGCCGGACATCGCCGCGAAAATAGGTGTTGAACTCCGCAACGAATATATCCTCGGCTACACGCCAAAGAATCAGGAGCGGGATGGGAAATACAGGCGAGTTCAAGTGAAACTGAACCAACCGCGCGGGCTTCCTCCACTCAAAGCTTATTTCCGCTTGGGATACTATGCGCCAACCAACTGAAGGCTTCTACAGAGGTCTTGTGCCGAGCAGCTTGGCAGCCGCTCTGCTGGCGAGCCTTTTCTGTACCATCGCTTCGGCCCAGTTTAGGGCGGATACGCGGCTGGTTGTGCTGCATGCCAGCGTTACCGACCATAAAGGCAAGCTGCTGACAAACCTTAAGAAGGATGCGTTCAAGGTTTACGAGAACGGGGAACCGCAGCAGGTGAAGATCTTCCGGCGCGAGGACGTTCCGGTCTCGCTAGGCATTATCATCGACGACAGCGGCAGCATGTCCACTAAGCGAAGCCGGGTTGAGGCTGCCTCGCTCGCCATGGTCCGCGAATCGAATCCGCAGGATGAAGTGTTCATCGTCAATTTCAACGATGACGCTTATCTGGATGTGCCTTTCACAAATAACATGCACAAAATGGAGCAGGGATTGGCCCGCATCGATTCGCGCGGCGGCACCGCAATGCGCGATGCCATCAGCATGTCGCTCGACTATATGAAGGCCAAAGCCAAGAAGGACAAGAAGGTTTTGATGGTCATCACGGACGGAAACGACAATGCCAGCAACATATCGCTGGAAAAGGTAGTCGCCCGTTCGAATCAGAGCGACACCCTGGTCTACGCCATTGGCCTCTTCACCGAAGAAGAGAAGCACGAAGCGACCAAGGCCCGCCGCGCCCTGAAGGAACTGACTTCGGCAACCGGCGGATTGGCCTTCTATCCGAAAGAAGTGTCCGAAGTACAGGCGCTCGCGGTAGAGATTGCGCGCGACATTCGCAGCCAGTACACGATCGCCTACAGCCCCTCCATTCAGCAACTGGATGGGAGTTACCGGCAGATCAAAGTCACCGTGAATGCGCCGGGCCGGCCGGTCGTGCGCACCCGCTCCGGCTATTATGCTACTCCGGATGTGAATCAGCCAAGCCAAGTGAGCACCGCTTCCGCCGCGCCGGGTGGCCCTGCTCCGCGGCCCTGATGCTGCGATTCCTTTGGGTGGCGACGCGCGGTTATCGCTTGCAGCCGTGGAATTCGCCCTATTTGCGGTGGAGAATCGAAACCTACTCGGGAATTCCGGCCGAGTCGATTACGCGTGAATCGTTTTTTCGTTTCATCTGGTCTGAGCGCCGCTCGCTATGGCAATATCTGCGCTGGGTGAGACGGATGAGCGCGGCTCGCTAACTCAGAGCTAATCGCGTTCCCCCGCCCGGAACACGTACGTGCCGGACCCGATCTCGCAAACGACGTTATCGTGCAGGGTTCTTATCGACGTGATCCCGGCCAATCCGGTCTGCGGCTTGCCGGCCACAAAAACGGCCTTGCCGCTTTCTGTAATTTCCGGATCAGCCAGCTTCAGCAGTGGAAGATGCACGGAAGCAGTCGTCCCAACCGGGATGCTTAGCTTCAGTTCATAGCCCGATCCAATTCTTTTCCAGGAGCTTGATACGGCGCCATGAATGGTTTCGGTCGACGCCGAGGCCCAGTTCAAGCCGTGGACGAGTTGCGGTTCAATACGGATGTTTGTGTATGCCGTGCCTGCGCCGCGATTGATGCCCGCGAGGATGTTGAAAAGGAACGCGCCCGCGCTGGCAAACATGTGGTGATTATGCGAGTTCATCTCCGGGCCGGTGCGCTCCTGCCAGAGTTCCCACAGGGTCGTCGCCCCATGCGCGAGCATAAAGCCGTAGCCAGGATAATCAGGCTGGGTCAGGACCTCATAGGCCAGGTCCGAGTGACCGCGCGAGGCGAGCACGGGAAACAGGTACTTTGTCCCCAAAATTCCGGTTGTGAGGTGGACATTGTGGTAGTAATTCAAATCGTCCAGCAGGTGCGACATAGTTCCGCCTTCGTCCTTTCCCGGCATCACGTGCGCGTCTAAGGCGAGCACTTGGGCAGTCTGCGAACCGGTCCCGTACACACCTTCGCCGTTCCGGTACTTGCGATTGAAGCAGTCCCGCACGTTCGCGGCAAGCGCCTTATACTGCTGTGCATCATCAGCTTTACCCAGAACGTCCGCCGCCATCGCGACCACGTCGAGTGCCTTGATATAGGCCCACGTCGCGGCAAGCAGTTTGGGCGTGGGATCAATCGCCACCCAATCTCCGAAATAGGAGTAATTGACAATGCCGTCGGGCGCGTGGCGATGCAGAAATTCAGCCCATGCTTTCAAACCGTCATAGTGTTCCGCAAGGATCCGCTTATCGCCATAGTTCTCATACATGTACTCGGCAATGAGCGGATATGCCAACCCCCAGGACGGGTCTCCAACACGGCTCCGGTTGAAGCGAGTGACATACGGCACAATATTCGGCACTTCGCCCTCGCTGCCCTGCGCATCGTGGATGTCGCGCATAAAATTCGTATAAAATGCCGCCATATCGAAGTTCAGAATCGCGGTCTCGGCGGAGAGATGCGCATCGCCCATCCAGCCGAGGCGTTCGTCGCGCTGATCGCAATCGGTCGGAACGCTGGCGAGATTCGTCTTGATGCTCCATACGAACATGTGCTGCATGCCATTGAGCATGCGGTCGGAAGAGACGAAATTGCCGATCGTGTCCACCGCGGTGTGTACCTCGATGCCGCGAACGGTATCAAGCGTCGGAACCTCGGGCATTCCGCTCAGTTCGATATAGCGGAAGCCATGATACGTGAAGTGCGCTTCATATTCTTCGCCGTTCGGATCGCCGCGCAGGATGTAGGTATCTGTGGAGCGCGCGGTGCGCAGGTTGTCCACCATGATGGAGCCGTCCGGATTCGCAAGCTCGGCATAGCGAATCTGCACGCGCGTGCCGGCTGCGCCGCGAACCTTGATCCGCGCCCAGCCGCTGAAGTTCTGCTCGAAATCATAGACGTACATGCCGGGTGAGGATTCCGTCAGCTTGTGAGGAACCAGTGTGTCCACCTCCTCGATCGCCGGCATCATCTGCGAGGACAGCACTACGCCCGGCATTTCCACAACTTTTACGGGTACTCCCGCTTTGTCCGATGGCGATTCCAGACGTGCATCGTAGGTCTCGCCGTTGTAGATGTCATCCATCACGACAGGGCTTTTGAAAGCGTGCCAGTTTTCGTCGGAGGTAAACAGAAATGGCTTGCCGTTGTCGTACTCGCCCTGGAGCTGCAGGATGAGTTTCGGCTCTTGGTTGAAGCTCTTGGAGTACCAGGCGCGGCCGAGTAGCACCTCAATCCGGTTCCCGCCCGGGTGGAAAGAATGCGTTATGTCATACGTCGAATACAGAATGCGCTTCGAGTAGTCGGTCCACGCCGGATCAAGCACATGATTGCCGATCCGCGCGCCGTCGATGTGAAGTTCGTAATATCCGGCAGCCGCGACGAAGACGCGCGCTCGCTTGACCGGCCGCTTCACATCAATCGAGGCGCGCAGCAGATTGCCGCCCGTAATCCATTTGGCATGCCAGTCAGATGGCTGAAGCAGTCCTGTAGTGAAGCTAGCGGTTGCGCTCCAGGGACTTTGCGCGCCTCCCGTATCCCGAAAGCGGACCCGCCAGAAATACTGCGTATCGGATTGGAGCGGCTTGCCGCCATACTCCGCCTGTATGGAATCGGTGCTCTTTACTTCGCCAGAGTCCCAGACGTTATCTCTTTGAAAGTTCAGGTCGCGGCTTACTTGTATTTGATATGCGGTTTGGAGCTGAGCGCGATCGGTGTGATTCAGTATCCAGGCGAAGCGTGGAACAGTAACGTCCACCGCCACGGGATTTTCAAGATATTCGCAACGGAGATGCGAGGGCGCTAAGGGACCGGACCAGGCTGCCGACGCACACAGAACTAAGATGGCACTAAAACCACACAAGCGCTTGCGCAAAAAGATCCTCCTGAATGATGTTTCAGGAGGATCTTACTACAGAGCGGAATTGATACTCGTTATTATGGCTTCGGTTCCGGGCGATCGCGGCCCGGACCAAACCTTGCACGGAAGCCATCGTGCACCGTGTAGTCGGACGGAATCTGGAACAAGGACGCATCCGGCGCAGTTCGCACGATATTGCTGACAGTGTAGGTCGATTCACCGATACGCGGGTCGTTGCGCTTTGAGAGCACGACAATCTGCAGGTCGGGCGAATACCAGACCTCGCTCTTAGAAACGATCGGCTGTGCATTCCCGATCGCGCCGGCAGGAATCGTGCGCGTGATGCTCTTGCCCCGCGCATTCACGCCACCCACATTCTCGGTACCGAGGTCGGCGGTAATTGCATCCGCAGAGTCCTGCCGGGGACGAAATTCCGCATTGGGCGGCCGCTTGCCGTTCGCACCGCGCGCCTTGAAAGGCCGTCGGCTCGCCGTTTTCGTATTTGCATTCAATTCATAGCTGTAGCCGGCGACCGGGTCCGTGAGGAACGTCAGAGTGGTCGGCCCGTTTCGTGCAAGCGGTCCTTCCGTGATCGTTTCCTGCAAATACGTGCGGCCCTGGTTGTCTCGTGCCGCTTTGCCGGTGGTCGTCCTATGGATCGTGTTGCCATCGGCCAGCATCTGGACCAGCGAGTTACTTACGTCCGCGGAATACGGGGCGCCGGTCACTACTTTCCAATGGGGACCGGCGATGCCGAATCCCATCGGACCCATGCCTTCTCTTGCGAGCGGTAGTGGGCCGCCCGGCGGCGGACCCGGCGCCTGGGCGCACACGATGCCGCCGCCCAGCGCGAGCAAAGCGAATAACCTGATTCTCTTCATGTCTTCTCTCCTGATTTGGCAACCCTCCCAAAATTCACGACGGCCTCACTCCACGCTCAATACGTGAACGCCGAGCGGCTGGCCATCCAATCCCACCAGAACGTCCGCCAGCACGGACCGGTCGGATGCCATTGCTTCGTTTGAGACTGGTTCAAACATCACTCCCGCGCTCGCTAGCGATGCCACCGGTACCTGCATTTCAACAATATGAGGCGCACTCATTGGCAGGTCCGGATTCGAATACGGCAGCGGAATAAAGGTTTCTCCATCCACCTCGAAAGTGGCGCTCGGCCGGTCCTGCGATGCGGTAGTTGGATTCTCGCTTAAGAGACGAGCCAGGCGCGGAACAAAGAGCAACGCCAGCAAGACCGCCGCCGCGATTGGGCCGATCCAGCGAAACGATCTGAGCGCGCTGCGACCAACGGGAAGAGGCGCAGGGCGCACATGCGCCGCCTCCAGTCTTTCCACCAGCGCATCACGATCGTTTGGAAGAGCATCGGGCACACCGGCGGCGATAACCGATTCAATACGCCCGGATAGCTGGCGCACTGCGCCGTAGCGTTGCCTGCAGCCTTCGCAACCGGGCAAGTGCGCGTTGACCAAAATCTCCTCACGGTCAGAAAGCTCGTCGTCGAAAGCCCTGACCAGCAGATCGTCCGTCAGATGATCGGGCACATTCATAGCACGTCCTTTAATCGTTCCAGCCCGCGCTGGATGTTTTCGCCGACGGTCGATGTGGAGAGGTTCAACACGCCGGCGATCTCGCGGTACTTCAGCCCTTGCGACCTTAGCACCAGGCACTCGCGCTGGGCCGCACTCAATTCCTGCATGGCGCGATGTAAGCGAACCGTACGCTCTTTCGCCAGGAGCTCATCCTCAACGGACGCCCCGCCGGATGCAAGTTCGCCGGCTGTCATGGCATCAGCCAGCGGACCGGTCCTGCTGGCATGAAAAGCAGTCTGGCTGTTGCGCGCCAGGTTGTGCGCGACCCGGAAAAGCCAGGCCCGCAGATTGGTTTGATCTCCTCCGGCCAGAAGGTGCTGGTGTAACCGCAGGAAAGTCTCCTGAAGGATTTCACGGCAGTTTTCCTGATCGACTCCTAAGCACAGCAGGTACCGTCGAAGAGGAAGTTGCTCGCGGTCATAGTATTCCAGGACGAGCCGGCGATGAGAGGTATCTTCCAAGTACTCCGTGCCCCACCCGGCGACCCGAAGGGCAATCACGTCACCCGATTGCATGTTTGTCACTCACTCTAACGCGCAGAGCAGCCCCCTGGCTAGCGAGGGCCACAAGAGAGCTTTGTGGGAGTTGCACTTGGGGTTGGGGGAACTCTCTCGTGGCCTGGCGTCTCGCATGCTAGGTGCCTATGAAACAGTACACGAGGTGGATTTTCCGGGCGGGACGTAAAAAAAATTCCTGAATCAGGCCGTGCACGACGGTGTCCGACAATCGTACAAGTAAGCCCGTGAACTGGACTCATAGCGCATCGGCGGTATTGGCAGCCTTTCTGGCCTCGCTGGTCGAATTTGTGGAGGCCCTGACAATCGTTTTAGCCGTAGGGATTACGCGCGGATGGCGCTCCTCCCTGCTCGGCGCACTGGCCGGCGCTATCCTTTTGGGCGTTCTGGTCGCTGCTTTGGGTCCGAGCCTCGCGCTGATTCCCCTACACGGCTTGCAGGTCGTCATCGGCGTTCTGCTTCTGCTGTTCGGCACGCGCTGGCTGCGGAAAGCGATTTTGCGGGCAGCCGGAGTGCTGGCCCTGCACGATGAAGAGAAAATATTTGCGCGCGAAGTGCGGTCGTTGACGCAAACCTCAGCCTCATTAGGTCGCGCACTCGACCCGGTAGCATTCCTTGCGAGCCTTAAGGCAGTTTTCATCGAAGGCGTAGAGGTAGTGTTCATTGTAGTCGCGGTCGGAGCTGCGGGTCGCGTGCTTCTGCCCGCCAGCGCCGGCGCGCTTGCCGCGGGACTGCTTGTCGTAGCCCTTGGAATCTTACTTCATAAGCCGCTCGCGCGCATTCCTGAAAACACGCTGAAACTATCAGTGGGCATTCTGCTATCCGCCTTTGGAGTCTTCTGGATCGGAGAAGGGCTCGGATATGAATGGATGGGCGGGGATTGGGCGGTGATCGGCCTCATCGCTGGCTTCCTGATCGTCACATTTGCCGCCATCCGCATTGTGAACAGGCGACGCGGAGGGGTGTTGACGCCTCGATAAGGAGCACCCCTGGAGTCCTAAACCCAGATCTGAGAACTTGTCCTCACAAATTTTGCGTCATATGTCCCGGAATACGGTTCAAGTTTCATGGGGTCGTTTTTCTGAAACGGAGCCAGGGAGCGTAAGCGACCTCAGCCCGGCAGGGTTCAGTCTTCCAATTTAGGGCGCTCACGCTTCCGGCTCACTTTCAGGTTTCGGATACAAGGGCGTAAGGTCAATCATGAGTATCTTTGGCTAGTCTAGACAACTTCGAAAATCAAACATTTCAGATAGTGCGTTTCGGGAACCGTCAGCAGGATGGGATGATCTTGCGATTGGGTACGCCGCTCGAGAACGCGAAGTTGTTTACCGCAATCGAGAGCGGCCGAGGCAATAAGTTCCAGCAGATGAGCTTCGCTCATATGATGAGAGCAGGAGCAGCTTACGAGGACGCCTCCGCGATTTAGCAGCTTGAGCGCGCGCAGGTTAATCTCCTTGTAGCCTCGAGCGGCTCCTTCCAAAGAGGAGCGCGATTTCGTAAATGCAGGCGGATCAACTACAACGATGTCGAACACGCGTTGCGCCGCCGTCAGGCCCGGAAGATAGTCGAGCACGTCCGCCTGGCGAAGCACAACGTTGGCCAGATGGTTCATTGCCCGGTTGGCCTCAGCTTCCGCCAGCGTTGCTGCGGAACTGTCTATTGCCTCAACAGATTCGCAAACGGACGCGATGTGGAGCGCGAACCCTCCCGTAGCGGTGAAGCAGTCGAGAGCGCGGCCCCGGGCGTAGCGTCGAGCAGCTAAATAGTTTTCCCGCTGATCCAGGAAAACGCCGGTTTTCTGCCCGGTCAATAGGTTGGCGCGCATCGCAATGCCATTCATCTGAATGGAAACGCGATCCGGTACCGAACCGAACAGGATTCGCGTCTCCTGCGGCAAATTTTCTATATTCCGAACCGCAACGTCGTTCCGGGCAACGATCCCCTGGACGCCGATGAGACCGTTCAACGCTTGAACCACGCTGGGGCTCATCCGGTCCATTCCCTGATCCAACAGTTGCACCACCAGCCAATCGGCGTAATGGTCCACGATCAAACCAGGCAGCAGGTCGCCCTCGGCATGGATTAGCCGCCAGGCGTTTGAATTCGAGACCACCCGCCTTCGATATTCGAGCGCGGCGGCGATTCGCTTGGACAAGAAGGGCTCATCGATCTCTTCAACACGAGTGCTCAAAAGCCGCACTGTAATCTGCGAGGTGGAGCTGAAGTGCCCGACCCCGAGATTTTTGCCCTTGGGATCGACCACCCGCACGACATCGCCCGCCTGTGAAGAGCCCCGGTCGATCACATCGCTTGAGAAGATCCAGGGATGCCCGGAGCGTACGCGGTCCGCCGCCTTCCGGTTCACCCGCACGGCGGGCAGTGAGGCCATCGCCTCAATTTAAGCAGACCTAACCTGTTAAGCTCTTAATTCGGTTGAGCCTTTGCAGTCAGTACGGCAGGACCTTAGCTATGCGCTGCGGATCGCGCGGCTGAACCCCGGTTCGACCTTCGCCTCATTTCTTGCTCTTGCGCTGGGGATCGGCGCGTCCAGCACAATTTTCAGCGTCGTGAATGCCGTTCTTATCCGGCCTCTGCCCGTCAAGGACGCGGACCGGGTAGTTCGCCTGTTCGAATCGGAAGACAGGCTGCCGCAGGACAGCGTGAGCATGGCGGATTACCTGGATTGGAGACGCCGGCTCACTGGATTTGATGCGCTTGGGCTCTACTGGCCCTCCGTTGCAAGTTTGACGGGAACACGGAATCCGGTGCAGGTACGTACGTTCAAATGCGAGGCAAGTGTGCTTTCCCTGTTGGGAGTGAAGCCGGTACGGGGCCGGAGCTTTACAGAGGCAGATGATTCGCCAGGACACGGGCAGACGGCCATGCTGAGCTGGGCGTTCTGGCAAAGCTATTTCGGCGGGGAGGATGTGATCGGAAAGAAGATTCTGGTCGATTACAAACCGCATTCAATTGTCGGGGTTCTTCCGAAGGGGTTCGATGTTTTGGGAGAACGCGATGTGTGGGTTCCGGTGACATTCGATTTAAATGATCCGGCGAACGCGCGAGGCAGTCATTCCTATATGGCGCTCGGCCGGCTCCGACCGGGTGTATCGCTGGGACAAGCGAATACCGAACTCCGTAGCGTCGCGCAGGCGCTTGCGGCCGAGTATCCAAAGCAGAATAGCGCGGTGGGTGCGATCGCTGTCAAATTGCGCGATGTCATCAGTGGTCCGGTCCGCAAACCTCTGCTGCTGGTCTTCGGCGCGGTTTGCGCTGTCCTGTTATGCGCGTGCGGAAATGTGGCGAACCTGCTGCTCGCAAGGGCATCGCAGCGGCAGCGCGAGATCAGCGTCCGAATCGCGATCGGGGCAAGCCGACTGAGGCTTTTCCGGCAATTGCTGCTCGAAGCTCTACTGCTTTCCGGCTGTTCGTCCGCAGCCGGGCTGGCGCTGGCGGTTGTGGCAATGCGAATTGTCAGGCACTGGAACGGCGCTCATCTGCCACGGCCGGAGGAAATCACTCTCGATTGGCGGGTGCTCGTTTTCACGATTTACGCGGCGATCGTGACCGGAGTAATCTTCGGCCTGGCGCCCGCGCTTCGGGCTTCAACCAGCAATGTCAGCGATGCGCTCAAGCAATTTAGCGGCAGGGTCACCGAAGCAAGAGGGCAGCGGCGGACGCGGAAGCTGCTGGTTTGCGCGGAAGCCGCGATCGCAACCCTGCTGCTGGTGGAGACCCTGTTGCTCGTACAGAGTTTTAATAAGGTGTCGAGTCTCGATCCGGGTTTCCAGGTGGATCATCTCATGACGCTGTATCTATCTTTTTCCGCGCCCGCTTATCGCGAGGCGCCGGCCGCCGCCCATGTAATGGAAGGAGTAATTCAAAAGGTTCGCGCTCTGCCGGGCGTGCGCAATGCCGCGCTGACCGGCAACCTGCCGCTCGCGACCGGATTGACGGGCGGCCCCGTCTTGGTACGCGGAAAACCGGCTTCAAAAAATATCTGGGATTCGCCGTTTGTCCAACTGACGCCGGTCACTTCGGGTTATTTCCCGACCATGAAAATACCAGTTCTGAAAGGCCGGGGATTCGAGCAACGTGACGATAACTCCTCGTCTTCCGTGGTTGTTGTCAACCGCGCCTTGGCAGAGCGGTTCTTTCCAGGAATCAATCCGATTGGCCATCAGATTTCGTACTACCTTGATCCTCCCCTGTGGCGCGAGATCATCGGTGTGGTGGCAAATGTTCCGCAGAAAGGGCTCGAACAGGCGGTACTGCCGGAAGTCTTTGTGCCGGCCGCACAGCTACGACAGCCCTGGCTGGCATTAGTGGCGCGCACGGGAGGCAATCCGGCCGGTTACACGCGAGCAATTGAAGCCCAGGTGCGATCCGTGGATCCGGACATGCCGGCATTCCTGCCCCGGACCATGGAGGAAGTGATTTCCGGTCAGCTTGGTTGGCGGGCATTTCATACCTCGATTCTGAGCGCGTTCGCGGCGCTTGCCCTGATATTGGCCTGTATCGGAATCTATGCGGTTATTGCGCATTCCGTGGCGCAGCGCACATCGGAGATCGGGTTACGAATGGCCGTGGGGGCCCGAAGCGGCGACATATTCAAGTTAGTCCTGCGGCAGGGAGCGGCTCCCGCTATTCTTGGAGCGGTGATCGGGACAATTGGAGCCGTAGCGGTTGCGCGGCAGTTTGCCGGCATTCTCTTCGAAGTGGGCCCAACCGATTTGCGAGCGTATGCCGGCGCCCTTGCGACGATTGTTCTGATCGCCTTCGCAGCGAGCTATTTGCCCGCACGGCGCGCCGCGAGACTTGATCCGTGGAAAGCCTTGCGATACGAGTGAGATGATCACTCCCCGGATATTGAACTCCCGGATTTTTATCCTGGTGGCAGCGATTCTGCTGCTCTATTCCCTGTTTCCGACAAGTACTCATTATTGGGACGGCGTTCTCTTCTCGCTATACATCGAAAACGTGCAGAAGGGCCTCTTGCCCGCCGGCATACTATTCCATCCGAATCACCTTCTGTACTCGCCGCTGGGCTTTCTCAGTTACAAGGCGTTCCTAGCGTTTGGGGTTTCCATCCGGGCGCTCACCGCGCTTCAGATTCTAAACATTGTGTTCAGCGCTCTCAGTGCGTGGATCTTGTTTGGGTTTGCGAAGCGGCTGGCACGATCCTCGCTGATAACGGTACTCTGCACGGTGCTGTTTGCGTTCGGGGCGACCTGGTGGAGATTTTCGACCGATGCGAACAGTTACATACTCACCGTGCTGTTACTGTTGTTGACCATCCGCTCCGTAGCGACTGGGCATCCCCGGCTGTTCCCGGCGGCGGTTTCTCACATAGCCGCGATGTTGTTTCATGAATTGGCAGTTTTCGCCTACATTCCCGTTCTTGCGGCGATTGCGCTTGATAAGCAGCGATCCGCTGCAAGACGCTTTGGGCTGTGTTGCGGGTACGTGATCTCGACGGCAGTTTGCACTGCGGCAATCTATTTCGCCGCATATCAATATAGTGACCATGCCGCTTATCCGAGTTTGCTCTCGTGGGTGCTAAGCCGCTCGGCGGCATCGCAGACGACGCACGGATGGAAACAGTTTCCCGCCGGCTACCTATTGAGCTATGCCAAGCTTTTCGTTGGGGGCAAGCTGAGCCTGATTCGGGATTTCTTTTCCGTTGCCGAAGGGGTGGCATTTGCGATCTGCGCGATGTGTATCGGTTTCGCCGCGTATCTGTTTCGCCGCCCGGTGGCTGAGAGCGCGAGCGCCGGGGATACAAAACCGATCCTGGTGCTTTGGGCATGGCTGGCTCCCTACGCGATTTTCTTCGCATGGTGGGAACCCTCCAGCGCATTCTACAAACTATTCGTCTGGCCGCCGGTTGTTCTTTTGATCGGCATCTATTCGAGGCGGCACGCGAGGGCAATGTTGGCCGTAGCTGTGGGAATCGCCGCGTGGAATTTCGGAGCATTTATGTTCCCGCACTCCCACGCCAGTGCCGATCCCGTGCTTGCTCTCGCGCAGCAGGTTAATCGCGAACTGCCCCCCAATGCGACCGTGTATTACCAGGTGTTCGATCCGGACGATTGGTATCTGGAATATTTCGCTCCTGGCCGCAGATGGGTGAAACTGCCCGGTGATCCGCGCGCGGTATCAAGATTAACGGGAACGACTGGAGCGCCGGTTTGCATGGAAACAACGGCGCTGGAGCAATCCGAGAAAGGCTATGGGTTGCAGTTAAACCTCGATCCCGCCCGGAGCTGGGACCTGGTCAACCGCCAGCACAACGTCAGGCTGGAGTGCTTGCAGGAGAAACACTGATCGAATCCAGTGCCTGCTCAAAATCGGCCCGCAAGTCTCTCCAGTCCTCGATACCGCACGAGATACGCACCAGCCCTTCTGTTATGCCGGCCTCGTCCAGGTCTTGCGCGGTCCAGGCGGAGTGGGTTGTGCTTCGGGGATGGCAGGCAAGCGTCTCCACTCCACCGAGGGAAACGGCATTACGGGCCAGACGCACGTTCCTGAGAAAATCGAACGCGGCCTGCTTGCCGCCTTTGAGATCAATTGAAACGAGACCTCCCGGGAAATCGCACTGCCCGTGAAAAATGCGCGCCTGATCGGGATCTTCGAAAAGGGTCGGGTAGTAAATCTTGCGAATGTTAGGATGTCCCGAGAGTTTTTCGGCGATGCGCTGCGCATTTTTGCTCTGGCGATTCATGCGGAGCGTCACCGCGGGCAACCGTGTATTCAGAATCCAGCATTCGTCGGGCTGAAGAATATTTCCGAAGAGGCTACGCTTGCTCCGGATCTTGCCGATTAAGCCAAGATCCCGGGTCAGGGCGACGCCGCCGATGATGTCACTGTAGCCGCCCAAATATTTCGTGGCGGAATAGAGGGACACGTCCGCGCCAAGGGCGAGCGGGTGCTGGAATGCCGGGCCGAGGAATGTGTTGTCGATCATTACAACCGGGCGCTCCGGGGAGGAACTGCCGTTTCCGGGAGTGCCGGACAATCTGGCGACCGTCTCGCAGGCTCGCCGGATGTCTGTCATTACGATGGTGGGATTTGCGGGCGTCTCGATCAGCACCACACGGAGATTTCGGGACCCGCGAATAGCCTGGTCGATCGCTTCGCTGCGGCCGGCGGGCACGGGGATTCCCTGAATTCCGAACGGTTGCAGGAATCCCTGGATGAAGGTCTGAGTTCCGCCATAGATGGGAACGGTGTACAGGATTGCATCGCCGGGTTTCAGAACGGCCAGCAACGCCGTCATGATCGCCGCCATCCCGGAGTTAAAGACGGCAGCGGCCGAAGCACCCGGCTCAAGCGGAATGATCTGGTCTTCCAGGATCTGGGCATTGGGATGGTTGAAACGGGAGTAGACCAGATCCACGTTCTCTTCCGCGGTTCGCTGTGCGCGGCCGCCCATGATGTCAAAGGCACGCTCGGCCGCTTCGGGACTCGAAAACACGTAGGTAGAACTGCGAAATACCGCCGGGCGGGCCGAACCGACCGAAAGACTAGGATCGAAGCCGCGAGTGAGAACGTCTGTCTCTGGCCGCAGTTGGGTAGACTTGTTTTCTGGCACGGAGGTAATCTCCGGTTAAGAGTTTAGCGCCGTTGGGGCGGCATATGCGCTAGCGCAAACTACCAAACGAACTCACGCGGACTTCGTTTCGATATTTTATAAATGTCGTCTTATTCTCTGAAGCTGCGAGACGGGCCCTTTCGGGCGCCAGGGAGGTGTTGCTTCAGGGGTCTTTCTATGAGGTTAGTCTCGCTTTGGTGGGAGTTGCCTCCCTGGCTTACTTCCAATACTAGAATATGATTTTGCGGAACGCAAGGGTTTTCTATACGAAATTCAAAATTTTTTTTCGTAGTCCGGTAGGGGATACTAGGTGTAATACAGGGCATAGCCGGACAAAATGAAGCTAACCATACTGGGATCAACAGGTTCAATCGGGACTAACACTCTTGACGTGGTGCGCCAGAACCCCGACCGGTTCGGTGTTCATGCTCTGGTTGCCGGGAAAAATACTAGTGTTCTGATCTCCCAAATTCTGGAATTCCGCCCAGCAGTAGCTGTTGTGGCTGACGGAGCGGCGCTGGAGGCGCTCCGGTTGGGTCTGGGCGAGTCGGGCCTGCCTCGGGCAAAGTGGCCGGAATTGGCCCAAGGGCCGGAGGCTCGTGTCCAGGCTGCTACCCACTCCGAAGCGAGTTTTGTAATGTCGGCAATTGTCGGGGTAGCGGGACTCAGGGCGACATATGCAGCGATCCGGGCGAAGAAGCGGGTGGGATTGGCGAACAAGGAGGTCCTCGTCGCAAGTGGCGCGCTGGTTATGGAAGCGGTCCGTGAGGGCGGGGCGGAGCTCATTCCGGTAGATAGCGAACACAATGGTGCCCACCAGTGTTTCCGGGTGGGAACGCGATCCGAAGTGACACGTCTTCTGTTAACAGCGTCGGGCGGCCCATTCCGCGATACACCGAAAGACGCGCTCTGGACCGTAACACCGGAGCAGGCGCTGAATCATCCGACCTGGAAAATGGGACGGAGGATCACGATCGATTCGGCTACCCTGATGAACAAAGGATTCGAAGTGATTGAGGCCTGCTGGCTCTTTGATTTGTCACCTAAAGAGGTGGAGGTCGTGGTTCATCCTCAATCCTCGGTTCACGCCATGGTGGAATATAACGACGGGAGCGTGATTGCGCAGGTATCGGCTACCGACATGCGGATGCCGATCCAGTATGCCTTGACCTATCCCGAGCGACATCGCGCACCCGTCCCGCGTCTGGATTGGAGCGAGTCCAGGCGATGGGAGTTCTTTCCTCCCGACATGGAGAAATTCAGATTACTGAAGCTGGCGTATCAGGCTCAGGAGCAGGGCGGATCGGCGACCTGTACTCTGAATGCAGCCGATGAGATTGCGGTAGAGGCCTTTCTGAAAGGACGAATCCCGTTCCCCGCGATTGCGCAGGTTGTTGAGGAGACTCTGGCGAGACAAACGACCGGTTCAGCAACGACAATAGAGGAAGTGCTGGCTATCGACGCCGCATCCCGGCAGGCGGCGCGGGAAGTGCTGCTGGGCCGGAAGATCCAGGCACGTAATTGAAGCGTACGAGACGGGTTCGCGTCGAATATAGTAAGAGCGAAGTTCTATTTGACTACGGTGTATCAGGAAGGTAATTAGAGCGTGGGGTTTCTGCAGCCTGTTTTTTGGGTCGTGATTCTGCTCGGAGTCATGATCCTGATTCATGAACTGGGCCACTTTTGGGCCGCCCTGGCGGTTGGGGTGAAGGTAGAGACCTTCAGCATCGGATTCGGGCCGCGGTTGTTTGGCTTGCGCCGGGGTGATACGGATTTTCGCATTTCCGCTGTTCCCTTTGGCGGATACGTGCGTATGCTCGGCGATCAGGCCGGCGACGAAAAGGTGAGCGATCCGCGATCGTTCCAGTCCAAGGCGAGATGGCAGCGGGCGATTGTAATCATCGCCGGACCGCTGATGAACATACTGCTGGCGATCGGCATTGTGGCCGGTTTGTACATGTACGCCTTTCCCAAGGAAGTGGACAGCACGGATCCGATGATCACCACCATCAAGGCGGGTTCGCCGGCGGCGGAGGCGGGCCTCAAGCCCGGCGACCGGATCGTGAAGCTGAACGGCAAGCAGGATCCGAATTGGGATTTTGTTCTGATGCAGGAGGCGCTGAACGCCAATCATCCGATCCAGGGAGTCATCGAGCGCCATGGCCAACACCTCCCGTTCACTGTCACGCCCCACATGGACCCGAAACAGGGCATCGGTGTTGCGGGATGGGGTGGAGAGCAGAACATCGAAGTCGGAGAGGTACAACAGGGTTCCCCCGCCGCTCAGGCCGGACTCGAAAGCGGCGATCTGTTTATGGCAGTGAACGGCCAGCAGGTCGCATCGCCGGTAACCGTGCAGCAGGCGGTGTTTCACTCGAAGGGGAAGCCCGTGGATTTCGAGGTAATGCGCCACGGTCACCTGGAGAAGCTCACAATTACTCCGACGCCGACGAAAGATCCCAAGATGCCGTTTCACATTGGAGTGAGCTTCAAGGTGCCTGTGCAGATTGTGAAACTCGGGCCTGCCCCGGCCCTGGAGCAATCGCTGCGGTTCAATAAGCAAAATGCCCTGATGGTATTCCAGGTTCTGGGCGGCATTGTGGAGCGGCGCGTTTCGCCGAAATCGCTTTCCGGTCCGATCGGAATTGCGCAGATGTCGAGCGCAGCGGCACAGGCGGGCGCGTGGAGCTATCTGTTTTTGATGGCGTTTGTCAGCCTGCAACTCGCCATCTTCAACCTGCTGCCGATCCCGATCCTGGACGGTGGAACACTTTTGATGCTGATCATCGAAATGCTCCTGCAGCGCGAAGTGAGTCTCCAGGTAAAGGAGACCATCTTCAAGCTCGGGTTTGTGTTCCTGATGATGGTCGTGGTCTTCGTCATCTATAACGATCTGAGCAGGGTTTTGACCAGCAGCTAAGAGATCTCTCAAGAGTCCTCTGAGTATATACGAATCGTGCTATACGTTATTGTATAGATGGTTTGTTGCTGGGACGAAGCTAAGAACCGGGTCAACCAGAACCGCCATAAGCTGAGGTTCGAAACGGCGCAACTCATCTTTGATGATCCGTTCGCCGTAACGGCGGAAGACTATATCGATGAGAACGGAGAGATGCGGTACCAAACGCTGGGACTTGTTCGCGGTCTCCTTGTGTTAGTCGCCCACGTTTATCGTGTGATCGACGGCGGCGAGATGCCGTGGCTGATCTCCGCACGGAAGGCAGTTAAGAATGAAGAAGAAATCTACTGGTCAAACCAGTGCAAAAATTGAGCGCGAAATTGAAGCGCTGAAAAAAATGCCCGATTCTGAGGTTGATTTCTCAGACATCCCCTTGCAAAACGCCGATGATCCGAGATGGAAGAATGCCATAGTGGGCAGGTTTTACCGCCCAATCAAGATACCGATCGCGCTGCGCCTCGATGCAGATGTGCTCGCTTGGCTTAAGTCACAGGGAGAGGGCTATCAATCGCGCATCAATGAGATCCTGCGGCGTCAAATGATGGCGGAGTTGAAACACTGACCCGGTAACACAAAATGCCCAACCCTCCGGCGCAGGGAAGAGCGCCGGTGGTTTTCCCAGATAGTGCTCCTTCGCGTTTTGTCATCTGACTTAACGTCTTGAACGTTTGCGCTGAAAGGAGATCAGAAGTATGGAGCGCGAGAAGATTAGTCAGAGTGACCCGGACAAACGGTATAGGCGGGTTCTATCTGCAGCCACGCTGGCAGGGGATTCGGTGAAGAATTCGGCCGGTGACGATCTTGGGAAAGTAGATCACATCATGATCGATATTCCGTCCGGACGTGTTGCCTACGCGGTTTTATCGTTTGGAGGATTTCTGCGCATGGGCAACAAGTTGTTCGCAGTGCCGTGGGATGCTCTGAAGGTGGACGAAGATCGAAAATGCTTTATTCTCGACGTAGATAAAGCAAAGCTCGAGAATGCACCCGGGTTTGACAAGGACAACTGGCCGGATATGGCCGACCAAACCTGGGGCACGCAGATCTACAGCTTCTACGGGCGGACTCCCTATTGGGAGAGACCGGGGTACGAGAGAGAGGAACCGCTACGCTCGCGAAGCGCGACGACTAGACCGTAATCGTAGAGCGTTGAGCATCACCGCACGCGAATCGATAAGAGTTCGCTAAGCACAAGGTAGTCGTCAACCCACTTCTGCGCCCGCGCATCGCCGCGCTGGGCGCGTTTTCTGGTGCGCTGGAAGAGCCCGGCCTGTATGGCGTAGATGTAATTCTGGGCGGACCAAAGGTTTACGGGAAAGGGCATCTGCTTCACGATCGCCAGGGTATTTCGAAGATCGTTCAGCTTATCCAGGCTGGTTGGATCGGCGGCGAAGCGCACGGCGAGAGCATCTATCTTCTTGCGCAAAAGGAACTCGAGCGTGGTCTTCTCCAGACTTACGTTGCTTCCCTGAGCTTCGCGCAGCAGATTGCGGATGCGCTCGCCGTCCAGCTCTTCGGCCGAACAGGCGCGGCGGAGCAAGCTGTTGAGCGCATATTCAACGGCTGCTGTGAACTCGCGCGGCATGGGCGTTCCCAGGCTGGTGATGAAGCGCATCAATGCGGCGTGATCTCCATAAAGCTGCAGGTAAGCCGCTTCCGCCTCGGCAACCGTCGAAGAGAGAATGGTTCTGACGATGCGGCGCTGCTCATCGCGGAATAGAGACCGGAGCGAGTACGTTTTTTCGCCGAAGCGCTTGTCCAGCAGCCGGACCACTTCTGGGATATCTACCCGGGCGAACGATTCGCTGATGGAATCGAGCATGTCCTGATAGCCCGTGATCCCGGCAGACTTCTGGACTCCTCCGGCGACGTTGTGATCTCCGAAATGCACCACCCAAAAGGTGAGCACTTCGGAATCCTGCGTCACTTTCGACGTGAAGCGGGCCTGGCCGATGGCCATCCGAAGCCGGCCGGCATCGCCGGTGTGGTAATCGAGCCGCCTCACAACGTAGGAAAAGATGTCCGCACGCTCGCCATAGGGCGCGAACAGCGAGCTGATGGAATAGTGCGCTCCGACCTTTTCGAGATCGACAATGGCGGGCTTGACATAGCGCGTATAGATCTTCGCCCCGTCGCCATATTCGGGCAAGTTGCTCTTCGCAGCGGCGAGTCTTTCAACGAAGTTCTCCTCGATTGAATCTCCAAAGAGCTCTTCGGCAAGCTGGACGACGCGGCCCGCGTATTGAATGACCTGAACGGTCTCGATTCCGGAGAGCTCGTCGAAGAACCAGCCGCAGCTTGTGTACATGAGCATGGCGTGGCGCTGCAATTCCATCAATTTCCAGACCACGACCTGCTGCTCGGAGCTCAGATCGCCGGCGAAATGCTCCTGGCCAAACTGGTCTCTGACTTCGGGAGTGCGGTCGAGGACGACGCTGATGTAAGCGTCGCGGGCAGCCCACGGGTCATGAAGGAGAGTGCTGCCGAGAGATTCAAACAAAGGGGCGACCCGGTCACGCAGCCAGTCCAGAGCTTCACGCAAGGGTCTGCGCCACTCCTGATTCCAGCCCAGTCGGCCCGCATTGCAGCCGCAGTTGCTGCGCCAGCGCTCGACGCCATGGATGCAGCTCCAGGAAGTATTCTCGAAAATTTTCGCTTCCCAAGTCGGTGGATTCTTTTCGAGAAATTCACCATAGTTTGTGATCCTCGCGGACTTCTTTGTCTCGATGTAATCGAGCGCGTAGGCGAGCGCCATCTCACCGTGTTTATGATGATGCCCGTAGGTTTCGCCATCCGTTGCAATGTGAGTAAGTTGAGGCCAGGTGCGCGCGTCGGAAAGCGCGCCTATGAGCCGTGTGGCAAATTTTTCACCATTGTCGAGGAGTTTTTCAAACGCGACGGCCTGTGAGATAGGCCCGTCGTAGAAGAACAGGCTGATGGTTTTACCGCTGGGCGCAGTGAAAAGGTAGGCACGGCTCGGATCGACTTTGGAACCTGAGACATCCTCCCACTCGGCGCCGCCGAGGGGGCGCACGGCCTTGGCCTGGTGAGGCGCGAGTATGGCGAAGGCGATGCCGGCCTGCGCCATCAGATCAAGCGATTCGATATCTACCGCTGTTTCCGGCAGCCACATCCCCTCCGGCAGCCGGCCAAAGCGGCGGGCGAAGTCTTCAAAGCCCCAGCGAATCTGGGTCTTCTTGTCGCGGCTGTTAGCGAGCGGCATGATCATGTGGTTGTAGGCTTGCGCCATGGCCGACCCATGCCCGGAGAAGAGCTTCTGGCTCTGGCGGTCCGCATCGATCAGGCCGCGGTAGGTATCCGGAGAGTGTTCGGCTGCCCAGGAGAGCAGCGTCGGTCCGAAATTAAAGCTGATTTTGGAGTAGTTGTTAACGATGCGGGTGATGCGGTGCTGCTCATCCAAAATGCGTGCGGCAAGATTCGGAGCGTAGCACTCCGCGGCGATACGCTCATTCCAGTCGTGATAGGGATAGGCAGAGTCCTGCAACTCTATCTGTTCAAGCCACGGATTCTCGCGGGGCGGTTGATAGAAATGGCAGTGGATGCAGAGATATTTCATCCCGGACAAGTTGTTCGTGGATCCTTGTAAAGGGGAATAGACGTGCAACAGCTTACAAACGGCTCAGATTTTCGGGCGCCTGGCATCATTGGTCCGGCAACAGAATCGTGAATACCGCACCGCTGCCGCGCTCTCGATTTGCCGCGGTGACGCGGCCTGAATACTTCTTAACAATCAACGCTACAATGTGAAGCCCGAGCCCGGATCTTCCCGAGCGATTGCTTTTTGTCGAGACGTTCGGGCGGAATACTCGCGGCAGAATATCTTCGGGAATGCCGGGTCCATTGTCAAAGATGGTGATGGATAGGCCGGTGGCAATCTGCTGCGCGACAATATCGATCCGCCCTGGCTTCTGCATAATCTGAACAGCGTTGAGGAAAAGATTGACGAATACGCGTTCCCAGTCTTTATCCGAACCGGGCAGGCGGACATCGGGAGGGATCTGGCGCACAAATCGCATGCGGGGCTTGCGAACGGCAATACAGTAATCGGTAACAGACTGAATCGCGTCTTCGACAATAGCTGCCAAATTGGGAGTGCTGTCCGGTATGAAACCGAGAAGCCGTTTGCCGCGCTTCACGCTGCGGCATAGCGTGGCGGAAAGAGTTTTCCAGCGTCGATCGGCGCTCAGGAGTTCGGCCGCCTCGGTGATCGTTTCGAACACGTTATTCAGATCGTGGATCAGCGCTTCATGGGTAAAATCGGATTCGGCTGTTTCATCCATACGGGGCGTTTAGCGAGCGATTTCGCGCAGGGTCCGATAGAACTCAGGGAAGGAAACCGAAGCAACTTCGGCATTTCTGATTGTACAGGGGCCATCGGCAGCAAGAGCGGCGATGGAGAAGGCCATGGCAATCCGGTGATCCCCGCAGGAATCGATTTCGGCGGCGCGGAATTTCTGACTGCCGGGAATTTCGAGGCCGTCCTGCGTGGTTTCCAATCGAATTCCCATGCGCCGTAATCCGGCAGCGATGGTTTCGATTCGGTCTGTCTCTTTGACACGGAGCTCGGCCGCATTGCGAACGATTAAACCCTCTTTGCTTACCGCGCCGAGTACCGCGAGAATTGGGATTTCATCGATCACGGAGGCGGTAGCCGGTCCCTCGACTACGCCGCCGCGCATCGCGGAGGTTTTGATTTCCAGATTTCCGATCAGCTCGCCATTGATTTGCTCGATATGGAGGAGCTTGATGGCAGCGCCCATCCCGCGCAGAATATCGAGGAGAGCGGTGCGCGTCGGGTTCAGGCCCACATTGGTAATGATCAAATCGGATTCAGGCGCGATGAGCGCGGCAACAATGAAAAACGCCGCTGCGGAGATATCGCCTGGAACGATCAAGTCCTTGCCGGCCAGTTGACCTCCTCCCTTCAGGCGGACCAGGCGCGGTTCGATGGCAATATCCGCTCCTAATTCGCGCAGCGCGATCTCGGTGTGATCTCGCGTTGTGACCGGCTCTCGAACAATCGTTTCACCCGCCGCGCCGAGGCCCGCCAGAAGAGTGCAGCTCTTGACCTGAGCGCTCGGAACGGGCAGCGTATAATCGATGCCGCGCAGATGCGATCCATGAATCATCAAAGGCGGGAATTGGCCGTTGCTGGCCTCGATCTGCGCCCCCATGCTCGTAAGCGGCGTCATAATACGACGCATGGGACGCTTCACCAGCGAATCGTCACCAGTGATCCGGGTCGTGAACGGCTGGCGGGCAAGAATGCCGGACAGCATCCGAATCGTCGAACCGGAGTTGCCTGCGTCGAGCATAGCGGCGGGCGGCTGAAGGCCATTGGAACCTTTACCATGAATGATCAGGACGCTGCGGCCATCCTGCTCCACAAACTCATGAAGGATACCGAGGCCGGCCAGACAGGCGAGCGTTGACTGGCAATCTGCGCCGCTGGAGTAGTTGTAGATCCGGGAATCGCCTTGCGCGATTGCGCCCAGCATGGCATAGCGGTGCGATATGGATTTGTCACCGGGAACGCTTACAACACCGTGAAGAGCGGCCGCGGGCGAGACTTGCTCGTGCATCGAATTCACAATTGTAACGTCGCGCTAAAGCGGCAATGTTGATACAGGCTGTGATAAATCTCAGAGCATGATAAATCGGCGGCAGTGGATAGCGGGATCGGCGGCCTTGGCGGCGGTGGCGAGTTCCGGGAGCGCCATGCAGGCTGGCGGCGCTAAAAAACCGGTGGTGATTTCAAGCGCGAACGGGATGGCCGCTTGCGCTAAGGCAATGCAGGTCCTCAAAGAAGGCGGCGACACGCTGGATGCCGTTATCGCCGGTGTGAACATTGTGGAACTGGATCCGAACGACACCTCCGTCGGCTACGGCGGGCTGCCGAACGAAGATGGCGTGGTGGAGCTGGACGCGAGCCTCATGCATGGCCCTTCAAAGCGCGCCGGGTCGGTTGCAGCGATCCAGGGGATCAAGACACCTTCGAAGATCGCCAAGCTGGTAATGGATCACACGTCTCACGTAATGATTGTCGGCGAGGGGGCGTTACGGTTCGCCGAGGCGTACGGATATAAGAAGGAAGACCTGCTTACCGAGAAGTCGAGAACCGCTTATCTGGTCTGGAAGGAATCGCTGCGCGCGCCCAACGCGTTTAATAACTGGCTCTCGATGGAAGAGAACCTGACAGGCCGGCCAGCCCCGCCGATGAAGCGATTGCGCAGCAGATTTCCATCTGTAGATGACGATACCCTGGCGTGGGCCTGGGAGATGGCGATTCATCCGACATACGGAACCATTAACTGCCTGTCATTGAACGAAAAGGGCGAGATGTCGGGAGTGACGACCACGAGCGGCCTGGCGTGGAAAATCCCCGGAAGGGTAGGCGATTCACCGATTATCGGCGCCGGAGTATATGTCGATCAGGAAGTGGGCGGCGCGGGGTCCACGGGCGTTGGAGAACTGAATATCCGTATTGTCGGGGCGCACACCATTGTCGAGAGCATGCGCCATGGCATGGCGCCAAAGGACGCCGTGCTGGAAGCGCTGAAGCGTGTTTCGAAGCTCTACAACGACGATAAGGCGATTCTGGATAAGCTCGACATCGAGTTCTATGCGCTGCGCAAAGACGGGGAGCATGCGGCCGGGTCACTCTGGGGCAGTCACCGCAGCTACAAGCAGTACACGGTAAACGATGGAGGCGAGAGCCGCCACGAGCCGTGCGTCTTTCTGTACACGAAGCAGGGCTGAGGCAAATTTTTGGGAAAGGATCAGGATAATGTCCAATCACGACAGTTCGGGCGGTGAGACCTCGCGCAGGCAGTTTCTTCAGATTGGCGCGACGGCAGCGGTGAGCCTGGCAGCCGCCGCGGAAGCGCAGACAGCGCGAGCCACGATGGTGAACGTGCCGTTCAAAGCGGCTACTCCCAGCATCGGCATTATTGGAGTCGGCGGCCGCGGCACGGGGCTGCTGAGAAACATGCTTGCTGCCGACGTGCAGGTGAACGCGTTGTGCGACATTGTGGCCGATAAGGCGAAGCACGCTCGATCCATGGTGGAACAGGCCGGCCAGAAGGCCCCTGAACTCTACACCAATGGCGATCACGCATTCGAAAAGCTGGTTGCACGCGACGATCTGAACCTGGTGGTGATCGCGACACCCTGGCAATGGCATACCCCGATGGCGCTGGCCGCACTCAAGCAAGGAAAGAACGCGGCAACGGAGGTTCCTGCCGCAACAACCATTGAGGAATGCTGGCAGCTTGTGGACGCGTCGGAATCTACACGCAAGCACTGCATCATGCTCGAGAACTGCTGCTATGGGGAGAACGAAACGCTGATTCTCGCCATGGTGCGCGCCGGGCTGTTCGGAGATCTGTTGTACGGCGCTGCGGCCTACAACCATGACCTTCGGGAAGAACTGTTCTCGAACAAGGGAGAAGGATTATGGCGCCGCACCTGGCACACCAAAAAGAATGGCAACCTGTATCCGACGCACGGCCTCGGCCCGGTCGCCAACTACATGGGCATTAACCGCGGAGATCGTTTCGACTACCTGGTCTCGATGAGCACGCCGGCCAAGGGTCTGGCGGCATACCGGGCCGCGCACGTTCCAAAGGGCGATCCGAAGTGGAATGAGAAATATATCGAAGGCGATATGAATATGTCGCTGATCAAGACAGTAAACGGACTCACCATCAATCTCCAGCACGATGTGTCAAATCCGCACCCGTACACGCGCCTGAACCATATTGCTGGAACAAAGGGAATTTTCAAGGATTATCCACCGCGGATCTACTTCGATGGGCAGGCGGGCGGGGAAGAGTACGGAAGCATCGAACCATATAAGGCTCAATATGAGAACCCGCTCTGGAAGAAACAGGGTGAAATCGCGCGCAAGCTGGGCGGCCA
>JAICXK010000352.1 GCA_025980435.1 Bryobacteraceae bacterium
AAATCGGCATCCCGCTTTTTCGATTCTTCGCCTTTATCCGCGGGCACGAACGGAACGCCTTCCTTTATTCCTTCCATCCATTTCGAGCCAGGCGGCCGAACCCACGCAATGACGTGGTGAACCACGGTGCGGTTCCCGGGCCTCACTTCCGCCATTTGCACCCATGTATCTTTCGTAAAGTGCAGCGGGATCAGGAGGTACTGATATTCCAGAATGCCCGTGGCGGGGACCTTGAAGCTAGCCGGCATTTCCAGCACCACGTCGGGTCTGCGAATGTTCCAGCCATCCAGAAACTGAACCGGTTTCGGCACATCCTTCGGATCGCCCTCCTGCGCTCCATTCTTCACCCAGGCGACAAGCGTATCGATATCGCGCTGCTGCAGAGCGCGATCGTTTGAAAACTTCCCGTAATGGGGATCGGCGAACCAGGGCGGCATCTTTCGAAGCGCTACGACTTCCTTGATCGCCGCCGCGTACGGCCGCACCTGCTTGTAGGTGAGCAGGGGCATCGGTCCTGCCTCGCCGGGCCGGTGGCAGCCTTGGCAATTCGTCTGCAGAATCGGAACGATGTCGCGATTGAAAGTGGGCGCGGTCGCGGTTTCGGATGCGGGGAGTAAACAGGCCGTTGCGACAATGCCGGCAAGCAGAAGGAAGGAGCGCATGTATCCTCCGATATGTGTAGTGTATTTAGTTTAGCCGAGATTCGCGGCGGGCGCCTGTGGCAAGTATTTGGTCCACTCTGAAGACTCCGCTATCTGCTTGAGAACTGAATTCCGTTCCTGAAGGAGGGCTCGCATGTAGCGGCGCAGGAAAACGATCTCGGCCAGGATTCCGAGGACCGGCAGCGGAGCCGCAAAACAGAAGGCGTCTTTCATCTCCGTTTCACCGGAGGGCAAGCGTCGAAAAAAGTGATCGTGCTGCATGAATCGGAATGGACCGCGAAGCATTCTGTCCTGAAAATAGGCCGGGCGCTCCAGGGCTGTGATCTCGCTGGTGAGGTTGTGCCATATGCCAAAGTGCTTCGCCCGCCAGGTAACACGCTGTCCCATCGCGATCAACCCCGATGTAACGCCGGCCGTCGCCACAGCCATTTCGCCGGAATGCAAATTTCCCGCCAGGTGCACTTCGACGCTTCGGGCGAGATCAAAGCAGCGCTCAATCGGCGCCCGCACAATCGTGAACTCCTCCAGCGCCACCATAAGCCCAAAGTCATTCCTCCAATCCAGGTTATGAAATCGAATCCTATGGATCTCCCTAGCTTGCGCTTGGCATGATAGGAAGCCTATGCCCCGTGCGGGAATTTACGTAGAAACCCGGATTCGCTGTGAGCTTGAAGATGTCTGGCGTCTGACTCAACAACCTGATTTGCACCAGCAGTGGGACTTGCGTTTCACCCGGATCAAATATCTACCCAAAAGCAGGGACGCCGATCCTCAGCAGTTCCTGTATGAGACTCGGATTGGCTTCGGCCTCCGCATAACCGGCACTGGGGAAAGTATGGGTGAGCGCGGGAGTCCACAGGAAGGCGCCACTTCGTCTCTCAGATTCTCCTCGACCGATCCCAAGTCCCTTATCCGTCGAGGCTCAGGTTATTGGCGCTACATCCCCACCGCAAAGGGCATACGATTTCTCACCTGGTACGACTATGACGTGCGCTTCGGTTCGGTTGGTAAGCTACTGGACCGCTGGGCGTTCCGGCCGCTGATCGGATGGGCAACTGCCTGGAGCTTCGATCGCTTGCGATTGTGGATTGAACACAAGCAGCCGCCGCAGACATCCTTGATGCTCGCCTTGATTCACATGATGGCTCGCGCTTCCATCGCCTTCGTCTGGGCCTGGCATGGGCTGGTGCCTAAGCTGCTTTTCCGTCAGATCGATGAACGCCTGATGCTCTCGCAAGCCGGTTTATCAGCCACCCTGCTCCCTTGGTTCGGCGCTGGCGAGCTACTATTTGCGGCCCTGATGTTAGTGGCATGGAGATCCAGAGCGATGTTTGTTCTAAATGCTCTCCTCATGGCTGTCACCCTCCTCGCGGTCGGCTTGAAATCTCCCGTGTATTTTCAGGCGGCATTCAATCCGGTTACGTTGAATACCGCGATGATTGCGCTCTCCGCCATAGGTTATATTGCGTCTGCCAGAATTCCTTCCGGCCGAAATTGCTTGCGTTCGCCCGCACAGGAACAGAACTGATGTCCATCTATAAGCGTGCATTGGGTTCCGACTTCTCGCGCCTTCATCCTAAAATCCAAGCTCGCTTCGGCTTCTGTCATCGGGATGGTCTCGCTTCCATCGGCACAGGTGTGATGGAAGAGATCTGGCACGGTGCCCCATACACGCTGCCTTTTCTCTACATTGGAACCTGGCGAAGGATAATGTTTCCGGAACAAGGCCGCGATGTGCCGTTCACGATTGAAAATTATGCCTATCGCGATTCGTTCGAGCGTGAAACCGTATCCTGGGTGCGCACCTTCCAGACAAATAAACGCCGCCGCTTCGATGCTTACATGATTTACAGCGAGCAGCGCGGCTGCATTGTGGACTATCTTGGAACTCACCAGCACCTTGCGGTCGATATCGACATATCTGTCGAATCGAACGGCGGCCTTCGCTTTCGCTCCGGAGCACAACGATTTTATGAGCGCGGAATTGGTTTTGACTTTCCGATGTTGTTCTCAGGCGTGGCGGATGTATGCGAATGGTATGACGACCGGCAGCAGTGCTTTCGGATCAACGTGAGCGCCACGAACCGCTTTTGGGGAAAGCTCTTCGGTTACACCGGCAGATTTCACGTGGAATGGAAGCCCGTGAGCCCAGGCGCCGTGCCGCCGCACATCCTGCCCCGCAGAACGGAACCGCGGGAATAGCGGTCTGCACGCAGCCGCCCAAATGCATATCCGATAGACTGGAAGTTTATCCCTTCAGGAGTTTCATGGCTAACGAACAGCAGAATACGGTCCATGTGCCGCACGCGGCTTCACCGAACATTAAACAGAAACAGAATATTTATGAAGCCGAATACCTCGGCAGCGGCACGTTTAAAATCGTGAAGCCGAAGCGCAGAGACCAGAAACGCCGGCAGTCGGCTCTCAAGGGCACTACGCGGGGCGCCCGCAAATAGCTTTCCGCTATAACGTCTGGGTCACTTTGCTCAACGTTCTCGGCCGGTCCGGGTCGAGTCCCTTCACCTCAGCCAGGCTCGCGGCGAATAGTTGCGCGGGAATCACGTACGGAATCGGCGTATAGAGCTCTTCCGCAACGGTTCCTCTTTGCGCCAGCGATTCGGGAATCGTCAGCGGTTCCTGTGCCAGTCCTTTGATCTTCGCAGCATCCTTGTTGCTCCTATCCGTAATGACTAGTGTTTCGGCTTTGATGGAAAGCAGTTTGCCGATCAGTTCGGACATCGGCTTCCAGGTGACGCCCGGCGGGCAGAAAAGAAACGCCGGAAACGACGCTTCGAGCATCGCGATGGGGCCATGCAGCAGGTCGGCCGACGAAAACCGCTCCGCTACTACATAGCAGGTCTCCATTAACTTCAAGGCGAATTCGAACGAATTGGAATAGTTCAGGCCGCGGCCGACGCACACCGCCTGCCGCATGAAGCAATAGCGCTCCGCGCGCTCACGGATAACCCGCTCCAGTTTTAAGGCGGAAGCGCTCCAGCCGGGCACGCGCCGGAGATCGTCCAGTTTGAGCTGTGCGCCCAGCGCATAGGCAAGCAAGTACATGCACATGAGTTGGCCTGTATAGGTTTTGGTTGCCGCCACACTCCGCTCTTTTCCGGCCCGCACCAGAAACGTCTCCTCGGCCAGATGCGCCAGCGCGCTTTCGCTCTCGTTCGTGATGCCGATGGTGAATGCGCCGGCCGCCTTGGCCCGTTCGAGAACAACGTTCGTGTCGGTCGATTCACCGGATTGGGAAATGGCGACCACCGCCGCGCCCTTCAGATCGAGATCGGCGCGGTAGAGCGTAAAGATCGAAGGAGCGGCCAGCGAGACCGGAATGCCCGTAGAGATCTCCAGCAGATACCGGCCGAACTGCGCAGCGTTGTCCGATGTCCCGCGCGCAGCCAGCACGATCAGACGGACCGGGTTTTGATCGAAGTGCTTGCGCAGCTTTTCCGCGCGGCGCCATTCGGCTTTTAAAGTGCGCTCGATCGCCGCGGGCTGCTCGCAGATCTCATCGCGCATGGTGGACATGCTAGAGAAGATAGCATCGACAGCCAAGCGTTCAACGCCATTCTGACTCGATCTCTTCAAGGGTCCGGCCCTTTGTCTCGGGCACCGTCTTCAGAACGAAGCCATAGGCGAGTATCGAGATGAGCGCATAAACAAAGAACGTTCCGGATACGCCCAGCGCATTGATGAGAGTGAGGAA
>JAICXK010000296.1 GCA_025980435.1 Bryobacteraceae bacterium
CGATCCGGAATGAGCGTGAAAACTGCTGTGACGATGTCGCGGTTTCCATCTGCGGTAATCCCGGCGATTACGCCAGGGCGTTGGCCGCCATGGAAGGCTGGCGCGCCACACCTGCGCTTGTTCTGGCGGTAAACAGCAGTTCATTGCGTTCGCGCGTGGGACGGCTGCTGGGAGTCGAGAGCATCACGCGCAGCATTCCCCGCGGCGGGCTCGCTGCTGTCGGTTTGCTTTGCGCTGCCGGCGCGCTGTTTGCAACCACCACAGTCAATCGAGTCTTTAGCGATCTGCCGGAATCAGATAGCACCGAATCACAAGAATTGCTCCCCGCTCCGCCACGAGCGCCTGCCGCGCCGGCAATTGCGTACAGCTTCGCGCCATCCTGTCCTCGCCTGGAGCACACTGCAATGATGATCGCAACCATTGCGGATGGTAGTAATGCTGAGCCGGCTCCGCCCGAAGCCCCGCAGGCGCCCGAGGCTGCATCCGGCGATCGCGGCGACAAGGAATCGTACATCGCGGGTCTACGGGCCGCCGGTCTCAAAGACTTGACCGTCGATCAGATCGTCGCGCTCAAGATTCAGGGCGTAACGCCTGAGTATGTCCGCGAAATGCGCAGCGCGGGCTTTGATACCAGCGTCCACAACCTCATCGGGATGAAGGTGCAGGGGATCACGCCGGAATACTTGAAAGAGATTCGCGCAACCGGTCTCAACCCGGATACGCATGACCTAATCGCATTGAAAGTGCAGGGGGTGACACCGGAATACATCAGCAAAGTACGTGCGGACTACGGGAAAGATGTGAAAATTCATCAGATCATTGCGATGAAGGTGCAAGGCATAACGCCTGACTACATTCGCGGCTTGCAAGCAGCGGGTTTCAAGGATCTGAAAACCAACGATATTCTGGCCGCAAAGGTCCAGGGCATTACTCCTGAATTCATCCAACAGGTTCGCAGCCACGGGTTCAGCAATCTGACCATACACCAGCTCATTGAGCTGAAGGTCGCCGGCATCTTTTAGCGGAGTCGATACAATGCGCGCATTCCCTTTCATTGTTCTCACTGCGCTTGCTTTCGCCGGACTCACGGCGAGCGGCGCTACGGATCACGGCGAGTGGACGCTGAGTCCTTCCGATCTTCCCGGCCGGATTCAATTTTCGATAACCGCCTCCGGTGAAGGCGGGCAGCACTGGAACAGCAGTTCGACCTGGAACGCCTCCGACTTTCGCGGGCTCGATTCCTCTACGCCGGGAAAGCATGATGTGCATTTCACGATTGCGCGCGATGCCGGCGCTATCGAGTGCGATGGTTTTCTGAAAGGCGGAGAGGGCGCGGGCCTCTTCGCATTCAAACCGAACCCACAATACGGGGCGGAAATGAATTCCCTGGGCCTCGCCGGCTTTACGCCCGACCGCCAATTCGCATTTGCGCTGCACGATGTCAGCCTCAGCTTTGCGCGCGACATGAAAGCGCACGGCATAGAGGGATTAGAGGCCGATAAGCTGATCGCTTTTCGCATCCATGGCGTGTCCTCGGAGTTCGTGAAGAGTCTCGACCGGCTCGGCTATTCGCATCTCGATGCGGACAAACTGATCGCATTCCGCATCCACGGCGTTTCACCCGAATTCATTCAAGGTTTGCAGAAACTCGGCTACTCCCGCCTGGAACCCGATCAACTGATCGCCTTTCGCATCCATGGTGTTTCTCCCGAATTTGTAACGGAACTCCAGCGGCTCGGCTATGCGCGGCCGGACGCAAACGAACTGGTCGCGCTGCGTATTCACGGTGTAACGCCCGATTACATCCAGCAGCTTCGTTCGCGCGGCGTCCACAATCTCACGTTGCAGCAACTGGTTGCGCTTCGCATCCACGGCATCAACTGAGGAGGTCTCTTGACCAGCGTTTGGAACGACATTCGGTACGCCCTTCGCGGCTTTCAGCGCACGCTGCTGTTTACCGTGATTGCCGTGATCTCGCTGGCCTTTGGCATTGGGGCAAATACCGCGATCTTCAGCCTGCTCGATCAGGTGATGTTGCGTCTTCTTCCTGTGAAGCAGCCGGAACAACTGGTTCTGCTGAATATGCGCGGGTCCCATTACGGCAGCAATTGGGGAATGAACGCGATCTCATACCCGATGTACAGCGACTTTCGCGATCACAACCAGGTCTTTTCGGGAATGTTCTGCCGGTTTCCGGTTGATACGAGCCTCGGTTATGGCAATCGGACCCAGCGCGTAGCCGCCGAACTCGTCTCCGGAAGCTATTTTCCGGTGCTCGGCGTTAAGGCCGCCTTGGGCCGTGTGTTCACCCCCGAAGATGACCGTGTACCGGGCGGACACCCCTTGGCGGTGCTCAGTTACGGCTTCTGGCAGACGCGCTTTTCCGGGAACCGTTCCATCATCGGCAAGACTCTCGTGATCAACGGCCGGAACATGACCGTGATCGGCGTCGCTCAGCCCGGCTTCGACGGCGTGGAACTGGGGCACACCACGAAGGTCTTCATCCCGATCATGATGAAGGCGCAGATCACTCCCTTCTGGGATGGATTGAAGGATCGCCGCCAACGCTGGGTCAACGCATTCGGGCGTCTGAAGCCGGGGATCAGCGCCCAGCAGGCGAAGGCGTCGCTGCAGCCGTTCATGCACAGCATGCTCGAAATGGAAGTGAAGGAGCCTGCTTTTCGCAATGCGTCGGCGTATACACGGCAGCAATTTCTGAAATGCTGGATTGATTTACTGCCGGGGTCACAGGGGCGTTCCTATCTGCGACAGCAGCTTTCTACCCCGCTTTGGGTGCTGATGGGCATAACCGGAGTGGTACTTCTGCTGGCCTGCGCAAACCTTGCCAACCTGCTGTTGGCCCGCGCCGCCACGCGCGAGCGCGAAATCGCCATTCGTTTTGCCATCGGCGCCAGCCGGCGAAGAATCGTCCGGCAATTTCTTGTCGAGAGCTTGCTGCTTTCGGCTTTCGGCGCCGCGGCCGGTTTGCTGGTTGCGGTTTGGGCAGACCGTTTACTCCTGACCGCATACTTGCCCCCCGATGCCGCCGGCGATCTCACGATCTCCGCGGCTCCCGACCTGAGAATTCTCGGCTTCACCGTGGTAACGATGCTGCTGACCGCCCTGATCTTCGGGCTCGTGCCGGCGCTGCGCGGCTCGCGCGCCGATGTCGCGCCTACGCTGAAAGACCAGGCCGAAGCCGTTCTGGGCGGCAGCAACGTACTGTTCCGCAAGCTGCTGGTCGGCGTGCAGGTGACTCTTTCCATGCTGCTGCTGATCGGGGCAGGCCTCTTTCTCCGCACGCTCACAAATCTTCGCAGCCTGGGACCTGGATTCCGGGCGGAACGCCTCATCGGCTTTAATCTCGATCCATCTCTGAACGGCTATGCGCCCGAGCGCGCCAAATTTTTTTATAAGACTCTGACTGACAATCTCCAAGCCATTCCCGGAGTTACCTCCGTGGGATTGGCCTCGATGCGCATTCTGGAGGATAACGAATGGGACTCGTCCGTCACGGTCGAAGGCTACTCAGCCAAACCGGGGCAGACACCGGAACCGTACATGAACTCCATCAGTCCAAACTATTTTGCGACGCTCGGAGTTCCCATCACGATGGGCGGCGACTTCACGATCAAGGACACGCAGCGTGTGAAACATGGCCCCGACCCGGACGATTTCTCCCCGACTACTATCATGATCAACCAGGCCTTCGCTCGGAAGTTCTTCGCCGGCCGGAACCCCATCGGGCTGCATATCGGGTTCGGTTCGGATCCCGGAACGAAAATCGACATGCAGGTCATTGGTGTTGTGAAGGACATTAAGTACACAAACCTGCGCGACGCGATCCCCGTGCAGGCCTACGTGCCGTATCTTGCGGATCCGCACGTGGGCGGAATGACCGTTTACCTGCGTACCAGTGTTGACCCGCGCGAGATCATGCCGATCATCAGGCAGAAAGTAGGGCGGCTCGATCCGCGCATACCGATCTACGACATGCGTACTACCGAGCAGCAGCTCGATCTTTCACTCCGCACGGAACGTTTGGTCGCCAGCCTCTCCACCGTCTTCGGTTTTCTCGCCACCCTGCTGGCGGTCGTCGGGCTTTATGGCGTGATGGCGTACACCGTTGCGCGCCGTACGCGTGAAATCGGCATCCGCATGGCGCTGGGTGCGCAGCAAGGAAATGTCCTCTGGCTGATCATGCGCGAGGTGATTGTCGTACTGGCGGCAGGCATACTCGTCGGCATTCCGGCTGCCGTCGGCCTCAGCCGCCTGGTACGCAGCCAGCTTTACGGACTAACTCCGCACGATCCCGGGACGATTGTAGCGGCGACGCTTGTTCTTAGCTTCATCGCCTGCCTCGCCGGACTCATCCCCGCACTTCGCGCCAGCCGCATCGACCCTACCCGCTCCTTGAGGTATGAATGATGCGGGTGGAACTCTATCCGGACAACCCGCGTACTTAATCGAGAATGCCCGGCGAAGGCGAAATCCCGTACACCATCTCCGCCTCAGACGATTCGACTATAGCGGTGGAAGTATTCAAGACGCGGATGATGCGCAAACGCAAGCATCTGCTCTTTTTTCAAAATTTCAGCGGAAAGTTTCTGCACTCGTGCGATCAACCGGAAGCGTCGCGCTTAAGCCTCACCATTGATGCGAAATCGGTGGTTTGCCGTGATCAGTGGCTCAAAGCCCGCCAACAGCGGCGCGTGACCGAATACGCGCGGAACCTGGCCCTTGCGGCGGACCGGCATCCCGAAATCCAGTTTTCCTCCAGTCGGGTGGCCACAAAGCCTCTACGGGGGTTCACGGTCGAAGGCGTTCTCAACGTTTGCGGCGTCACTCGCGTGCTGAGACTGAACCTTGTATTAAGTCCTCGCAGCAATGCGCGGCTTCAGCTCGATGCGGATGCGAGCATTCGCCTGACCGATTTTGGAATCGAACCGCCTTCTTCGCGCTTTGGGCTCGTAGGAACCAGGGATGAGGCGCTGATTCATCTGCTGCTGTGGGGAAGGTTGGCCGAATCCGAACGGTGAGCGTTAGGTGTGAGGCGGGGCAAACCTCGTCCTCAGATCGCCGTTCTGGCGGTATTCTATATTTCTATATTTCTTATAGACTGGTAGAACCGTATTGGGCCATGGCTCTGAGTATAAAGAACGTAGAAACCGAACGCCTGGCCCGTCAGGTCGCCCGGGAGGGAGGAGAATCCCTAACCGAAGCGATTCAACGATCACTCAAGGAACGGTTAGATCGTCTCGCTAAAAGGCACCATGGGCGCGTTGCGGGGCAAAAGCTTGAGGACATCTTGCGGAGGGTAGATGCGCTTCCGACCGTGGACACTCGATCCGACGATGAGATTTTGGGATACGACAGACAGGGGCTTCCGCGCTGATACTGATTGACACGTCGGCGCTGCTCGCTGTGTTTTTGGCGGAGCCGGAGCGCCATCGTCGATCTCCGCAGCAAACGTCCTTGAGGCCCGACTCGGCCAGAACTGGAACAGGGAAAGGGCGGTTCGCCACGCGTCGGATTCAATCAGGACCGCCAGCACTTAACGTCTACCCTGGTCCGGTTCTGTGACGAGTTGCCGAAAACCTGCGTTCCGCACCCGGTTTTCGGACCGATGACCAGGCAGCAGGACTGGTGGCGTTGGGGCTACTTACACGCAGATCACCACTTGCGGCAGTTTGGCCGTTGAACGTGCCCGAACGCATTCGCGCGACCGCAAGCGGATATGGGCCAGAGGCGGGATCAGTCTTGCATGAACAGACCCTCGTCCCTCAACGCCCGTCGTACTGCGAGGGAATCTAGATCGTTCATAGCGAGAACTTGAATAGTCACTCTACCC
>JAICXK010000228.1 GCA_025980435.1 Bryobacteraceae bacterium
ATTGCGCAATCCCTTTGGCTACAACGAAAACGTTGCTCTTGCAAAGTACTTTGACTTAGGCGAGCGCGTAAAGCTCAAGCTGGAGATCGAGTATTTCAATGTGCTGAATCGAGTGGTTTTCGGTGGCCCGAATTTGAATTTTAACGATTCGAACTTCGGATTAGTCATCAACAGTCAAAACAATACGCAGAGGCAAGGACAGGGGCATTTAGAGATCAGGTTTTAGATTCTCGCTTACGTGTGCCTCGACGAATCGAGTCTTAAAGCCGCGATAGGTCGAGGCGCACGTAAGCGCTGGACCAGCGATAAGCTCCGGGCTCCGCTGCTAAACCAACATCGACCGGATTTAGGCGGCGCTCGAATTTCACTCTCTGAATGGATGCGTTCAGGATTTGATCGCATCGATGCCCCTTTCGAGTTCGTTTCAACCGGCGTGTGATCCCAATCCTTTCTCCGCCGCTCGCCATAATGGTCATTCAGGCATGATTGGGCATTTGCGCGGGACCGTTCTAGAGAAGCATCCAAACCAGGTAGTGCTGGAGGCAGCCGGGGTCGGATACGAGGTCCAGATTCCGATTTCGACCTACACCTCGCTGCCGGATGCCGGCGCGGCCGTTGCCCTGCGGATTCATACGCACGTCCGGGAAGATGCGCTGTTGCTTTTCGGGTTTGCCACGGCAGACGAGAAGACCGTGTTCGAAAAGCTCATCACGGTGAGCGGGATCGGCCCGAAACTGGCGATCACGGTCTTGTCCGGCCTGCCGACCCCCGAATTGGTGACCGCGATCCGCACCGGCGATGTGCAGCGCCTGGTGCGAATTCCGGGCGTGGGCAAGAAAACGGCCGAGCGGATCGTGCTGGAGTTGAAAGACAAGCTGATGGGCGTTGAGGCCGCTGGCAAGCCAACAGCCATGGCAGGCGCGGAGCCCGATCTGAGTCCGATGGAACTGGATGTTCTTTCCGCGCTACAAAACCTGGGATGCTCCCGCGCAGCAGCGGAGCAGGCGATCCAAAAGGTGAAGGACCGCGGCGCGCCGGACACCTTCGAGCCGTACTTCCGCGCCGCACTAGCCGTCGTGCGCTAATGTGGTGCGCTAACGTGAGAGTCTGATGCGCTCCGAAGGCATGGTTTCTCCCGCCCAGCAGGAGGATGATCGCCAGTTTGAAGCCGCGCTGCGGCCCACCCGGCTGGACGATTTCGCAGGGCAGCCGCACGTGCGCGAGCAGCTTGCCATTGCCATCGAAGCGGCCAGGCGGCGCGGCGAGGCCATGGATCACGTATTGCTCTGCGGTCCCCCGGGTCTGGGCAAAACGACGCTCGCCGGGATTATTGCGCAGGAACTATCCGTCTCTATCGATCAAACCGCCGGTCCGGTTCTGCAAAAGAAACTGGATCTTACGGGGATCCTGAGTAACGTACGGAAACACCAGGTTTTCTTTATCGACGAGATCCACCGGCTGCTGCCCGATATCGAAGAGATCCTTTACGCGGCGCTGGAAGATTTTCGCCTGGATATCCTGATTGGCACCGGACCCGGCGCGCGCACGCATTCGATTTCGCTGCCGCGATTCACTGCCGTGGGCGCAACCACTCGGCTGGGGCTGCTGAGCGCGCCCTTGCGCGGCCGTTTCGGCATTGTCTTACGGCTGGATCCGTATGATGAGCCGACTCTTGCGGGCATTGTGGAGCGTTCGGCTGGATTGCTGGAGATCGGCATCACCCACGATGCGGCACGCGAGATTGCCAGGCGGGGCCGCGGGACCCCGCGCATCGCGAACCGGCTGCTGCGGCGCGTGCGCGACTACGCGCAAGTTCGGGCAGACGGGCATATTGACCACGGAGTCGCGCAAGCTGCACTCGATCTTTTGAAAGTCGATCGCTACGGTCTGGACGAGGTCGATCAAAAGATCATGATGACAATCGCGGCGAAATACGGCGGCGGCCCCGTGGGGCTCAGTACGATTGCCGCCTCTATCGACGAGCAGGCGGACACCATCGAAGAGGTGTACGAGCCGTACCTGATGCAGCTCGGATTTCTGGATCGCACGCCGCGAGGCCGGATCGCGACGGACAGAGCATTCGAATACTTCCAGGTCCCGCGGCGGCATCGTTTTGCCGGCACGCAAAATCCATTGTTTGACTAGATATTCCGATGCCGCCGGCCAATGCAAGTCCGGGTATCACCAAGCCTCTCCTGCCAAGCACATCCGTTCGCGCCCCGCGCCTCCTCTTTATCGACAATCTCCGCTGGACCATGATCGTCCTGGTAATCAGCATGCACGCGGCCGATACCTACAGTCCGCTAGGAAACTGGTATTTCGTCGATAGAACGCCCTTATCAATCCCGGCTTTGCTCACCTTCGCCGCCTGGCAGATGTTCCTGCAATCGTTCTTCATGGGATTGCTTTTCTTTATCGCCGGTTTCTTCGTGCCGCCGTCCTTTGATCGAAAGGGCCCAGGAAAGTTTCTGCGCGACCGGGCTTTCCGGCTCGGATTACCGGTCCTTTTCTACATGTTCGTGCTGGGACCCATCACGGAATACTTCGTGGCGCATTCCTGGAGCGCGCCGCATTCGTCCTTTGCGCGCGAATGGTGGAAGCACATTATCGACGGAGAGGTTTTAGCAGAGAACGGACCGTTGTGGTTCTGCCTGGCGCTGCTTATTTTTTCGGCAGTTTACGTGCTGATCCGAGCCCCGCGTTCGAATACCAACGAGAACTGCTCGAGCGGCCCACCCGGGACGGGCGGCCTGATCCTGTTCTGCGCCACCATGGCCGCTCTGACATTTTTTGTCCGGCTCGCGATGCCGGCTGGCTCGTCTTTTCTAAACATGCAGCTTGGCGACTTCCCGCAATACATTCTGCTATTCGCCGCGGGTATCTATGCCGGGCGGGGCGGATGGCTGGTGAAACTGCCGTTCGCGTCAGGCGTGCGCTGGCTGGCGCTGGCATTGACCGTTGGCGTTGCGGCATGGCTGATGATTCTTATTACCGGCGGCGCGCTGCACGGCAATACAAAAGCCTATTCGGGCGGCTTGTATTGGCAGAGCGCGGCTATCAATACCTGGGAGGCGTTCACCGGGGTCGGATTATGCTTCGGGCTTCTGGTGCTGTTTCGCGAGAAGTTCAATTCTCAGGGCCGCTTAAGGCGTTTTTTATCCGACAATGCATTCAGCGTCTATGTATTTCATCCGCCAGTGGTCATTGCATTCGCGCGCATCTTCTACGGCGCCGCGTGGAATCCTCTTGCAAAGTTCGTTGTTCTCACGTGTACGAGCGCGGCGGTTACGTTTGCGCTGAGCGCCTGGGTTTTTCGGCGGATTCCGCTGCTGCGAAGCATATTGTAGAGAAGTGACTTTCCCCAGGGTTGTTGCCGGTTTCCTCTTCTGCACTGTCGCTATTTCCGCAGCCGAACCCGATTGGCCCAAAGCGGAGCAGCATGCGCTGGATCTGTTGCGCCGGTATGTCCAGATCGCGAGCGTAAATCCTCCGGCGGACACCCGAGCAACGGCAAAACTATTGGCCGGTGAATTCGCGGCGGCCGGTCTGCAAGCAAAAACGTATCAGGCCGGAGCACATGGTGAAACAAATCTGATCGTCCGGCTGGCGGGACGGGATCGATCCAAGCGCCCGCTGCTTCTGCTCAACCATATGGACGTTGTGCCGGTCGATGCCGCGCGTTGGACGTTCCCTCCGTTTGGCGCTGTGATGCAGAACGGCATACTGTGGGGACGCGGGACACTCGACATGAAGAGCACCGGCATCATGCAACTGACCGCGCTCGTTCTTCTGAAACAGCTTGGAATCACGCCGGCCCGCGATATCGTTTTCGTCAGCACGTGCGACGAGGAAACCGGAGGCGTGGACGGCGCTGGCTGGATGATTCAGCGCCACTGGGACGAGATGAATCCCGAGTATGTGCTGGACGAGGGCGGCGTAGGTTCCAGGGATGTGTATACGCCGGGCAAACTGGTGTTCGGTATTTCCGTCGCGGATAAGCAAGTGCTCTGGTTGCGTGTCAGAGCGACCGGCACGTCCGGACACGCGTCGCAGCCCATTCCGGACAATGCCAATGACCTGCTGATTCGCGCAATCGAAAAAGCCAAGGAGGTTTCGCCGGCCGAGGAGCCGAACCCGCTTGTGCGGGAGATGAAGGATACGGTTGGGACCTTCGCATCGAACAAATTTATCAACGCAATCCAGCGGGACACCATCTCCGTGACATCGCTCAGAAGCGGCGTGGGAAATCCGCCGAAGGCAAACGTGATTCCTTCCGTAGCCGAAGCGACGCTCGATTGCCGGCTGCTCCCCGGTCAGAATGCAGACGAATTCCTGTCCGGGATCAAGGCCAGGATCAACGATCCGCATATCGCAATCGAGCGGATTTCCTCAAAACCGGAAGACCCGCGGCCCAGCCGAACCGCAACTCCCCTTTACAGCGCCATCAAAGCGGCGATTCAGAAGCAGGATCCGGATGCCGCAGTGATGCCAATCATGGTTCCCTTCGGAACAGATGCCTCAAAGTTCCGTATGCGCGGCGTAACCGCGTATGGCCTGATGCCAATGATTATCGATGCCGCGATACTGGCAACCATGCACAGCGATAGCGAGCATATTCCGGTGGACCAGTTCCGGCAGGGGGTACACATCTACTTCGATATCTTGCGGTCGGATTGGTGAACCTCATGCTAGTAACTTTTCAATGGCGATCTTGGTCGGCTTTTACGGTTGGATGTGCTTGATTTCGTTTCCTGCCTATCAGGCCGCGACGCTGACAACAATCGCGGTGGAAGTGGGCTCCGGGATCGGATCGCCGTCTTCGCGCATACCCTCCAAATGCAGTTCAATCGCCTCCTGGATATTGCACTTGGTTTCTTCTATGGTCTTGCCGGTTGAGACGCAGCCCGGTAAATCCGGGACATAGGCGCCGTAATTGTTTTCGGCCTTCTCAATGACGACCGTATAGGCGTATTGCATGGGTCTATTTCTCCTTCTCTAGCTGGGCCTGCTGGCGGATGCTCTTTTCGAGACCTGGCGGCAAATCGTCGCCAGGATGGCCCGGCACCGTTACCCGGCCCTTTTTCTCCGGATGCTTGTACTGCCGATGACTTCCGCGCTGGGCCACCTGCCGCCAGCCGTCGGCTTCGATCTGCTTGATAATCTCGCGCACCTTCATGATTTAAGTACAGATGATCCCCGTATAGTAAATCAATTAAAGCGGCTCTCTGAGTCCTGCACATTCATTTCGATACCTTGCCGTAGACTGGCAGCCCAATCCGGTAAGTTTTCATTTCATAAAATTCCGGTGGACCAGTTCCGGCAGGAGCTACACATCTACTTCGATATTTTGCGGTCGGATTGGTAGGTCTGCTCAACTCTGCTGGACTGCTGCAGCCGCTTCCGCAGCCGCCGTTTGATCCCTACCGTTTTGAGATACTTCTGTTGGGCTGATGAAACCGCGGCTTATGACGTTCGCCTCGTAGGGAATCGTCAGTGCCTCCGTGATCGGTACCGCGAAAGAAATATCCAGTTCGGCCGCGGCCTCCAGAAATTTCAGCAGCAGCTCCGTCTGAATCTTCAGGAACTCGTTGAAATCTGCCGTAAGCACGTACGCGAAGATTTCCAGATTGAACGACTGATCCGCAATCTTGGCAAACCGCACCGGTACTCCGGATGCATCCACCAACGAATGCTGCTGCAGGATCCGCGCGATGGCGTCCATCATTTTCCGGACCTGGTCTGGAGCCGTCGTGCGGCTCAGCCCCAACGTTGGATGGAACCATACTCGTTCTCGCTTTGAGAAGTTCTCGAGCGTCATTGTAGAGAACTGAGAATTGGGAATGGTTACTACCGTGCGGTCGAGGGTCCGAATCCGGGTCGAGCGCAGTCCAATATCCTCGATGGTGCCGACCTGGCCTCCGAACTGGCAGAAGTCACCCACCAGAACCGGACGATCGACAATGAGTGAAACGCCGCCGAAGAGATTTTCAATCGTCTTCTGGGCAGCCAGCGCGACGGCTAAACCGCCAACGCCGATGCCGGCCAGGATAGCGTTCGTGTTATAGCCCCAGGCCGCCAGCACCCAAAGGATGGCGATACAAAAAATGATGATCTTGACGAAGCGAACCACTAGCGGGAGAACGGAATACGAAAGCGCCCGCTCGCGTGGATTCAGGCGCGACGTGACCTGATCGGATACGACATCCACGATGCGCATGGCAAGGGCGGCGGCGCCCAAGACGAACAGCAGGATCAGAAGCTTGAGAACGTAATCGCGCATCAGCGCGGACGTGGGCAGAAGCACCATGCAAGCGCGGAAAACGATCACGGAGATCAGCAGCCGCAGAGGCTCCTTCAATGCCTGCAGGCGCTGCGCATGAAAGGATTTGGCATAGCGCTTGGTTAGGGGCTTGAGAATGGCAATAAACCCCCGCGACAAAAGCTCCGAAATGCCCGAAAGAACTATCGCGAGCAGAATAAGCGCAATCCAGACCCACACGGGCGTTCCGATGAAACGGGTGTTGACCAGCGGCGCCGGAAGCTTCTTCTCAATTGGAGACTCTTCCGACAGGGAACTGAGCTCCGGAATGCGTCCTACACTCGACGACGAGACGAGCCATATCTGCTGCCCCTGCTGGTTCACCCTTTGCATCTGCAGCACGATGGGAGCGTGCCCCGTATCAAAACTGGCAAGGTTGTCTACTCCCTGCGTGAACCCGTCGGTTGTATCGCCCTCTTGCGAGTTGCTAAGCTGCGCGACCTCGAAACGCGGATTGCGATCGAGGAGCACGCCCAGTTCGTTAGCGAGTTCTGGGCCCTCGGCGGCGCGAGCTCTTGAACTGATGCTGCTCAAATCAAGATATTGCGCCGCAAGCGCGTAATTCCCCGCATGGCAGGCCTCAAGGAAACTGTAGATCGCGCTGCGCGGTGTAGTCCGTTTTAGCGGATCGGTAGCCGTCGGTTGGGTGGCCGTGGTCGACTTGCCGTTTGAGAGAAGCCCGCTCAACGATTGCGCGAGCGTGGGCGGAGAGGCAGTCACCACCATCAAGCAGGAAATACAAATTAGCAGGCCCGTTCGCTTGCGAATAGAAACCATAACTCTTCCCTTCAGATTAGTGGTTCCCGCAGCGGGTTACGGGCGAGCGGAGTTCCCGGTTCATTCACGCGTCTCCGAAGATTCGCTTCGGAAAGACCATCCACTTCCGTTTCAGCCGCTTACAAGGATCCCTTAACTCATTAGTTTAAGTCATCGCGCACAGCTCGGCGCTACGGTTCCCGCAGGAGTACGCATCTATGTCTCTTGTCACTTTACGCGGGAGCTATCGCGAGCACCCGGCCGATTCCGTTCCGGTAGGCCAACCCTCGCCAGAAGAACCCATTCAAATTACCGTCGTCCTGAGGCGGAGAGAAGCGGCGCAGATTGACGCCGGCGCTACGCCCCTATCGAGCCGGCAACTGGCCGAAATGCACGGGGCCGATCCCGCCGATATCGAAGCCGTGAAAGCCTTCGCCGCAAATTGCGGCATCGACGTCGTCGCCATCGATTCCGCGGCGCGCTTGGTAACACTTTGCGGCCCCCTCGGCAAGATCGCGCGGGCGTTCGGAGCGGAAGTCGAACTCAGGCAGTCAGGGACGCGGATCCTACGGACACGCCAGGGTGCCTTGCATGCTCCTTCTACTCTGTCGGAGCGGATTATTGCGGTGCTTGGCTTCGATCAGCGCCCCGTGGCGGCGACGAACCACAAGTTTCAAAGCCGTGGGAAACAACCGGCCTACTTTACTCCTCCCGAACTGGCGAAACTTTACAACTTCCCGGCCAATAGCGGCAAGGACCAAACCATTGCCATTATCGAACTCGGCGGTGGATACAATAGCAGCGATTTGGACGCTTACTGGCGCCAGCTTGGATTGAACCCAGTCTCGGTTATGTCTGTTTCGGTAAGCGGTGCGCAGAATAGTCCCGAGGGCGATCCCAACAGCGCGGACGGAGAAGTCGCCCTTGACATTGAGGTTGCGGGCGCCATAGCTCCGGAATCTCGCATTGTGGTCTATTTCGCGCCGAATACGGATCAGGGTTTCTTGAGCGCGATCAATGCCGCCATCTATGATCAGGTCCATAAACCTTCTGTAATCTCGATCAGTTGGGGGGCGGCGGAAAGCGAATGGACGCCGCAAGCTATGAACGCCTTCAACGCAGCTTTTCATGATGCAGCGCTACTGGGCATCAGCGTGTGCGTGGCAGCGGGCGATAACGGATCATCCGATGGCGAGCAGGACGGGCACAATCACGTCGACTTCCCTGCC
>JAICXK010000157.1 GCA_025980435.1 Bryobacteraceae bacterium
ATGCACTCGGACAATCGATTTTTATCGACAATTTCCCGTTCACTGTAGTTGGCGTGACTCCGCCTGGCTTCTTTGGCCTCGATCCCGATGCGGTTCCGGATTTATATCTTCCGATGCACAGCAACTTGGGGCTCGATGCGACGAATTCTTACAGCCCTCCAGCCGTCAGATATCTCGATCCGAACGTCGATTGGGTGGAAGTCATGGCCCGCCTTCGTCCCGCGGTCAGCCTCGCCCAAGCACAATCCTCACTGGCTCCGCTGTTCCATCGATGGGAGGCCACCGCTACCAGCGACCGGCCCCGAACGGACCTCCCAAGACTTGTGGTGGAGAAAGGAGGACGGGGACTGGATGGCCTCCGGAGGAGATACGCAAAGCCGCTCTACATGCTGCTGACGCTGGTGGGTCTCATTCTTGCCATCGCTTGCGCGAATATCGCCAATCTCCTGCTGGCGCGCGGAACGGCTCGCAGACGCGAAATGGCAGTACGCCTGAGCATGGGCGCGGGGCGGCTTCGCATCATGCGGCAACTCCTGACGGAAAGCGTACTCCTTGCCGTGCTGGGGGGCGCCTTGGGCTTGGGATTCGCTGCCTGGAGCATGCGAGTTTTGACTCTGCTGCTGGCAAATGGCCGGGAGAACCTCGCGTTGCGCGCGGACTTGAACTTGCACGTACTGGGTGTGGCTGCCGCTCTCTCGCTGCTAACCGGAATCCTGTTCGGACTCGCGCCCGCTATCCAGTCGACCCGCGCGGATGCTATGCCGGCGCTTAAAGAGTCGCGCAACGGCGCGGCGCGCGCGCACTGGTTTGGCCGTATTAACCTGAGCCGCTTGTTAGTCATCTCGCAAATCGCCCTCACGCTTTTGATCCTCGTGGCAGCGGGACTTTTCGCCCGAACGCTCGCGAATCTGGATTCGCTCGACCTTGGATTTAATCAGCAAAACGTGCTGACCTTCGATCTGGATGGCCATCAGGCCGGACGCCCGGGCAACAAAATTGTGAGCTTCTACAGCGAACTGCGGAACCGATTCAGCGAGATTCCGGGTGTACGCGGCGCGAGTCTCTCCAATCTGCCGTTGATAGGAGGCGGACGATTCTTCACGACGATCGCCCTGCCCGGACTTGAACCCAAAACAGACAAGGTCCTGGCGGTTGGACCGAAGTTCTTCACAACCATGCGAATTCCCATTCTGCTGGGGCGCGAAATCGACGAACGTGACAGGCCCAGCTCGCAGATGACCGCGGTCGTGAACGAAGCGTTTGCCAAGGCCAGATTTGGCGGCCGGAATCCTCTCGGCGAGCATTTGACCCTTCCGCATGACTGCGACAAATGCGCCATCGAAATCGTTGGCGTATCGGGAAACGTGCGCCAGGGTGAGTTAAAGGAAGATGTTGCGCCGATGGTGTATCTGCCGTTCGCTCAGGGCGCCTTGGGACCGGCCCATCAGATGACATACGAACTGCGTACCGCCGGCAATCCGCTCGGGTACGTGAACGCGATTCGCAAGATCGTTCATGACGCGGACGCTCGCTTGCCGGTATCGAATGTGAGTACGCAGAGCACACTGATCGACGAGACGATGAATCAGGAGATCGCGTTTGCCCACCTGTGTAGCACCTTCGCGCTTCTCGCGCTGACTATTGCCTGCGTCGGCCTGTACGGAACGGTGAGTTACAACGTTGCCCGGCGGACCAGCGAGATCGGCATCCGCATGGCGCTCGGCGCGCAACGCGGCGCGGTTGTGTGGATGGTCCTGCGGGAGGTGATTGTGCTTGCTATCGCCGGGCTGGCGATCAGTCTGCCAATTGCCCTTGCAGCATCGAAGCTGGTCAAATCCTTTCTCTTTGGAATAAAACCCAACGATCCACTGTCCGTGATCATAGCCGTCGGGATCCTGGCGGGCAGCGCCGTTCTGGCCGGTTACCTGCCTGCGCGAAATGCATCCCGAATCGATCCGATGGCCGCACTACGGCACGAGTAGCTCGCTGGCGTCGGGTCTGCGGGCCTAATGGACGATGGAAACGACGAACGTCAGTGCCGCACCGCGATAATGGCCGGTAATCTCCCAACAACCCGCTGTTGGTAGAACCGCGCCGGTCAGGATCGCCTGCATACCGCTTCCCAAGATCGCATTCGTGGCGGTTTTGAGCACGAATCTCGGTCCGTCGGCATCCAGGCGCCTGCTCGTCACAACTATGTCCGGTTGCCGGCTAGTGTGCCAGTCGTAATCCCGGCTGAACCAAAAAATCTTCTGCCCATAGCTCTTCCCATCAAAAGGCAAGCCGCGCCACGTGCCGTCTACCGGTAGCTGTATCCAAAGCGCTTCGGTTCCATACCAGAACCCGGCTATGCTCGCGGTGTTATAGGGCGCGGGAGGAACGAAAGCCGGAGTGGGTGGAAGAGTCGTAGGACAAAAAGGTGCAGCGCACACAATCTGAGTCGATAACAGAACTAGCGCTGCTGCAGCCAGAACGTGCCGAAGCATCTCGAACTCCCTGAAAATAGGGCTCCTTCAATCTTACTCTCGCGAATATTAAGGCAGTTGAGCTAAGGAAAGGTCGTTCTCGCAGGGCCTAGCGTTAACTAGCGAATGTGGAGAGATCGTCCTTTCATGCCTGGTTCGAATCGCACAGGCTGAATGCCGCCAAGCCCGGCAGCTACGCTGAACTGTACATATAGGACTGGGATGGCGCGGATCTCGTGTTCTGGAGCAATACAGAGAGCTAATCGCCCTCGTACACGAACTGGTTCTGGCGGAAAATCACCCGCTCAGCCGGCCGCAGATTCACCACCGGACTGATACGGTTCATCACGTCGATCACTTTTCCGGGGTAGCTCGCATCGGGGTTGTAGATCCGGAGTTTTCCCAGGACGTCGCGATTACGATATAGCGGGCTTCTGCCCAACTTGTAAGCGACGAGGTTTAAGCCAGCTTGCAAACTCGGAAAATCTTGGTCGCCCTGATCCCAGCCGAAGAGATTATTGTTCCGGTATGCCTTGCCGCCGCCGGATTCGATCACCGAAATGCTCGGCAGGAGCCGCCAATCGAGGTGATTGTCATCTGCGGCGTGGATGAACTCCTCGGACATGTTTTGGACCGGGCAGTGGAGTTTCGCAAAGAACTTCCGCAGGCGGACCGCACGCGGATCTGGCTTGACGATCGGCGGCTTGGGAGGCTTGGCCGCAACGGGCTTTACGGCAGGCACCGTCTCCACCTTCGCGGTGAACGGTAGCGCAATCAGCCCTGCAATGATCATCACCTGCTTGGAAAGGAGAGACAGCTTCTTCCCCCGGCAGATATAACGAACCTGCATAGGGCTATCTTAGCAGATTTATGGAATAAGGCCTGAAAGGTATGTAGATCCTACTACGGCGAACGAGGACCTTGGAAATGCGAACTTCCGGCCGAACTGGTCGATCAGGTTTACTTGGCACTCATACTTTCCGGGAGGAATTTTATCCACCGGAAGCTGCAGCCAAACCGGCAGGGTGGCCGGACGCTGCGGGTCGAGGGTCGCTGCGCGGGCCGCGGGCGTTTCCAGCACCTTCCTGTCCCCCTGGTAAACGGCGATGCTCGCTTCTACGTCCGGCCGCCGGAAGTTGTCGGGCAAACTGTCCGGAATTGCGGGGTCGTAGACCTCAACGTACGCGACCATGTTCTGCCCGGGCCGAAAGACGCGGGTGACGTTCGGCACAAGCTGTTGCCCATCGCGGATTAAAGGATCTTGGGCTAGCAGCTTCTTACTGTTCTTCACGCCGGCTACCTGGCTCGAAACGGTCTGGCGCTGGTTACTGAGGATGACGGAGCTCGCTCGCAGCGTCTTCCGCGCCGCCAGGTCCGGAACGGAGAATGAGGTTGCGAAGGTTCCGGTCTTCCCCTCCCCGTTTTCCCGGGCCACGAAGCGGAGCTTGTAGCTGCCGGGCGCGAGCGTTACACCGGTTGTGTATTGGATGCTCTTCTGCACCATCTGCCCGGCGATATCCCTGGCGACCTTTAGTGGAATCGTGTCGCGGACTGCCGCGGCAGGGCGGCCCTGCGAATCGCGCACTTCGGCGATGAAGTCCAGTTCCGAGGCCTGCTTTGAGCCCTTGCCGCGAAACGCGAGCGCCGAACCTGGTATCTTCACCGAGATCGGAGCGAAGTATTTGTCCTTGTCGAGCCGGAAATAATCCACCTCGACCGCAATCGGAAGATCCGTGACCGGATTGTCCGATAGCAGCGCCTGAGAGAGCTGGGTTTCCTTGTCCTCCCCGTTCATGCGCCCAAAGCTGGTGGGAGCATAGTAGCCCTGCCGGTATTGAAGTTTCGGCTTAAGCACCGCTATCAAGCGCGGAGTCAGCTTCACCTGAATGCGGCGATAGCGGCCATCCTGAGCCGGGTTCGAGCTGACGTACGAGAGGATGTAATAGCTGGAAAGGTCCTTCTGGACCTGCGTCATCCCCGCGGTCAGATCGTTCGAATCGAGCAGAGCTTTGCCGCCAGTATCGAGCGCGAGGCTTGCCAGAGTCTCCTGCTGGTTGTTGAAGTTTTCTTTCAGCGAGCGCTGCCCGGCGCCATTGTAGAGGTTGTTTCCCGCCGCGCCCGCCTGTGTGGCGTCTCCGCCGGGGACCAGGGCGGAAAGTCCGCGCGCGTCGATCGGATAGAAGGCAACGTTGTTACGCACCGCCGTATTGACCGTCGCCTGTAACTGAGACTGATTATCGACGCCGTTCTTCTGGATACCGCTCGAAATATAGATCAACGCCTTCTTTTCGGGAAACTGGCCGAGCTTCCGCGCGGCATCCTCGAGCGCGGCTAGTTTCAGGTCGGAATTAAAGATGTTGAATTCCGTTTCATCGGCAACGAATTGGCCGCTCTGATCCTGGGCATCCGCGCCTTCGTCCGCAACGCTTGCGTTTTCGCTTGATTCGCCGATTCGGAACTTGTTAATGGTCTCGATGAGGCGGTCGCGGTCCGAAGTGAAATCCACAACCGTCTTGAGTTCTGTACCGAAGGTTATGATGGAGACCGTGTCGCTCGCGGTCATCTGGCTGCTCAAAAACTTTATGGCCGCATTTTTGGCGCGAATCTGTTCGGCAGGCTCCATGGAGGAGAAATCGAACAGCATTACGATCAGACGCCGGTCCTGATATCTGGGCGCCGGGCTCGGCGCCTGGGCACTCGGCGAAGGTGCGGCTTGCGCCGCTTCTGTGCGTATTGGCGGTAGTACCGCGCCAGTCAAGTGCTGGAAATCCACTGCCTGCAGATGCTGCCGCTTGCCGTCCTCATACACTTCAAAGTCATTTTTGGTCAGGTTTTCAACCGGCCGGCCGTTCCGGTCGAGGACCGTTGCGTTCACCACGACAACGTTGGTCGTCGTCGAAAACGTGGCGCGCTGCTGCGGCATTGCCGGCTGCACCGCCAGCGCCGTCGCCAATAATGCTGCAGCGGCCTTCAAAACCGGAACCTCGCGACTGCCTGTAAGCTGCGCATCGAACCCGCCGCGCTGGGCAGCCCGTAATTCACCGCGTTCACGACCGTATAGAAGCTCGTGTAATTCACGTGGTTCAGTACGTTATTGGCTTCCAGGCGGAACTCCAGGCGGCGGCGCTCTGCCAGGGTGAAGGAACGCGCAAAGGCGAGATTGAGGCTTATCAGGCCCGGGCCAGGTATCGTGTTCCGTCCCGCATTCCCGTATTCGCCCGGCGGTGGCGACGTGAACGCGTCCAGATTGAAGAATCCGCTGCCTTCTTCAACCGGCAGTCCGGTAGCCTCCGCGCGTCCGCTCCCGACACCCCCGGTCTGGGCCAGTCTTTGCGTATTACCCAATATCCGCGCGGTCAACGGATTCCCGGTTTGCCCGGTCAGGCCTCCGCTTAATGTCCAGTCTTTCAGCAGCCGCCCCAGCTTTCCATCCGGAGCAAACCGCGAACCCGGACCTGCCACTGGGGACGTCCAGACGAAGTTCGCCGTAAGCTCATGCCGGACATCGAAGCTCGACAGCCCGCGCTCGGCGGCCAGATCGAGCCAGTTTTGTGCCACAGTATTCCCCGCGCCCCCGAACGTGGATGAATCATCGATCGATTTCGCGAATTGATAAAAGGCGTTGACCGACAGCCCGCGATGGAAGCGGCGCATCAGCCGCAACTGCAGGGCATTGAAAATGGAATTGCCTTCGGACTGATCGTAGGTAAAGCCGGTCGCGTTTCCGAACTGAGTGCGCTGCGTGAACAGGCGCGCGCTGCCGGGCGGCAGTTCGTTCGGCAACGTCCTCACATCCAAACGCGTGCCCTTTGTCCCCAGATAGCCAATCTCGGCAAAGAATCCGCCGCCCAATTCATGCTGGATGGAGGCGTTCCAGGTACCAGCGTACGGCGTTCGATAGTTCCGGTCTACCGCAAAGGTATTGGTAACCTGATCCGGCGCGGTCTTCGTCAAACCGCTCTTCAAAGTGAGCACGTTTGCGGCGCTGGTATTTACACTGCTGGCAACCGCGAACGGCGGCTGATTAGCGAGTGAGGCAGCGAAGGGAATATACGCCTGGCCGTTGTAGTAAATGCCATATCCTGCTCGAACAATCGTCGACCGCTTCAGCTTCGGCACCTTCCAGGCGAGGCCAATCCGCGGAGACCAGTTATTCAGATCCGGATCAATCAACCCGCTCGGAAAGGCGCCCGTGTAGGGTCCCGGCGTGTTGGGAGTGACTACGGCCACGTTCGTGAAGCCGGGCGCGATGTCGAGATTCGCCAGGCGTCCATACTTTTCGTTCAGCGGCGAAAAATACTCGTAGCGGACGCCCATCGTCAGCGTCAGATCGGAGCGCGCCTTCCATTCATCCTGCGCGAAGCCGTTGGCCTGGTTCTGCAGAAAGTACTGGCTGAACTGGCTGTATTGAATCGAGCTCGATTGAGGCAGCCCGAGCAGAAAATCGGCCAGATCATACCCGGTTCCGGGGGCCGGCTGGCCTTTTCCATTGATGCTGCTGGTCGCCAACCCGGTGAAATTGAATGTGCCACGTCCATTGGGATCGGTTCGCGCACTCAGATCGGCGCGGGTGTATCCGCCGCCTAGGGTAACCGTGTGGAGTCCCTTCAGAAGCGTGATGCTTTCGGTAACGCCCTGCGACTGGTTGCGGTGCAGGGTAGCGGCGGAATCGCTCAACGCTCCAAAATTCGTAAAATTCAACGTGGGCGGCCCGTAATCGAGTGGATTCGCGGATGTGCCCTCAATTCCGAGTTCTGCCGCAACGTCGGGGAGCAGCGAAAAATACGGAACAATTTCCGTATCGTTGCGATTGAACTGCACCTGGCTATTGCTGATCGCCTTTGCGCTTAAGTTGCGGGTCCACTGCAGCCGCGCGTTCACGCCATATCCATTCGTTGTATCGGCATAGCCGAACGGCTGGACGGTCGTGCCGTCCCGGCGCTGGTAATGAAGGTTGAGGGATAGCCGGTCGGCGCTGGTCAAGTTGCGCTGAATCCGCAGCCCGGCGTTATCGGAATTGCCAGCCTGCGTCGTTTCCAATTGGTAGTTATTGGCGGCGCCGGGCTGGTTCGGCAGCGGATAAAACCGAAGCAGACCCAGCGCAATCGGATTCAGCATGCTGCTCGGAATCGAGTTACCGGGAAACGGTTGCCGCGTCGCGGGGTTGTAAATGCTAACGGGAACTCCGGCGGCCGATGTGCCCAGCAACTGTGTTGCTTGAGAGAAATCGCCGCTGCGCTCCGCCGCGGTCGGGACAGTTTCCGTAAACAGCTCGGGAGTTCGCCCGCGCGTTCCGAAGTACGTGACGAAGAATTGTGTCTTGGGGTCCTTGACGATTTTCGGGATGAGCAGCGGCCCGCCCACAATCAGGCTAAACCGGCTCTGAGCGTAGGCCGCTTGCGGAACGTCCAGTCCGTTCAATGAAAACGGCTTTGCGTTCAAAACTGAATTCTGAAGCGTGAAGGAGAGCATTCCATGTATCTGCTGGTTCCTGCGGCGGTGATTGCCGAACTGCGTTGCGCCGGCTCGGCCGGGGCTTCTACCTCCTCGCCCTCCACCGAATCCTCCTCTAGCGCCAAATCCCCCCCTGCCGCCGAAGCCGCCTCCGCCTCCCTGTCCTTCAAAGCCGGGCGCATTCGGGGCGGCCTGTAGCTCTCCGGGACCGCCAAACTCTCCCGTAGCGCGGCCGGCAAACCGCGTGTCAGGCCCCGAATCGGCCTGGCTGCCTTGCGCCATTCCCGGACTTAAGCTGCCCGAAACCAGAAATGTCTCGTTACTGCCTTCGGAACCGGCGCCGTTAGCCGGGAACCCTTGCTGCTGCGTGCTCGTTTCACTCTGCAGTATTTGATCGATCTGCGGCCCGCTATCCGCCGGGCCCGTACCGGACGTCGGAGCGCGCCGGCCCGCGTACTGGCTGAACCGCTGGAGCGCCATCGACGGCTTTAGTTGCAAGTCAAAATCGACCGGCCCGTTCGCGGACGCGTAATCGACATCTTTCTTAAGAGTGCTGAACCCAAACATCTCAACCGTTACCGCCCAGGTTCCGGACCGCAGCGAAGGAAAAACATAGTGGCCTTCCGCATCGGTAACGGTTGAAAGCGTCCGATTCCCTTGTGTGACGGTGACCGTTGCGCCGGGAATTGGCTGGTTTGCGGATCGAACGACTCCGCTTTGCGCCAGCGCGCTCGCGCCTCCGCACAGAAAGAGCGCCAGGACTACGTTCAGATAACGCAAGTTGAATAAAGGATGTTTGTGAGATGGGCGAGGTTACCCAGCCACAAGTTTGATAGGGTGAAGCGAATGGCGCAAGACCTGGAAACTCTGAAATCCGAAGTGGAGGCCTATCTCAAGCAGTACGGAATGGCCGTGTTTCATGGGTATCACCGGATGATCGACACCATGAGTCATGTTCTCTGGGATACCGTCAGCCACCCCGATTTCAGGGAATTCTTGCAAACCGCTCGCCACGCCGGCGTCCGCCTGATTATTTTTAATCATCGCTCGTTTTCGCTCGATCAGATCGACGAAGCGCTCGATGAGTTGGAGGATGCGGATCTCTTGCGTGAGGAGAAGCGCAGCTACGAAAACCGCCTCAAGCAATTGCAAGCCTATGAAGGCTTCACTTGCTCGGTGGAGTTATCTTTTGCAATCGAAGGACGCGTCTACTCGTTCGAGTCGCACACCGATTGGTACGAATCCTTTACCGACATTCTGGGCGAGTTGGAAGCGGCGTCGCTCGACCGCGAAGACGAGCCGGACGACTCCATCGGCGGATATTTCTCAAACAACTGATGCCCGTGGCTAGTTCGGCGGCCGGAATGCGCCGCGCGGCTCGATGGATCTTGCCGGCACCCAGCGAGCAAGCTACGCGGGACTTGCAGCAGGAACTCGGCGTGCAGCGGCTGGTGGCGGCCGTTCTGGCCGGCCGAGGGTATCTGGGCGCGGACTCCGCCCGCGATTTCCTTTCGCCCCGGCTGGATTCGCTGCATGACCCGATGCTTGTTCGAGACATGGATCAGGCCGTTCGGCGGCTCCGCACCGCAATCGAATCACGGGAACAGATCCTGCTCTACGGCGATTATGACGTGGACGGCACCTGTTCCATCGTCATCTTGAAGAAGGCGATCGAACTGCTCGGAGGCAGCGCCGATTTCCACATCCCGCATCGCCTCAGAGATGGGTATGGGATGCGGAGCGATGTGATCCAGCACGCTGCGGAAACCGGCGTCCGTCTCATCGTCAGCGTGGATACCGGCATTCGCGCGAATGACGTGGTCCGCCACGCCAACCAGTTGGGAGTGGATGTAATCGTCACCGATCACCATCTCCCGGAATCGGAACTGCCCCCGGCGCTCGCAGTCCTGAACCCTAACCGTCCCGATTGCATTTATCCGAACAAGAATTTGTGTGGCGCGGGCGTCACCTTCAAACTCGTGCAGGCGTTGCTCGCCGTCAGCGGCATGCCGCCCGCCCGGCAGTCCGCGTTGCTCGATTCGTTCCTAAAACCGGCGGCCATCGCCACGGTAGCGGACGTGGTGCCTCTGGTGGGCGAAAATCGCGTTATCGTGCAGCGCGGGCTTTCGGGTTTGCGCCAGGTGAAGAACATCGGGCTGCGTTCTTTGCTCGTAGTGGCCGGCTTCGATGAGGGCGAATGCCCCTCCGCGCACCAGGTTGCCTTCCGTCTGGCGCCGCGCATCAATGCTGCTGGACGCATGGCGACAGCGCGCGATGTCATCGAGCTTTTCCTCACCGAGGACCCCTCCCGCGCTCGCGCCCTTGCCGAGCAGTTAGACAGGCTGAACCGCGAACGCCAGGAAACCGAGGCGGGGATCATCGAAGCAATTCTGAAGAAATGTGAGGAAGCGCCCTTCGATGAAGCGTGCGCGGCGCTCGTGTTCGCGGGTTCAGAGTGGCATCTCGGCGTGCTCGGTATTGTGGCCAGCCGCCTGGTCGAACGATTCAGCCGCCCCGTTTTCGTCCTTACCGACGCCGGGCAGAACGGCGATGCTGACGAGCCGCATCTGTCGGGCTCCGGCCGCAGCATTCCGGCATTTCACTTGCTGGAGGCGTTGGAGAGCATGCCGGATCTGTTTACAAAGTTTGGTGGACACCGGCAAGCCGCCGGGCTCAGCCTTCGCGCGGCATCGATCGACGAATTTCAGCGCCGGTTCGATGCGTTCGCCAGGAGCAGGTTGACGCCTGACGACCTGCGCCCTCGCTATACCGTCGATGCAGCCGCGGCGTTTTCCGAACTGAGCGAAATCTGCGTGCGGCAACTGCTGTCGTTGGGCCCGTTCGGTTTCGGCAACCCGTCCCCCATTTTTATTTGCGAAGGCGCGGAAGTCGCTGGCCCGCTGAAGGTCTTGAAAGAGGACAAGCACTATTCCGTACCGCTCCGCCAAAACGGCCGCCTTCTGTTCTGCAAGGCGTGGAATTTCGGCGATCGCGCCGCTGTGTTCCA
>JAICXK010000248.1 GCA_025980435.1 Bryobacteraceae bacterium
CGAAGGCGACGATTGGGACGACGTGAAGCCGCATCTTTGGAACTTTTTCCGCGCCGTCAAGTCCCGTAAGCCGGTCGCCGAAGATGCCGTGTTCGGAAATCACGCGGCGATCGCCTGCCACATGGCGAATGAGTCTTACTTCCGCAAGAAGCCGGTATATTGGGACCCGGAGTCCAACAACATTAAGAGCTAATGGCCCTGCAATTGCTGAAACGGAACCGCGCGCCTAAGCAAGCGGACTGGCGTATTCTTCGTAAATCATTGATGTTGAAACTGAGCCTTGAGCGTAAGCGATGGGCGTGCTCGACCAAATAGGAAAACAAAAATGTCACGCGTGCTCGCGTCTCTTTTCTCGGTGGGAACAGCCGTAGCCTGTTTCGCCTGGGTTGGCGTGGCCCTCGGCCAGCAACCTGAATCACAACCGCAGCTCAACGCCAGGGATGCGTTCTGGTCGGCGGCTGATCTTGTCGGCAAACGTCCGGCAGCGCATGCAAGCCCGGCGGTCCACCGGACGCGCATGGAATCCGCGCTCCCGAGCCAGGCGAAAACGCCCAAACCGGCGCCCTCGGTCAATGTCGTCGACAGCAGCACGATGGAAAAGGTCTCCGTTCACGCTCCGCTCGGATTGCGGTATGCAGTCCTTAAGAAGCTCGACGATGGAACGTACCAGGAGATTTCACCGGAATCGGTGTTTCACGCCGGCGATCAGATCCGCCTCAGCCTGATGTCCAATCAGGAAGGCTACCTGTATGTGATTGAGCAAGGTTCGAGTGGCCGATGGGTTCCGCTGTACCCGGCTTCGGATGCATCAGCGGATGGAAACAAGCTCGTTCCGGGCAAGGACTACGTCGTCCCCGGAACCGGCGCATGGCGCTTTACGGGCGCGCCGGGCCAGGAAAAGCTCTTTGTCATGCTGAGCCGTACGCCTGAAACGAATCTGGATCAAACCATAGCGTCACTGAAGAGTCATCAGGACGGACTTAACGACCAGTTTGTGGCTCAGCTTCGGAGCGAAGTTCAATCGCGCGACCTCGTGTTTACCAGTGGTGATGATGATAAATCGTCCGGCAGCGACAAGGCGAGCTACGTTGTGAACAAAGCCACCGGCCAGACTCCGGACCCGCACGTCGTAGTAGACGTGGTACTGTCGCACAAATAAGAATCCATGTACAAGCGCGTGTCGGGTGGGTGCCTCGCCGCAGGTGTCCTACTCGTGTTACCCGTGGCCGCCAGCGCAGCCCAGGCGCAGGCCGAACTGAACCACCGGATCGATCTCGTGCTGGAAAAGAAGGAAGGAACCTCTTTCCGCACGGTCGACCCGAACTACGTTTTTTCCGCAGGCGATAAGATCCGTTTCCGGCTCAAGTCCGCCGTGAACGGCTACTTATACGTGATGGACCAGGGCTCGTCCGGCGTTTGGCAGCAGTTGTTTCCCCGCGATGAGTTAACCCAGAACCGGCGCGTCGCTTCCGGAAAGCAGTATCTTGTCCCCGCCTCCGGCAGCGGCTGGTTTCAGGTCACTGGCCCTCCCGGTTATGACAACGTCTATTTTCTGATTTCTCCCGTGGATCTCGGCAAGTCGCTCCCCAGCACGGGTCGACAGCAGCAACCGTCAAATGAAGATCCGGCCGCGGCATTCGCTACCGCTACCCCGCGCTGCGATGATGAGCTCTTTCGCACGAGTGGAGAATGCCTGGATACCCATGCCGGTTTGAAGCCGATCGCCAAAGGAGAAGCATTGCCCGAAAAGCTCTCTCAATACTCCGTGATGACGAGTCGGGATCTGATAGTGGTTGATAACGCAAAAGATACCTCCGTATCCTCGACCGAGCCTTTTGAAGGCCCCTCTATTTACCGCTTCAGGATTGCGCATAAGTGAAGTTATGAAACGCGCGAGTTTGTTCGCATTAATCCTCGCTTTCGCTGCCGCCGCTCAGAACCCGCCCGCGCCGCAGCACCGCGACCTGGAAGCTGTACCCGACGAACCGGCCAAGCCGGCCGCGACGCCCCCGGCGAAGATCACGATTCCTCGCAGTTATGCGCTCGTCATCGGCATTTCGCATTATGAAAACCTGCCTCCGCAGGCTCAGCTCAAGTATCCCGACCGCGATGCCGATTCAATCTATACCGTTCTCATCAGCCAGCAGGGCGGCCAGTTTCCGCCGGAAAACGTCCATGTACTGAAAGACTCCGATGCGACGCTTAAGAACATCACGGACCAGCTCGAAAATTGGCTGCCTTCCGTAGCAAAAGATGACGACCGTGTGCTGATCTACTTCGCCGGCCACGGGTTTATTTCAAATGGGGCCAGCTATTTCGCGCCGTACGATCTGCGGCGTGACGACATCCCCGGCACCGCGTACCCGCTCAGCCGCCTGGGCGAAGTCATTGGCAGCAAGATCCACGCGAAATGGAAAGTATTATTAGCCGATGCCTGCCACAGCGGCGCTATTACGCCGGAAGCTGACCGCGCTCAGGTAACACAATCGTTGCTTGACCTGAATAAGTCGTTGTTTGTGGTAACCGCCAGCCGCGATCGCGAGCAGAGCTTTGAAGGTCCGGGCTGGGGTGGCGGCCACGGCATCTTTACCTATTACATCGTCAAAGGACTGGAAGGCGAGGCGGATACCTCTGGCGATGGTGTGGTTTCCGCACAGGAACTGGGCGATTATGTCTACGCCAACGTCAGTCAGGCTACCGGAGAACGGCAGCATCCAACCTTCGATCGCGGCAGCTTCGATACCAACATGGTTTTGGCCTATAATCCCAACCGCGTGACCGCGGCCAAACTCCCGCCGCCGAAGTTCGGAACGCTCGTGATCGAGACGAACATGGACGGCGTCGAAGTCATGGTGGACGGTAAAAGCGTCGGCGTGGTGAACAAGGCTTCGGCGCTTCGCCTTCCTGGGATTCAGCCTGGCGTACACACCGTCCAGGGCAATCATGCCGGCTATCAGCCGGATGGCCCTCGCGAGCAGGAAGTCTATCCGGGGCAGGAGACCACGGTAAGCCTGCGCATCCTGATTGCCCGGCAGCGAAAGAGGTCCGCGGTCGATCATTTCAACCACGGATTGCAGTTTTACAACAAAGGATACGAGCAGAACTACAAACAGGCCGTAACCGAGTTCCAGCAGGCCCTGCAGATAGATCCTACCTATAGCCAGGCGGCGCTTTTTCTGGGCCGCGCCTATCGATCCCTGTTCGATTACGACACGGCCAATCAATATTTCAAGCAGGCGGTTGATATCGATCCCGATTATCTGGAGGCGCGCGTGAGCTATGCGGGCGGCCTGTTGGATACCGGAGCGTCCGATGAAGCCATCCGTCAATTGAACTTTGTTATGCAGCGTGATGCCAATAACGGCACGGCGCTTTACCTCCTTTCTCAGGCGTATTTCCGGAAAGGAGTTTACGATCAGGCGGTTCGCGCCGGCAAGCAGGCGGTGAAACTGATCCCGCACAAGGCCGAAGCGCACTTGTGGTTGGCCGATAGTCTCCGCTTGTACGACGATGGCCTCCATAGTACCGCCGATCTACCCAATGCCGAATCCGAATATCATCAGTATCTTGCCCTAAGTGATTTTGACAGTAAATTTGCCGGTAAGTTGAACTATTACGTGATGCCGTTTCTCATCGGCGTAGGCTCCAAAAAACGCGCCGCCCAGACCGACATCTGGAAGGATCTCCGCGCGCAGGCTAATTTCGGTTTATGTGATTGCGAATGGTTGCTAAAGAATTGGGATTCCGCTATCGGTTATTGTGAGAACGCGCTCTCTTACAATCCGAAAGATCTGTACTCGCACTATCGCCTCGGCATTCTCTACAGCCAGAAGTTCAATGTTCTGAACGCTCACGCTGCTGCACCCAACGGACTGGACCTCCTTGTGGACGCGCGTAAGCAGTTCAATAGTGTGATTGCGCTGAATTCGGATGTCGATCAGGCTGTGAATTCACGGAAGTACATCCAGAACATCGATCAGTTCCTCGGCCGCCAGCAGTAGCCCTATCGCAGGCACAGGACGCAAACCAGCCCGAACGCCGCGATTCCAAACGTCAGAAACGCTACGTAATCGCCCACGTGACCGCTGTGCAAGCCATGCAAAACGCTCAGAGGTCTTGTAATCCATCGAGAGGTGGAACGGAAGCTCTTACTGAACAGGTAACAGGCTGCTCCCAGCGCGGCGCAAGCGAAAGCGCTGATCCCAAATAGAGGGTTCTCGGGCGCGGGTGCTGGAGCAGTTGGAGTCCGTTTGGGAGCGGCCCGCAACACTCGGGCTGAATACGCCTCCGAATTCTGAAATTCCGTCGCGGATTGCGTGGCGATTCGCTTCAGCCGTGGTGTGAAATTCAGGAACATCCCGGCAACCACCAGCGCTACGGCCGGAGCAATCATGGTCATGGGTGTCCGCTGCTGGCTGCGATCCGTTTCGCGGCTCTCCTGAGTTTTCGGTGCGCCGCCCGGCTGCTCTTCGCGCCGCGGCCCCCACCCGAAGAAGACGCGGCACGCCGCCCGGAGCACCGCCGCCGAGGTGATGATGGCGGCGAAGAAGGAAATCCAGCGAACCCAGTGATACCCAATCGCCCGCGCGGCTTCGTGAATCAGATCGTCACCCGCCGACACGCCCGAAGGCGGCAAACCAGCCAATCCGATTGCCCCTGCGAAGAAGACAAAGCCGGCCCATTTCTCGCTTCGCCCTCTTCCATGCAGATCGAGCTCATCTACCGTCGAGAACCGGTGCAGCAGCATACCCGCCGCGAGAAACAGTCCGCCTTTCACTAACCCGTGGCCCAGGGTATAAATAGCCGCGCCCGCCAGGCCACCCGCGGTGAACAGCCCGACCCCGATGGTCATCAGCCCTACGTGGCTGATGGTCGAAAATGCCAGTAACCGCTTCAGATTTCGCTGCGAAAAACACATGATCGCCGCCAGCACCGCTGTGGCGGCTCCGATAGATACAACGAGGATCCGAAGCGAAGCAATGTCGGCGTGTAGGGTTTGATTGAAAACAGCCCAATAAATGCGCGCGACCGCATACAGGCCCATCTCGACCATAACGCCGGAAAACAGTACGCAGACCGGAGAGGGCGCCACGGCGTGCGCGTCGGCTAGCCAGAAGTGGAACGGCACAACCGCGGCTTTCACCAGGTATCCGCATGAGATGAACGCGAACGCCACCAGAACCAGCTTGTCCGCCGGATGCGAAGCCAGCGCTTCCGACATCTGCGCCATATTCAGAGCGCCCGTCCGGGCATACAGCAGCCCAATTCCGGTTAGGACAAAATAAGCCCCAATTGTGTTCGTAACCGCAAAGTTCAATGCGCCTTGCAGCGCTCCGGGGTCCTCCGTCTTATAAGCGCATAATGCAAACGCTGCCGCGCTCATTAGTTCGAAGAAGACGAACAGGTTGAACATATCGCCGGTCAGGCTGAAACCGCACATCGCGCCTAGAAAGCACAGAATCAGAGCATGAAAATGGTTCTCGACGCTATCGAAATACTTCGATCCGAACACTAGTGCTGCCGCCGTCAGCACAGCCGCGAAAGTCGCCAGGCCTGCGCCGATCGGATCGATTGCGAACGAAATACCCAGCGCCATTCGCCCGTTCGGTTTCCAATTGCCGAACCAATAAACGATCGGTTGCTGGAGTGAATCTCTCAGCAGAAGCGCCGCGGCCGCGGCGGTTGCAATTGTGCTGGCAATGGCAATCAAAGCAGACCAGGCGCGGGGTAGCAGCTTCGTGAGCACAGCCAGAGCCGCCGCCGTGATCAGGGGAACCACGACTGGCAGGACAGGTAGAAGCCTCACCTAGCCCTTCAGCTTGCGCAGTTCATCGGGATTGAGTGTGCCGTGGCGCTTATGAACCTGAATCGCCAAAGCCAGTAGAAGAGCCACCACCGTCACCTCGACTACCACATCAGTCAGCATGAGTGCCTGGACCACCGGATCGACTGCCGGCGTGCCCACCGGGATATCCACGAAAATCGGCGCGGCCGCACCGGTCCTGTATCCAATCGCCAGCAACAGCACGTAACTAGAGGACTGGATGACGCCTACGCAAATAATCAGGTGAACCAGGTTGCGGCTCGAGATTACGCCATAAAGCCCTACCAGAAAGAGCCAGGCGGCAACCGCGTACGGAAGGTAACTCATGATTCCTTCTCTTCCATCAATTCTTCCAGATAGACCAGTAGAATCAAGGTAAATCCACCGCTTACTTCCAGCCCGACCCCTAAGTTAATGAACGGAACCATGCCGCCCGAGGTCAATGTGCCTGCTTTTCCAAGTGGGAGCAGGTTCTCCAGAAACATGCCTCCGAGCGCAACGCACGCTCCGCCGATTACGATGTAGCCCGCCGCGCCCAGCGCCTCCGCGATCTCGATCAAACGCGGAGCGGCCGCTCCGCGGACCTTGGGATATGAGCCGCACAAATACAGCAGCAGCGGCGCACTCGAAAGAATTACGCCCCCCTGGAAGCCGCCGCCCGGCGTGACCTGCCCGTGGACGACGATGTACCAGCCGAACACAATCGTCGGCGCCAGCAGCAACAGGGCGATTACTCGAACCGCATCGCTCACGGGCGGCACTTTGCGGCCCGGTGCTTTGTCTTCATGATCGCCGGCCGGCTCGTCTTTCGTCCTGCGCATCAGGAGAATGACGCCCAATACGGAGGTAAACAGGATGAACTCTTCTCCCAGCGTGTCGAACCCTCGAATATCGAAATTCACTGCTGTTACGGCATCCGTAATATGCCGCTGGGGCACGCTGATGGCGTTGACGATATCCGCGTAAATGCTGCTGCCGTGCCCAAACGCCGGAAGGCCTGCATAGCCCCAAAAGAAGCACAACGCCAGAGCCGCGGCGGAAACAAGGAAGAACTTCAGTCTGATTCGCCTGGTCATTGTTGCCGCTTCCGGTTTTGCTTTCTGATACGCGCCAGCGCAAGCATGATCATGAGAGGTAGCGCCATTGCGCCCACCACAATTTGCGAAAGTGCGACATCGGGTGCTTGAAAAACAAAAAACATGATCCCCAGCAGCAGCCCGTAAAAGCTGACCACAATCGCCTGCGAGGTAGCGTCTCGCGTGAACACGACCGCTGTCCCTCCAGCCGCGACGAACAGCAGAATGAACGCCTGGAAAACGATCATTTCTTCTCGGGCGCCTCCGGAAAATTTTCGCCTTCGGTGGGCGGCCACTGTCCTTTGCGCCGGATCCGGCCGGCGCGCGCGCTCGCGTGGGTCAAAACTGGATTTGCCCAGAAAAGCAGGATCGCGATCAGGATCGCTTTTGTGCCTGTTTGAGAGAAGCCGTCGTGTACCAGGATGGCAGCCGGTATCGCCACCGCACCAATCAACGATGCGGGCGCGAGGAAGTGAAGTTGGTCGTAAAAATCGCGTGTCAACAGCAGTCCCAACGCGCAAAGCAGGAACCCGAGCACTCCAATTCCCAGCAGCGCCCAAACCGCCACTTCCCGCGCGTTCATAACCAACGTTCCAGGAAACGCGCGAACACCAGCCCGGCGCCGAACGAAAGAAGCGCCAGTGTAAGCGCGATATCGGCGAACGGCTCGCGATGGAATCCTTCCGAGAGCAGCAGGAGCACGATTGTCGCCATTACGCTGCCGGCCTCGAGCCCCACCA
>JAICXK010000404.1 GCA_025980435.1 Bryobacteraceae bacterium
CTGCTTTTCTCAACCCGCCAGCCCGTTTTTTGCCGGGACCGCCCCCGCCTTTCTCACGCACGTGCGGACGGATGGCGGCCACAATCTCGATGCTTCTATCTATAAAAACGTTCCGCTGAGCGAGCGCATGGCTCTTCGGCTCGAGTTCGCCGCATACAATGTCACTAACTCGGTGCAATACGGTTACCCCAACGTGTTCTGGAATCGGAATCCCACGGCGGACAACATGGCCGGCTTTGGCCAGGTGACCAGCGCCTCCAATACACCGCGTCAGCTTCAATTTGCGGCGCGATTTACCTTTTAGGAATGGAAACCTCGCGAGTGGAGCTGAATTTCATTAACCGGAACGGTGTTGTACCGATTTATTATCAGATCCAGCAGCAGCTTTTTGAGCGTATTCGCGCCGGCGACATCAAAGCGGGTGACGCGATCCCTTCGGAACAGGAGATCTCTACGCGCCTGGGCGTAAGCCGTATGACGGCAAGGCTCGCGATTAAATCGCTCTGCGAACTCGGCATTGTCTATAGCGAGCAAGGCAAGGGAACCTTCGTATCGGGCCTTAAGCTGGAAAAGAATTTTCGCCAGGTTTTGTCATTTACCGAGGAGATGGAGCGCAGTGGCCGCAGGCCGCGGTCGCGCGTTCTTTCTTTTGAAGTTGTGCCCGCTGAAGGCGACGCTGCACAGGCGCTCGGGTTGAAGCGGCAGGAAAAAGTCATTCAGCTCAAGCGCCTTAGAATTGCAGATTCTGTTCCTATGGGCACGGAATGCAGCCATCTCCCCGTCCGACTGTGCCCTGACTTGCTGGAGACGTTCGATCCGGGTACGTCCCTGTATCGAATTCTTTCCGAACGCTACCGTATTCAAATAGCGATCGCCGATGAAATTGTGGAAGCGGGATTGGCGGAAGCAGAAGATGCCCGTTTGCTCCGCATACGGAAGGGAAGCCCGGTATTTTCGTTCACGCGCACGTCGTATATTCAGCAGGGTCAGCCGGTGGAGTACGTCAAGTCCATTTACCGGGGTGACCGGTACAAAATCGTGAATCGCCTGACTCGGCTCAATCGCGAATTTTTCCAACACGGCATGAAAGCCGTCTGATCTGCCGCTTCTAAACACATGATCTCGTTTCGAACCACTGTTGCATTTTTGCTTTTCAGCTCCGGACTGTGGGCGCAACCGTCGAATTCGTTCTATCCTGCCGCGGTTTGGTACGGCGGCGGTAAGGCGCGAGCTCCGATGCTAGAGAAACTCGACGCAACCAGCGCAGAGCGATGGGGCAAAGATCTGGATGCGATTAAAGCAACCGGATTCACCACCGTGAAATGCTGGGTCGATTGGGCCACCGCCGAGCCGAAACCTGGCGAATTTTCGTTCGAGAACCTCGATCTACTTCTGAGGCTCGCTCATGATCGCGGCATGCGCGTGATCGTGCAAATCTATCTGGATTCCGCGCCCGACTGGATCGGGCAGCAGTATCCCGATGGCCGGTTCGTGGATCGGAGCGGCGCGGTCATCATTTCGCAGGCCGCGCCCGGATACTGCATTGATCAGTCCGGTGTCCGGCGAGAAACTGTCCGGTTTTTGGAGGCTCTTTCGCGCGACGCGAATCGTTCTCCGGCGCTTTATGGTTGGGACGTCTGGAGCGAGCCCCACATTGTCAATTGGGCGGAGTTTCCGTATCTTTCCAATCCCGAGTTCTGCTTCTGCACCTACACGCAGGCGCGCTTTCGCGAGTGGCTGAAAACGAAATACAAAACGCTCGACGCCCTGAATACAGCCTGGTACCGCAAATTCGAGAGCTGGAACCAGGTGGAGCCGCCGCGCTATCCCACTATTCTTTCTTACACCGATTACCTCGATTGGCGAGCTTTTATCGATGACAAACTCGCCGGCGATTTAAAGACCCGCGTCGATGCGATTCGAGCGGCCGATCAGACGCATCCCATCACGAGCCATGCCGCGGCGCCGGCGCTGTTTACATCGCCAACGGACGGCTACGGCCAGCCGGACGATTTCAAGATGTCCGCGAACGCTGATTTCTTCGGCACCTCGATCTATCCGAAGCACTCGCAGTCCACTCATCCGTGGTCAACCACCATGCTGGCCGCCGGCCTGGATTTCTCCCGCTCGGCGGGGCATAGCTCCGGCAGAGGCTTCTGGATCGGCGAACTGCAAGCCGGCCAGGGTGCAACGGGAATGCGCATCGCGGATCCCGTTACCGCGCACGACGAGGAGTTCTGGATGTGGCAGGTCGTCGCGCACGGTGCGCGCGAGCTCGCCATCTATGCCTGGTACCCGATGAGTTCCGGTTTCGAATCGAACGGGTATGGGTTGATCGATCTGGATGGGACCATAACCGATCGCGCGCGGGCGGCGGGAAAGGTCGCTCAGATTCTGCAGCGCAATGCATCCGCCATACTGAACGCAGAACCGGCGCGTGCCTCGGTTGCGATTCTCTACAATCGCCTCTCTTACATGGTGGGCGGATCGCAGCCTTCCATGTCGAAGCTTGGAAACGCCGAGCGCGATTCTTTAATGGGACTCTACCGCGCGTTCATGGAGCAGCACATTCCGGTCGATTTTGTCGATCCGCGCAACGTGTCTCAAAACAAGCTGGGTCAGTACAAGATCCTGTTCATGCCCTTTCCCGTGATGCTTTCGCAAAGCGCGGCCGAGGGTGTCAAGCGTTACGTCCACGGCGGCGGAACGGCTGTAGCCGAAGCTCGCCTGGCGTGGAACGATGCTCGCGGTTTTGCCAGCGACGTGATTCCCGGCTTCGGGCTGGATGAAGTTTTTGGAGCGGAGGAGAAGCTCATCCGGCCGGTCGATAAGCCGCAAATTAGACTCGATGCGGCGGCGGAATTGCCCGGCTTTCCAGTGAATCAGCCGGTTGTCGGTGCAGCGTTCGAAGAGGATCTTCAACCGTTGGGCGGCAGCCGCGTACTGGGCCGCTTCGGCAATGGCCAGCCGGCCGTTGTCGCACACTCGTGGGGTAGCGGGAAAGCGATTCTTATTGGCTCATTCGCCGCTCTTGCCTATCAGCGCGAGAGTAATAACGCCACGAAACAGTTGTTTCTCTCCCTCGCCCGGGGCGCCGGAGTGAATCCGGAAGTGGAACTCGCGGA
>JAICXK010000353.1 GCA_025980435.1 Bryobacteraceae bacterium
CCGCGGTGGACCATGGTGACGCGCGCGCCTGTCCAGAACAACTCCAGCGCGCCGATGCAGGCAGAGTTCTTCGCTCCAACCACGAGAACGTCCTGATTGTAGTAAGGGTGCGCCTCGCGGTAGTAGTGAATTACTTTGCCCAGGTCCTCGCCGGGCACATTTAACTTATTCGGGATATCGTAATAGCCCGTCGAAAGAATGATTTTCTTCGCGCCGTAGCAGAACTGTTCCCCAGTGGCCGTTTCCGTTTGCACCACAAATTTGCCATCCGAGCCGCTGAACCCAAGAACCCGCTCATACTGGTGGACGTTGAGCTTGTAATGGTCGGCTACGCGCCGGTAGTACTTCAGCGCCTCCGTCCGGCCGGGCTTCTCGTTCAGCGAGGTCATCGGGATATCGCCGATTTCGAGCAATTCCGGTGTGGTGAAGAATACGAGATTGATCGGGTAGTGGTAAATCGAATTGACCACGCAACCTTTGTCAAACAGTACCGGCGAGAAGCCGCGCTTCTGCACTTCGATGCCGCAGGCGAGGCCGGTCGGCCCGGCGCCTACGATTGCGACATCAAATTGCTCCACTGATTCCCCCTGAACCGCGCCTCTTACAGCAGCGCTCCAACCTTTTCATAAACATTTGCGAGCGCACCAGCCAATGCAGCCGTATCTTTGCCCGCTCCTTCCGCCATGTCGGGCCGGCCGCCGCCCTTGCCGCCGATCGCTTTCGCCACCTCGCCCGCCAGCTTGCCGGCTTGCACTTTGCCGGTCAGGTCTTTGCTTACGGCGGAAACGATCGAAATGTTTGAATCGTTCACGGAAGCGATCACGATGACCGCGCTGCCCCATTTGTTTCGCAGCGAGTCCACTATGGTGCGCAGTTGCTTCGAATCGAGGCCATCCACCTTTTCCGCGAGCACGGTAGCGCCGTTTACTCTGCGGCCGGTAAGCTTCTCTACTTGCTCGTGAGCCATCCGCGTCTTGAGCTGATCGTACCGGTGTGCAAGGATTTTCTGGTTTTCGAGAGTCTTTTCAAGCTGTTCCAGAACACCGGCCTCGGGCGTATGCAGCAGTTCGCCCGCCCTGGCGAGCTGCGCCGAGGCTTGCTGAAATCGTTCCAGAGCGCCTTCGCCTGTAATGGCTTCTATGCGCCGGACACCCGAGGAGATGCTTCCCTCGTAAATGATCTTGAACAGGCCGATGTCGCCGGTGCGGCGCACGTGCGTTCCGCCGCACAATTCACGGCTGAAGCCGGGAATGCTGACGACGCGAACGCTCTCGCCGTATTTTTCACCGAATAACGCCATAGCCCCCGTGGAAAGCGCATCCTCCAGGTCCATGATGTCCGTTGCAACTTCCGCATTGGTCAGGATCTGCTGATTCACCAGCCGCTCCACTTCGCTCAACTCGTCTTCGGTCATGGCGGCGTAGTGGGTAAAATCGAAGCGCAGCCGGCCCGGTTCGACCACGCTGCCGGCCTGCTTGACGTGAACGCCCAGCACCTGGCGCAACGCGGCATGCAGAAGATGCGTCGCTGTGTGGTTCCGCATGGTCGCGCTGCGTGACGGAGGATCGACTGCGCCGATCAGGCTATCTCCGGTCATAACGGGCTGCAGCACATGAATTCTCTGAACTATGGAGGTTGGGGTCGGCTTGTACACGCCCTCCACCACGGCGACGCGCTCCAGAGTATTTGCGTCGAGCAGCAGGCCGGTATCGCCTACCTGGCCGCCCGATTCGGCATAAAAGGGCGTTTTCGTGAACACCACTTCCGCCGGGCCCCGCTCGACGCGATCGACTGCGTTCTTGTTGACGATTAATCGCGCGACCGTTACAGGAGCTTCCAGCGAATCCCGGCCGGTGAACTCGGAAGGCGGAAGATCTTTATAGACATCCGCAACATGGGCCTTGCCGGCGCCTTTCCAGCTGGCCCGCGCGCGGACCCGTTGCTTCTCCATTTCGGCCGCGAAGTTCTCCTGATCGATAGTTAGGCCGAATTCCCGCGCCATTTCCTCCTGTTCATCCAGCGCCAGCCCATAGGTGTCATAGAGCTTGAACGCGGCTGCTCCGGGAAGCACGCCGTTTACCGCGGATTTGGCTTCTTCCTGGAAGAATCGCTCCGCGATTTGAAACGTTGAGGCATAGCGGTCTTCTTCGTCGCGCACCATTCGGGCCACGCGGTCCTTGCTCTCCTGCAGTTCCGGGTAGGCGGGTTTCATCAGGTCGGCGACGAAGCCGGTCAAAACGTGAAGATAGGGCTCATTCGCGCCGGCCAGGCGGCCGTTCCGCATCGCCCGCCGCATAATTTTACGGAGCACATATCCGCGACCGTCATTTGCCGGAACTACGCCGTCATGGATCAGAAATGCTGTCGCGCGGGCGTGATCCGCATTGATGCGAAGCGCGATATCGGTGCGTGTGTCCGCATGGCGGCGCACGCCGAGGAGATCCGCGGCGCGCTCCACAATCGGCCGCAGCAGGTCGGTATCGTAATTCGAAAGCACGCCTTGCAGGACAGCAGCAATCCGCTCCAGCCCCATGCCCGTATCGATGGAAGGCCGCGGAAGCGGCATCAGCTTGCCGCTTTCCGAGCGGTCAAACTGCATAAAGACCAGATTCCAGATTTCGACGAAACGACCGCCTCCATCCTGCGGGAACTGTTCGTGCTCGCGGCCTTTCTCCGCGGCCTCCGGCCCCATGTCGTAATGAATCTCCGAGCAGGGGCCGCACGGTCCGGTTTCGCCCATTTGCCAGAAATTGTCTTTTTCGTCCAGCCGGAAGATGCGGTCTTTCGATACACCGGCCACCTTCTGCCAGAGTTCTTCGGCATCGTCGTCTTCACGAAAGATGGTCACGTATAGCTTGTCTTTCGGAAGGCCATACCATTGCGGGCTGGTCACCAGTTCCCAGGCGAAGGCGATGGCATCTTGCTTGAAGTAATCGCCAAAGGAAAAATTGCCGAGCATCTCGAAAAACGTGTGGTGGCGGCGGGTATAGCCGACGTTTTCCAGATCGTTATGTTTCCCGCCCGCGCGGACGCACTTCTGCGATGAGGTCGCGCGCGTGTAATCGCGCTTCTCGAGCCCAAGGAACGTCTCCTTGAACTGGTTCATGCCCGCGTTTGTGAAAAGCAGGGTGGGGTCGTTTGCGGGCACCAGGGATCCGCTGCGAACGATTCTGTGGCCCTGGGCGGCGAAGTATTCCAGGAACTTCGCGCGAATCTCGTTTCCGGTCATCTATTTTATTCTTTAGTTTCGCATCCGTGCGCAATTCGTATGATGTTTGCAATGGCTTTACGCGGCGCGCTGGCATGGTTTTGGGCGAGTACGGCGGTGGCGGCTTTCGCGCAGAACCCGCGCCCGCAAGAGCCTGAACCACCCTTCCCATACCTGCAGGAGCAAGTCGCCTATTCGAACCCAAGGGCGCAAGACATAAAGCTGGCGGGAACCCTGACCGAGCCGAAAGAGGGCGGCTCCTTTCCGGCAGTGCTGCTGATCACTGGGCCGGGTCCCCAGGACCGCGATGAGACCATGGCCGGGCACAAGCCGTTTCTGGTGCTGGCGGATTATCTGACGCGCCGTGGGGTCGCGGTCTTACGCGTGGACGATCGCGGCGTCGGAAAATCAACCGGCAAGTTCGAAACCGCCACCACGCAGGACTTCGCCTCCGATGCGGAAGCCGGCGTGCGCTACCTGCTGACCCGAAACGAGTTGAACCCCAAGCACATTGGGCTTATCGGCCATGGTGAAGGCGCCATCATTGCGCCCATGGTCGCGGTGGAAATGCCCCAGGTTTCCTTTGTCGTGTTGCTGGCGGGAACCGCGGTGCCCGGCGACCAGGTGCTCATCGCCCAAACCGAGCGAGCCGAGAAGGCCGCCGGGCTTTCGGCAGAAAAGATCAAAGCGGATAAGCGAATCGGGACCGCGCTTTACAAAGCCGTGCGTGAGGGCAAACGAACCGTGGATATCCGCGACGAAGACCAGCCGTTCGCCGAAGGTTGGGAGAAGCAGCTCGCTCTCATGAGATCGCCCTGGACCCGGTTCTTTCTGTTCTATGATCCGGGCCCCACTCTGGAGAAAATGAAGTGCCCGGTTCTCGCATTGGACGGCGACAAGGACATGCAGTTAGATCCCGAGCAGAATATCGCGGCTATGAAAGCGGCCTTCGCCCGAAGCGGAAATCCTGACGTCACCATTCAGCTTCTGCCCGGATTGAACTACATGTTTCAGAAAGCGGATACGGGTCTCAGTTGGGAGTACGCCACGATTTCGGAAACGATCTCACCCAACGTTCTGCAGATCATCGGCGATTGGATCGCGAAGCACACTTCGTGAGGCTCA
>JAICXK010000254.1 GCA_025980435.1 Bryobacteraceae bacterium
TCCGCCGCCTGGTTTGCGATCGAGTCTCTGGGCAATCTGCTCATGACGGAAGGCACGCGCGAAGTCATTGAAGCCTGTTGCAGCCGGTCTACCAAGGACCTGTATGTGACACGGCCATAGCGCCGCAATCTCATCGATGCCCTTTAGCAGTACCGGACTTCTTCAATTTGACGAGCTGAAAGACTTGCTTGCGAAGTATGCCGGCAGCGCGGCCGGCCGGGAGCTCATTACAGCGCTGGAGCCTCATCATGAGCGCTCCGCTCTGGAAGCCGGTCTCGGAGAAGCGGGCGAGGCGATGGCCTATACGCGCGAAGTCGCCGGAGCGCAAACCGCGGGATCCGGCGCGGCGATTCGCCTCCGCTTCGATCAGCTCCGCGATATCGAAGGTCCGGTTCGGGTTCTCAAAGTAGAGGGCGCGTCGCTTGACGGCCGCGAGATCATGGACCTCTTTCAGACGCTTGCCCTGGCAGGCGAGTATCGCGCCATTCTGCTTTCGGTTGCCGGGCGCTATCCGCGGCTGGCACACCGGTCAACCCGGCTGGCGGATCTGCGCGACCTGGCGCGGCGCTACCAGCGGGTGTTTCTCCCCGATGGAACTCTGGCCGACGATGCCAGTGTGGCTTTGCGCCGCATTCGCCGCGACATTGATCGCCAGCAGCGCAGCATTCAGGAGTCGCTCGACCGGTTCATTCGCGCACATCGCAGCGACGGCACCTTGCAGGAAGACTTTGTCACTATCCGCGAAGACCGCTTCGTCGTGCCGATCGTATCCGGGCAGAAAGGCCGCATCGACGGCGTAATCCACGGCTCAAGCGGCACCGGGCACACGTTGTTTGTCGAGCCGCTTGAAACCATCGATCTGAACAACCAACTGGTCCGGCTGCGGGAAGATGAACTGCGCGAAATCGAGCGCATCCTCGCAGAGATTACGAATGCACTTCGTGAGCACGCCGATGAAATCGCCGCGACGGCGGACGCTTTGGCCGAATTCGATCTGATCTTCGCAAAGGCTGGATTCGCGCGGGATTTCGGCGCGGTGATTCCGCGCTTCAGCGCAGCCGAGCGCAGGCTGATTCTACGAGATGCCCGCCACCCGCTGCTCGAAGCCGTGCTTCGCAAGCAGCAGAAGCCGATTGTGCCGATCTCGTTCGAACTGAGCGAACAGAACCGCTGCCTGCTGATCAGCGGTCCGAATACCGGCGGCAAGACGGTCACCATGAAAACCACCGGATTGCTGGCGCTGATGGCGCACGCGGCCATTCCGGTACCATGCGCCGAGGCCGAGTTCCCGCTGTTTGACGATGTGCTCGCCGATATCGGCGATCAGCAATCGATCGCCGAAAGCCTCAGCAGTTTTTCCGGGCATCTGCTGCATGTGAAGCAGATGCTCGAACGGGTGACCGCCGACGGCCTGGTGCTGCTGGACGAACTCGGGCGCGCCACCGATCCGGAAGAGGGCGGCGCGCTCGGCGTGGCCATTTTGGACGAGTTTCGCAAATCGGGCGCATTCTGCCTGGCCTCCACGCATCTGCTTCCGCTGAAGTTATATGGGGCGCAAACGCTGGGCGTGCTGAATGCTTCCATGGGTTTCGACGAGGAGAGCTTGCAGCCGACCTACGTACTGCGGATCGGGATGCCCGGCAAGTCTGCCGGCCTGGATATCGCAACCCGGCTGGAACTGCCGGAATCTATCCTGGCGCATGCGCGTTCCGTTCTGCCGCGGATGCAGGCCGATTTTCAGGATCTGCTTGCGGAGCTTCACCGCCAGGTAGACGAAAATGCGCGCCATGCGAGTGAAATGAAGGAAGCCATCCGCGGCCTCGAAGAGCGTGAAAAGCAGGTAGAGAGCGAGGCCCTGCGCCGGGAACAGCGGCGTCAGCGCGACTGGGAGAAGAAGTCGGAATCGATTACGGCCGATTTCGAAGCGCGCGCCCAGACCTTAATGGCACAGCTCGCCGAGGCCTCCGAGCATCGCAAAGCGGCGGAACAAGCGCAGCGGCTGATTTCCAAAACGAAGCGCGAATTTCGCGAGCAGGCTGCCGAAGCGATGTCGCCCGCTCCAGAGGTGACGAAAGCGGCGCACGAGCGGCTCGCGCTGGAAGAGGGCGCGAGAGTCCGGCTGAAAGACGTGCGCGAGATCGCAACCGTCCGGCGCGTTTTGAAAAACGGAATGCTGGAAGTCGAGGCCGGATTTCTGCGCATGCAAGTGCCTCGTGAGGACATCGCGGAGGTAGTTTCGCAGAAGGTAGAGCCGCCCCGGTTACCTAAGAACGTGCGGGTGGAAACGGGTCCGCGCTGGGATGTGAGCTATCGCGAATTGAATGTAATCGGCCAACGGGCCGAAGAAGCCTTGGAGCAGGTGGATAAATTTCTCGATTCCGCCGCGCTGGCTTCCGTGGACCGCGTGCGAATCATTCACGGGCACGGGATGGGAATTCTGAAGCGCGCTGTCAGCGAGTATCTCGGCTCGAATCCTCATGTCAGCCGTTTCTATCCGGCCACCCCAGCCGAAGGCGGAACCGGCGCGACTATCGTCGAACTGCGAGAATGAGGGCATGTACCGATTCTTGATCGGACTTCTGGTGTTTGGTTTGGCGTCTATGTTCGCCTCTAGCTACGAAGACTCAATTCATGCCTGGCAAAAGCATCGGGAGACTGGCTTGCGCGCACCGGATAGTTGGTTGACACTGGTCGGCCTCTTTTCGCTGTATCCGGGTGATACCACGATCGGTTCGGCGGTATCGAGCGATTTCGTATTGCCGCAGGGTTCTGCCGCTGCCAAGGTTGGACGGCTGCATTTATCGAATGGGAGAATCACCTTCACGGCTGCCGATGGGAGCACACGGGCCTTGTCTTACGACGAAGAAAAACCGGACGTGGTACATGCCGGCTCTGTCTCTTTCTACGTGATCAAACGCGGCAATCAGTTCTTCGTTCGAGCCAAGGACAGCGCCAGCCCGGTGCTGAAGAATTTTCGGGGCACGACCTTTTTCCCCGTCAGTCCGGAGTTGCATTTTCACGCAAAGTTCACTCCGGATCGCAAAATGATCTCCATCCACAATGTTCTGGAGCAGACGGATCAGGAAGAGAGCCCGGGAATTGTGGAGTTCACATATCGCGGGCAGGCGTATCATCTGCACCCGATCTACGAGCAGTCGGCGGAGGGCAAGACGCTCTTCTTCCTGTTCAAAGATCCGACCAACAAGACCAACACGTACCAGGCCGGGCGCATGCTGAACACCCCGCTGCCCGTCAACGGTTCGGTGGATCTCGATTTCAACCGTTCATACAATCCGCCCTGCACCTTCACTCCATACGCGACCTGTCCACTCCCGCCGAAGGAGAACACGCTCTCATTCCCGGTAACAGCCGGAGAGAAGCGGTATGGGAACGGACACGAGTACGCCGAGCAAAGCGCAACGGCTTCGAAGCACAGCTTAAAATAACACTGTACTTATATAACCATCCCGTTATATAGTTAGGACATGCCGGACCTCGATGCGGCCTTCTCCGCACTGTCTGACCCGACGCGCCGGGCCATTCTCGCCCGCCTCGCAGGAGGCGAAGCGACCGTCATGGAACTGGCAGAGCCCTTTGAGATGACACAGCCCGCGGTTTCGCGGCACTTGAAAGTGCTCGAAGCCGCGGGCCTGATTATCCGGCGGGTGGAAGGAACGAAACGCCCTTGCCGGCTGGCAGAGGACGGTATTGAAGCGATTGACCGATGGCTTGCCATGATGCGAGACGCTTTGGCGAGAAACTACAACCGGCTGGACGCAGTTCTGGCAGACATGAAACCAGAGAAAGGTAGGAAAAGACGATGAGCAAAATGACGTTGCAAACTGAAGGCGATCGATACGTTGTCGTGACAAGACGCTTCGCTGCGCCGCCCGAGGCGGTGTACCGCGCGCACACCGAGCCGGAACTTGTCCGGAAATGGATGCTGGGCCCTGAAGGGTGGACGATGCCCGTATGCATCATCGAGGCGCGGCCGGGCGGAAAGATTCGGTACGAATGGACGAACGGCAAAGGGGGCGGGTTCTACCTGACAGGCGAATGTCTGGAATTAGAGCCTTATAGCCGGCTTGTGCATGTGGAGCGAATGCATTTACCCGATCCGACACCGGACAACCATATTGAAACCCGGTTCGATCCGGACGGCACGGGCACGCTGATGACGATGCGCATGACGCTACCCGACGCGGCAACCCGGGCTGCAATGCTCGCCACCGGCATGGAGCACGGAATGGAAGCGAGTTACGTGCGGCTGGAAAGCCTGATTTAGCCCTGGGCGAGACGGAAAATGATTTTGTGACGCTGCGACCGAGGCAGGAAGACGCCGGCAAGCGCCTGGATGCGTTTCTGCACGAGCGTCTTCCGGAGTTCAGCCGCGCGCGTCTGCAGTCGTGGATCAGGAGCGATCGCGTCCTGCTGAACGGCGCGCCGGTTCGCGCCTCGCACATTCTGCGGGGCGGCGAAAGCTTGTCGGTTGAGCCGGCCGATCTGCCGCCGCTCCGGGCGGAACCGGAAGAACTCCCGCTAAGGATCCTGTACGAAGATTCAGACGTGGTGGTTGTGGACAAGCCGGCCGGCATGGTGGTGCATGCCGGAGCGGGACACCATCACGGCACATTGGTAAACGCGCTGCTGCATCATTTCGGTTCGCTGTCCACGATCAATGGCGAGTTGCGTCCCGGCATTGTCCACCGGCTGGATCGCGACACCAGCGGCGTGTTGGTGGTTGCTCGCACCGACAAAGCGCATCGGACGCTTGCCCGGCAGTTTCACGATCGTGAAGTGGAAAAGACCTATCTCGCACTGGTACATGGGCGCATGAAGCAGCCGCGGGGCCGCATCACAACACCGATTTCGCGCGATCCGGTGCGGCGCACGCGCATGACCGCCCGGCTGGCCACAGGCCGGACCGCGCTTACCGAGTACCGCGTCATAGAAGAATTCGAGCTGCTCAGCTATCTGGAAGTCCGCATCGGCACCGGGCGCACGCACCAAATCCGGGTACACCTTTCGAGCCTCCATCATCCGATTCTGGGGGACCGGCTCTACGGCGCTCCAGTTCAGGTTCCCGGGTACCCGCTGCTCAATCGTTTCTTCTTGCACGCGCACCGGCTCCGCTTTCAATCGCCGTCCACGGGTGATTGGGTCACAGTCGAAAGCCCCTTACCGGACGAACTCGCAAGTTTTCTCCATTCTGTTCGCAAGAACACGGCTAGAATATAGGCATCTCAATGAAGTTCGTAGCAGGTTCGATGGCGCTTCTGGCCCTTGCCGGGGGCGTGTCCGTTTGCGTTCTTGAGGCGCAGAATCAGAGTTCCCAACCCGGCTCCTCGGCCGATAACCCGATCCGCGCCGAAGTCACGCGCGTGAACATGCTGTTCACCGTCACCGACAAAAAAGGCCGCTTCGTGACCGACCTGACGAAAAATGATTTTCAGGTTTTCGAGAATAAGAAGCGTCAGGAGATTCTGGAGTTCAACTCGGAAACGGATCTGCCCCTGCGGCTGGCGATCCTGATCGACACCAGCAACAGCATTCGCGACCGGTTTCGATTCCAGCAGGAGGCCGCGACCAACTTCATCAACAGCGTTGTGCGGGACCAGGACAAAGCCATCATTGTCAGCTTCGATACCGCGGCCGAACTGGTCGCCGACATGACCAACGACACGGGTCAGTTGGAGAAGGCCGTGCGAAATCTGCGGCCTGGCGGCGGGACAGCTCTTTACGACGCGGTTTACTTCGCTTGCCGGGACAAGCTGATGCGAGATCAGCCCATGTACAAGTTTCGGCGCGCCATGGTCATCCTCAGCGATGGCGAGGACAATGACAGCCGGTACAGCCGCGATCAGGCGCTCGAAATGGCGCAGCGCGCCGATACGGTGATCTACACCATTTCCACAAACATCAGCCATGTCGAGACACAAGGCGACAAAGTGATGCGCTATTTTGCGGAGGAAACCGGCGGCGTAGCATTCTTTCCGTTTCAAGCCAAGGATTTGAACCAGTCCTTCGAGAACATCGCGAACGAGCTCCGGCACCAGTACAACCTCTTCTATCGGCCGGAGCCGCTAAACAACGACGGACGCTATCACCAGGTGCAGATCAAAGTGAAGGGGCGCAAAGACCTGATAGTCCGGGCGCGCAAGGGCTACTACGCCCGCCGCGAAAGCAGCTAGCGATTCGATCGTCAAAACAAGTTTGTAGTTTTTTGTTTGACGCTATACTGAGAGTACTCCCCCAGCCCGTAGCAACAAAGGAACTCCTATGGACGAAAAAGAACGAAGCCGTACGTTGACCCTTACCCTGGGTCAAATTGAGAAGCAGTTCGGGAAAGGATCGATTCTACGCCTGGGCGCGAAAGAAGCCATTGTCCCGGTCTCTTCGATTTCAACCGGATCGATTTCCGTGGACTATGCGCTTGGAGTCGGCGGAATGCCGCGAGGGCGCATCTGCGAGATCTTCGGACCCGAATCGTCCGGCAAAACCACGATTGCGCTTCAGGTGGTTGCGGAAGCGCAAAAGGAAGGGGGCATGGCGGCGTTTATCGACGTGGAACATGCGCTCGATCCGGTTTACGCGAAGCGGCTCGGAGTAGATGTGGACAATCTGCTGGTTTCGCAGCCGGACTTTGCGGAGCAGGCGCTGGAAATTACCAGCGCGCTGATCACGTCGGGTTCGATTGACGTGCTGGTGGTGGATTCGGTCGCGGCATTGGTTCCCAAAGCGGAGCTGGATGGCGAGATGGGCGATTCCCACATGGGCGTGCAGGCCCGGTTGATGTCCCAGGCCATGCGCAAGCTGACCGGTATTGTTTCGAAATCGAATACCTGCCTGATTTTCATCAACCAGATTCGCGAGAAGATCGGCGTGATGTTCGGCAACCCGGAAACGACCACCGGCGGCCGCGCGCTGAAGTTCTATTCGTCCGTGCGACTGGATATCCGGCGCATCGCGGCGATCAAGGATGGCGATACGGTCACGGGCAATCGCACCAAGGTCAAAGTGGTGAAGAACAAAGTGGCACCGCCGTTCCGCGAAGCCGAGTTCGACATCATCTACGGCGAAGGCGTCTCGCGTGAAGGCGATCTGCTGGACTTGGGAGTAGCGAATAACGTGGTCGAAAAGAGCGGCTCCTGGTTTAGCTATAAAGGCGAGCGCATTGGCCAGGGCCGCGAAAATGTTCGGCAGTTTTTAAAGGACAATCCCGACATCCGCGCCAGAATCGATACGGAACTGCGCAAAACGCTCGGACTGAACAAGTCGGCCGAAAGCGAGCCGGCTGCTGCGCCTCCGACTCCGATTGATGCCGCGAAACCAGCCGCGCGGGGGCGGTAA
>JAICXK010000403.1 GCA_025980435.1 Bryobacteraceae bacterium
CGACGCGATCTGTTCGAGCGTCAGCCTCTGCCCGTCAAGCTCCAGCATCACAGCCAGAACCGCGCGCGTTAGCAAGCGGCGTCCTCAAGCCAGAACCGCGCGCGTTAGCAAGCGGCGTCCTCAAGCCAGAACCGCGCGCGTTAGCAAGCGGCGTCCTCAAGCCAGAACCGCGCGCGTTAGCAAGCGGCGTCCTCAAAACAGGTGCCCCAGCTTCTCTCGCTTTGTCTTTAAATATTCCGCGGTGGTTTCAACCGGCGGAACGATGATCGGCGCACGTTCCACCACTCGAATACCAGCCTGTTCGAGCGCCGCCACTTTGTCGGGGTTATTCGAGAGCAGCCTCACGGCCGGCAACTTGAAATACTGAAGAATTGCTGCCGGTAGAGCGTAATCCCGCAGATCGGCTTCGAAACCGAGTTGCTCATTCGCCTCCACGGTATCCAGCCCGCCGTCCTGCAATTCGTAGGCCCGCAGCTTGTTCAGCAGCCCGATCCCTCGCCCTTCCTGATTTTCATAAATGAGCAGGCCGCGCCCTTCGCCAACGATCTGATCGAGGGCCAGTTCCAATTGCGACCGGCAATCGCAGCGCAAGCTGTGAAATACGTCCCCGGTCAGGCACTGGGAATGGATACGCACCAACGGCGGCCCCTGGTCAGGCGATAGATCGCCTAACTTCAACACTACCGCCTCTTCGGTTTCCGATGGCCGCACTCCTGCAAAACCATAAATCCGGAAGCGCCCGAAGCGGCTGGGGAAGTCGGCTTCCGCAACCTTATTCAGCTTGAACTCTGGCAAGACCTTATTATAGAAGCCGAAGCCGCGTTTTGATTCCGCATGCTCACGCAACAGCAGCTTGCCGCATTACTGATTAAAGTGGCCGTCGCAGCCTCCATCGCGAGCATTCTGATGCGCTTCGCCCGTATCCAGAAAATCCTGCTGGTCGATGAACGCACCGTGGCCGACCGGTTACAGCTTGCATTCATCTTTTCGGTCTTGTTCGGCGCCAGTGCGGAAGTGCGCATTCTGGCGAATCAATATGCAGCGATCGACCTGGCCATGGAGGGCGCCATCATAGCGGGCATGCTGGGCGGCTACGTGAGCGGCCTGGTAACCGGATTGTGTGTTGCTCTGCCCGGCATGTTCGCCGGCAAATTCATGTCCATGCCGCTATTTGCGGCCGCCGGTATCATTGGCGCGCTGATGCACGACCTTGCGCCCCGCCGCGAGGATATCTGGTACTTCTCGCCGTTTGTAGATCTGAATCTCTATCGCCTCTTCCGCCAGGTGCTCCGGTTCCACCGCCGGCCCATTCAAAAACGCATCCTGGAACTCGCCGCATTTAATGTGATGTGCAACGCGCTGGTGATTGTCGCTGAACTTTTCCGTTGGGGCGTTCATCGCCTGTTCAGCAGGCACGGCACCTTCTTCCTGTTCACTGGCGATCCGCTCAACTCCTGGGTCTTCGCCGCGACGGCCGCCACAACTCTGTTTGCCGTCTCGCTACCGCTTCGGGTCTGGAGCAGCTATCGCGCCGAGCGCCAACTGGAAGCACAACGCTCGCGCCTGACGGAGGCCAGGCTGTCCGCTCTGACAAACCAGATCAACCCGCATTTTCTGTTCAACACCTTGAACTCTGTTTCCACCTTGATTCGGATTGATCCGGACCGCGCCCGCAGCATGATTTACAAGCTGTCGAACATCTTGCGACGGCTGCTCCGGAAAACCGAAAACTTCTCTCCGCTTCGCGAGGAGATCTCGTTCATCGACGACTATCTCGCGATTGAGATTGTCCGATTTGGGAACAAACTTCGCTTTATAAAAGAGATCGACGCGAATACGCTTGACCGGCTGGTGCCCAGCATGATTCTGCAGCCGATCATTGAAAATTCCATCAAGCACGGACTGGCGAACAAAGTGGAGGGCGGGATGGTTCGCCTTCGCACCTGGCTGGAAGGCACGCTTTTGAACATCCTGATTGAAGATGACGGCGCCGGCATCACCGAGTCGAAGCTCGCCACCCTGTTTGAATCAGGAATCGGCGTCAGCAACGTAAATGAGCGCCTGCGTGTATTGTTCGGAACCGGGTATCGCCTGGTCATCGACAGCACGCCGGGTCAGGGGACACGCACTCTGATCGAGATTCCGGAACTCGAAATTCCCTACGCCGATACCGCTTCGATTCCCGCCAGGACGCCTCTCATGTAGGAAAAGCTCTTCTGCATACCTGGCAGCGGATTATCGGGGTGGATCTCATACTCGAGGTTCACGCAGCCGCCGTATTTCATCTTGATGAGCTGGAGGAAAATCTGCGGAATCGGCAGCTTGCCTTCTCCGACGGCCACCTGGCTCTCCTTCACCTTCGGATCCGCCAGGTCCTTGGCATGCATATCGAGCAATCTAGGCCCGGCTTCGGCAATCGTTTCCACCAAGTCCACACCCGTTCTGGCCGTATGCCCGATATCGATGCAGAGCCCGCAGCGGGGGTCCATGTTCTTCACGACTGCGAGAACGCTCTGCGGCGTCGGGAAATATTTGTCCTCCGGGCCGTGATTATGAACGGCGATCTTGATGTCATACTCGCGCACGAACTTTTCCAACTTCGGAAGCGTTACGTGCGTCGGTGCGCAGACAATCAGCGGGAAACCGGCTCGCTTCGCGTACTCGAATTTGCTTCGAATGTCCGCCTCATCGTCCTTCTGGAAAGAGACGTTACCGCAGCCCACCAAGATAATACCGGCATCCGCAAATTCTTTCTTTGCCGCGTCGATCTGCTCCGGTGTGCTGGTCAGCGGCAAATGAACATCCTTGATGTTGAGGTAGGGCGTCCCCAGATCCTTGGTCATCTGGATAGCCTGCGCCCGCTTGAACTTGCGGAAGGAGTAGGATGCCACTCCCAATTTGAAGTTTGCCCCGCGAATGTGGTACTGCTGCGCCGGCGCCAGACGCGAAACAATCGCGCCCAGCCCAATTGATTGGATCAAATTTCGCCTGTTGATCAAATGGCCTCCAGTTCTTCCTCAAGCAGTTGCTTCTGATACAACTCAGCATAGTACCCGCCCAGCCGTTGCAATTCCTGATGCGTCCCGGTCTCTACGATTTCTCCATGGCTCAACACTATAATCCGGTCCG
>JAICXK010000216.1 GCA_025980435.1 Bryobacteraceae bacterium
GCGATGAAGAAAACCGCGGCCAGCTTAAGGCTGGACCGCCGCAGGAACGCTGGCAATGCCTACTACCTCCGTGCGCGCATACTGCAGGCGCACCTTTCCAGGAATCAAACAGATGATGGTACCGAACAGCAGCACCCAATATCCGATCCAGATCCAGGACACAAGCGGAAAGATATACACCTGAAAAATGGCCTTCGTATTATCCGGCGTAATGCCTGAAAAGTTCACATACAGGTCTTCGTTCAAGCGGCGCCGGATGCCGATCATAGACGCCTGCTGCTGGCTGGTTGTGTAAATGCGAATCTCGGGGTTAAGCTGATCGATCACTTTGCCGTCGCGAGACACGTCGAGAGCAGCGTGGCTGAAGGCATAATTCGGCGTGTCGCCGTTATTCACGGAGAGCAGTTTCACATCGTAGTGGCCGATACGAGCGCTCTGATTCAGGCCGAGATTGCGGGTCTCATGCTCATTAAAGGCGCTTCCGGTGAACCCGATGAACATCAGCACAATGCCCATATGAACCAGATAGCCGCCGTACCGGCGCGTGTTGCGCCAGGTCAGCTCAAAAGCAGCTTTTGGAAGCGGCATATGTTCTTTGATCTGGATGGCCCGCGATCCCTTCCAGAACTCGCCCAGAATGGAGGCCAGCACAAACGCGCAAAGACCGAACGAAACCAGCGGCGCAATCTGGTGAATACCGGAAAATGCCAGCGCGGCCGCGACCACAACGCCCACAAGAATCGGGATGCGGAAGGCCCGCTTTAGGCTGTCGACCGAGCTCTTTCGCCAAGCAATCAGGGGCCCTACGCCGGTCAGGAAAATCAAAAATAGTGCAATCGGCACGTTCACGCGAATGTAATACGGAGCGTCGATGGCTTCCTTTTCGCCCGTGACCGCTTCCATAATCACTGGAAAGAGTGTGCCCCACAGCACTGCAAAACAGCTTGCCAAAAGGATCAGGTTGTTGAACAGGAAGCTCGATTCGCGCGATACAACGCTCTCCAGCTTCACCTCGCTCTTGAGATATGGAAGGTTCCGGACGATGGCGAAAGCGGTGAGGACCGTTGCAGCAATCAGAAACGTTGTGAAGTATGGCTTGACTGGAGATTGCGCGAAAGCGTGTACGGAAGATACCAGACCCGTGCGTGTGAGTGTAGTGCCGAGAATGCTCAACAGGAACGTGGCCGAAACCAGCACCATGTTCCAGACCTTCATCATGCCCTTCTTCTCCTGCATCATGACGGAGTGAAGGAACGCAGTCGCGGTAATCCAAGGCATTAAGGAAGCATTCTCAACCGGGTCCCAGCCCCAGTAACCGCCCCAACCGAGCACCGTATAGGCCCAACCCATGCCGAGGAGGATCCCTGTGCTCTGGAATAACCATGTGACAATCGCCCAGCGCCGGGTAGTGTGAATCCAGGCTTCGCCCGGCTGCTTGGTGATGAGCGATGCCATGGCGAACGCGAAGGGCACGGTGAATCCGACATAACCGAGGTAAAGGAATGGCGGATGAATGGCCATCGTCCACCACTGCAGCAGCGGGCTGAGTCCATTGCCGTCGGGCACCGTGATAATTCCGCCGCCGGCCATCAGGACCTGGAATGGACTCGCGACGAACGTGATCATGCCGACGAAGAAGGCGAGCGTCGCCATCATGATCGCGATCACCAGCGGCATCATGTCGCGAAATTTGCGCCGGTTCGTGAAGACGATGACGGCGGTATAGGTGGACAGTATCCAGCTCCAGAACAGTAGCGAGCCTTCCTGGCCTCCCCACCATGCCGTGAATTTGTAAATGCCCGACATCGCCTTGTTGCTGTGGCTGGCTACGTAAGCCATCCGGTAATCGCCTTGAATCAGGGAAACGATGAGAACGAGGGAGGCGGTTGTAAGCAGTGCCCAGGTCGCATACACGGCGCGCTCGGCGCTGACGATCAGGAATGGGCGGCGGCCGTATTTTCCGGTGATGGCGGCTAGGACGGCAAATGCGGCCAGGCAGAAGGCAATCAGAACAGCGAGAGCGCCTATGTTTTCCATACTGGTGGCGAGGAACTTCTTATTCTACGAGTGTCCAACGGAGCGAACAGGAGCCAGGCGGCTCATAGTGGACGGTTTCACTGGTTCATGCGACAGTCCGCCTTGCGGCGGTTTGGCTTCGTATTTCGATGCGCATTTGGCTTGAATCTTGTTGGCTTCAAAGACGCCGTTGGCGCCGAGGCTGCCATCCGCGAGCGCCTGAGCATTGTCCCGGAAAGTGTCCGGCAGAGGATCCGACCCGGTATAGACCACCTTCAGAGTTTTCGCCCCCTGGTGAAGGACAAACGCCACTTGTGAGCCACCCTTGACAATTGATCCGGGTTGAATGTCGCCGCCGACTCTCAGACGCTTGCCGTGGGCGGTTGTGCCCATCTGTTCTAGTTCGGGAATGGTCTTGTAATACGTCTTGGTATCCCTGATTCCGCCGACTGCAAGCCAGACAAGTGATCCAACAATCAGGACCATCAAGATCCCGAACTTTACATAGGTATTCATAAGGCGGCGGGGTTGTACCTCTCAGTATAATCCCGTCCGGCCGGCAGGCGGCTTCACATATCACACCCGCCCGCCAACTGTACATCCACAAGTGTACTCAGTGTACGCCTTTGTGGTACGCTATCCTCATGAAGGTCACGGCCACGGAATTTCGCAGCAACCTGTTTCAGCTCGTTGATCGAGCGCTCCGTGGCGAGTTGGTTGAACTCTCGCACAAAGGGCGGCTAATCCGTCTAGTGCCGGAAGACCCGCCATCAAAGCTCTCCCGGTTGGTAAAGAAGCCAATCTTGAAAGGCGCTCCGGAAGAAGTGGACGAAGTGCAAAAGAAGCTCTCAAAACAACTTCAGACCGGCTGGGAGCGGAAGTGGAAGAGCGGGTGATTTCATATCTCGATACGAATATCGTTTTTCGACTGGCTGCGGGCGAGATTGGGCAGATCTCCGATCGAGCAAGACAACAGATCGAAGCGACGGATTTGCTCATCTCGCCGGCAGTGCTGTTGGAATTGGAGATGCTATATGAGATCGGAAGATTGGCAATCGCCGCCGGCGAAATCCTGGCTGATTTAAGCCAAAAAATCGGTTTGAAAGTGTGCCAGCTTCCAATGTCGGCAATTGTCGCGAGCGCCCTCAAAATCAAATGGACTCGTGGACCAGGTGATCGCTTAATAGTCGCGAACGCCATCGCTAACAACGAAGCACCGCTCATTAGCTCCGACCGGATTATTCGTAACAATTACGCGAATGCGATTTGGTGAGCGACAGAAGAGATAGCCGGCAACCTGCTCGGCGATCTACTCAGCGCAAACGCGTGATTGCACCCACTCGATGGACCATCACGCCGCAGTAAACTACGAATTCGGTACACTCACTTGGCGACGCACCCTAAGACCTTTCTTCCCGGCGGCGGCCGTGCGAGCGGCGAGTCTCGCTGGATCGCGCGCATTGCGGAGCAGCCGCCGGTTTCGAATGCTCTAAGCTGGTTCGCGCGCGAGCGAGCCTGGATAAACGAAAAGCACCTTGAACTTTGCCGGGTGGCCGCGCCGACCTTTTTTGAACAGCAGCGGGCGGAGTGGTTTCGCGACCAGCTAGCGGCACTTGGTTGGAACGCGAATCTGGATCGCGCCGGGAATGTCGTCGCCCGGTTCGGACCAGAGCAGCGCGAACCTGCCGTTGTACTCTCCGCCCATCTGGACACGGTTTTTGCGCCCAGCCGTCCGGAAAATGTTTCGGTCGCACCCGACGGCCGCCTGGTAGGTCCGGGAGTGTCTGACAATGGACCTGGACTTTCGGCTCTCCTGGCGCTAGCGCGCCTGCTCTCCGAGACTCTCGACCTCCACGGAATGGCAGCATCCCTCTTGCTGGTCGCAAACGTCGGAGAAGAGGGTGAAGGGAATCTGAGCGGAATGCGCTACTTTTGCCGGGCCGCTTCGAGCCAATCCGGCGGGGCAGCAGCAGAACTCGCTACCGTCAAAGCGTTCCTTGTCCTCGACGGCCCCTCTACCGATCACATCACCGCGCAGGCGCTGGCGAGCCGGCGCTTCGAAATCCATTTCGCCGGTCCCGGCGGGCATAGTTGGAACGATTACGGGACTCCGAATCCTGTCCATGCCTTGAGCCAGGCGATCTCCGCTTTCGTCGAATCCGCCCAGGCGCAGTTGACCGCGACGAGAGGCCAAATTCGCGCCTCTTACAATTTCGGGATTGTCGAAGGCGGCACCAGCATCAACTCTATCCCCGACAGCGCCAGGGCCAAGCTCGACGTGCGATCGGACGAACCGGCGGCTCTGGACGAACTCGCGGCATTATTGACGGCGGCAGTCGAGCGTGGGCTTGAACGGGAGAATCGCATCGCCCGTTCCGGAAAACTATCCGCCAAAATCAAAGAACTCGGATCGCGTCCGGGTGGCGGGCTACCCGTGCATGCTCCGTTGCTTCGGACGATTCAGTCGGTGGATAGCTATCTGAATATACGGTCGCGCTTGAACTGTGCATCCACCGATGCAAATGTGCCGCTCTCTATAGGGCTGCCGGCGATTTCGATCGGCGCGGGAGGTCAGGGCGGCGGCGCACATACGGATCACGAATGGTACCTTCCTGATAACCGGGAGCTCGGGTTGCGGCGCATTTTCTTGACCATTGCGGCACTGCTGGACGAAGATCAGGCATCTGGATCCTCGGCCTCCACGGGCGGATGATCGCCCGCAAAGCGGCTCCACGGCGCTGGACGGCGGATCTTGCGCTCGCCGTGGCCGCGCTCATTTGGGGCGCAACATTCGTTGTCGTTAAGGACGCGCTGGCTGAGATTTCAGCGCTGTATTTCCTGACCGCCCGGTTCGTACTGGCCACCTTATGCATGCTGGTGATGTTTTTACCCGCGCTCCGAAGAACTGCTCCGGGAGCGATCTGGCGAGGGCTGCGAGGCGGAGCAACGGCCGGAATCTTTCTGTGGCTGGGATACGTCCTGCAGACGCTTGGATTGAAGTACACAAGCGCCGGCAATTCCGGATTTCTCACGGGCCTTTATATCGTGCTGGTTCCACTGATCAGCGCCGCAGCTTATCGCCGATGGCCGCAGATACGCGAGTTGACCGGCGTCGCTATCGCGGGCTCCGGGATGATCGTGCTGACGGTTCCTTCGTTGGATCGGAATTTCCATATCAATAAGGGAGATCTGCTGACACTCGGCTGCGCGGTCGCGTTCGCCTTTCATATTCTGGTGCTCGGCTACTATTCGCAGCGTGAACGGTTTGAGGCCGTGGCGCTGGGGCAGATCGCCTGTGCCGCGGTTTTATCCAGCATTTCGCTGACAATCGAACCTCCTAAAGCCGCGTGGAGTTCGGATGTGATTTTCGCAATCGTACTGACGGCCGTGTTCGCAACTGCGGTGGCATTCGCGCTGCAAACCTGGGGGCAGCAGCGCACAACACCGACCAGGACCGCCCTCCTGTTCGCCCTGGAGCCAGTCTTTGCTCTGGTTACTGCCGTTCTGGCCGGAGGTGAGGCGCTGACTGCCGGTGCCATTTCGGGCGGAGCATTGATCCTTGTCGGAATCTTAGCGGTCGAATTGAAACCCGCGGCCAGGGTGCGACATCAGCAGTAGCAAGTGAGGCTGACAGCATTTCCCCGAGATGGAAGAGCTTAGTTTCTCTATACTATAATTACCGCCCTATACGGGCCGCCTCGCAATGCCGTTCCCTAAGAAATTTAAGCAGCCGAAACTGTTGAGCTTCGCCCTGCTGCTCTTCACCCTTGTTATCGGAATCGTCATTGGAACGGTTGTGAACACCGGCGTGAGAGCAGACCGGCAGAGCTCTAGCACTGCTCCGGATGCGACCCCGCTCAGCATTCCGCGAGCTGATCCCATCTCGAATGAATTTACCAAGCTGACAAAGAAGGTAGAACCGTCGGTGGTTTATATCGAATCGGATTACCTTCCCAAGCCCGGGAAACGGGGAGTGCGCCCGCGAGACGACTCGCAGGACGATGATAACGGCGGCGGTGCGGAGCCCAAGGACCCTTCTGACATGTTCAAGCGCTTTTTTGGTAGCCCCGATCAGCGCTCTTTCCGTACGGAAGGCTCAGGCACTGGCTTTATCGTAGACAAGAACGGCTACATTGTCACGAACCATCATGTTATCGAGAACGCTGATCGGATTAAGGTCCGCATACCGGGTGACGATACAGATTACCGTGGACGGGTCATCGGATTCGATAGAGAAACCGACGTGGCGGTGCTCAAAATTGAAGCCAAGCGGGCGCTCGCGCCAGTGCAGATCGGTAATTCCGATAGCGTGCAGGTCGGCGACTGGGTAATCGCAATCGGTTCACCCTTTGGATTACAGGCCACTGTTACAGCCGGGATTGTAAGCGCGGAACGCACCAGCCGCGATCTCCCTGGCGCGGGCTCGTTCCAGAACTTCCTGCAAACGGATGCCGCCATTAATCCGGGAAACAGCGGAGGCCCGTTGCTGAACATTCGCGGCGAGGTGATCGGCGTGAACACGATGATCGCGACACGCAGCGGTTCGTACGAGGGGATCGGGTTTGCCCTCCCGTCCAACATGGCGGTAAAGGTCTACAACGACATCATTCGTGAGGGCCGAGTGGTGCGCGGGTCAATCGGCATCAAATGGACGAAGAACGACCATCAATTGGATACTCTCCAGGCCTTTGGCCTGGATCACGGAGTGCTGGTAGATACCGTCCAGCCAAGCGGGCCTGCGGGTAAGGCCGGGATCAAGTCGGATGACATTATCACGGCGATGAACAATCGAGCGGTGAAGGATGAAGAGGACCTGGTAACGAGAGTGGCGGATCTTCCGATCGGATCAACGGCCCGGCTCACTGTGGACCGCAATGGCAAGCGACTGGATTTCACTGTCCCCATTGAAGAACGCTCGCTCGTTTGGAAAGGCGAGGCGCAGGTGGATGACAATAAACCCGAAACGCCTCAGCAGACGAAGGCAACCAGGCCGGGCGAGTTTGGGATGACGATTATGCGCCTGACCGCGAAGGAGCGCGAGGATCTGGGAATCGACGGCAACAGCGGCGTCAAAGTGGTAGCTGTGGATCCAGGCTCATTCGCCGACGATATCGGCTTGCAACAAGGGGACGCCATTCTTTCCATCAACCGGCAGGAGGTGGCTTCGCCTGACGATGTGACGAGAGTGCAGGCTAACTTCAGGCCCGGGCAGGCCGTTGCCGTACACGTAGTGCGCAGCACATCGATAGCAGGACGGCACAGCCCGCCACAGCGTTCTTATCTGTCGGGGCGGCTGCCGGAATAGCCATTTCAGAGCGGATGATGGCCGGCGACTGGCGATCGCGCGCTATCTGCCGCGTTTAGTAGGCTTGAAATTTGCCGGACCAGGCGTCGATAGTTCAGGTCGGGCAAGCGCACGAATGGGAACCAGTGACCATCGCGCCACGACGAATAATACCAGCGCGAAAAGATCGCGAGTTCCTCTAACCGGCGGCCTCGCGTCCGTGGACTTGCCAGTGTTTCGGCAAGCAGTTCCCGGATTTTCCGGTCAAGCGATTTCGCCTCGGCCGCCTCGCCGGCGAAATCCAACAGTATCGGCTCCTGCCACAAACCTGCCAGCATAGGCCAGAGCCGTAGTTGCAGGGGGCTGATGGCGGGGGTGAGCGCTACGCCGCTGAATTCCGCGGCGTTCGCGATAACGGGGTCGCGGAGGGCGCTCGCGGAGCCCGCCTTTTCAATGCGTTTGTGGATCAGCAACGCCTGTTCAAAATCCATTTCGGCCGAGGCGCGTTCCCGTGCAACAGAAAGGCTTGCAACCGAGGACCTGCCATTGGTTGCCAGAAATTCAGATACCCGGGCGGCTTCGGTGGCGTACTCTTCGGGGGTAACGGCAGACTGGCACGGTTTCAAGCATTGGTTCATTTCGCCATAAATGCATCCGGGGTGCTCCGGAGAGGGTGACAGGGTTTCCGTACACCTGCGGATTTGAAAGAGCTGCAGGACTTGCTGGGCATAGGCATCAGCCGCATCGCGGCTTATGAAGGGACCAAATGAGGAGCCGCCCGGCAGAGCGACGCGGTTCAAGACCTCCAGGCGGGGGAATGGGTCGTTTCCCCGCAAACCGACAAACCACGGATTGCGTAGCCGCAGACGCTTCCTGTATTCGCCGGGATAATATTCTCTGGCAAGGTCGTACATGATTAACGCGGCTTCCAGCCTTGAGCCGGTCGGCCAGCAATCGACGGAGGCAACCTTCTCGCGAAGCGCTTCCCGCGCGCCGCTTTGAGTACGCGACGGGATCAGCAGTCGCGCCAGGCGGCGGGGCAGATTTGCCGACGAGGCAAGGTGGGGAGGATGGCCGGCCGCCGCAAGAGCATAAATTCCGGCGGACACCGGGAGGCCCGCGATCGTTTCCCGAAGATCCGGGGCGGCGGGAACAACCGTTATGGGGGCAGGGATTTTCACTCGAAAGGCGGAATCCACTTGAATTGTAGCGGCGGCGTAAAAGATCTGCTTTGGCTGGGAGTTGTGGCAGAAAGACTTGACAGCGGGACGGCTCAGTCTAGAATAGGTGTTATTTCGCTATGCAGGGTTGTCAGCACGGGCGAACCGAGTTCCTGTACCGCCGGGACGGCGTTGATTATCTTCGGTGCCTTGACTGCGGTCAGGTCTTCGAAGCAGAGGATCTGGAATCGGTTCCGGTTTACGACGAGGAAGAAGAGAA
>JAICXK010000307.1 GCA_025980435.1 Bryobacteraceae bacterium
ATGGCCGCGTCTTCCCATGTACCGCAATGCGATCACGTCGCTAGCTGTAGTTGGCGATTACGCGATCGGCGGCACTTCGGCGAAGCCCGGCCTGAGTCCGTACCTCTTCGCGGCCTCTCTCTCGAAGCGGGCGCTGGAGAAGGTATTTCCACTCGACCAGGCCGTCGCGGGACAGCGCTCGATTCCGGGCGGGTTCGGACGGGGACCGGACGGATCACTCTACGCGGGGACGATTCCGCAATCGAAGAGCGGGAGCGGGCACCTGATCCGTGTTGCCATAGACGGTGATCAACTCGCTGTCAGCGATCTTGGAATCCCCTTGGCCGGCGAAGGCGTTTTTACAGTCGTGGCGGACGCGAAACGCGAAACGATCTACGGGCTTACTTATCCTTCAGGCCGTTTTTTCAGCTTTCATCTGCCTGACAGCAAAGTCATCCTGTACGACCAGACCGCACCTGATAATGCTGCGCTGAAACTGCTGTCGGAGTATGTTCTCAAACCGGATGATTATCTGAGCCGCCGCCTGGTTATCGATGCGGCCGGACGCGTCTATGGCAGTTGCCCTCTCGGCGGCCTTTTCCGCTTCGACCCCGCTTCCGGAAAGATCGACATACGGAGAAATGTAATCCCGAGCGTCTCCGGCCACCGGGGCGTGGCGCGCGTAGACGCCTGGGCCATGGCACCTAACGGTACAATCTACGGAAGCAATGCGGGCGATGGACAGCTTTTCACCCTCAATCCGGACAACGGAAGAATCGTCAATCTTGGCAAACCCGGCATTATGACGCGCATGAAGGGAATCGCGTTTGGGCGGGATGGCGTCCTGTATGGCGTGACCGGCGGCCGGCCCGGCTACGCGCACGTCTTTACCTACCAAGCAAGCCGCGGACTCACCGATCTGGGGAGCCCTGCCTGTACGATGGTGGCACCCGGCATTGAGCAGGGCATCCCCTGGCGCGGATTTCAGATCGCCACCGTCGCGGCATCGGAAGACGGCCGCTATATCGTTATGGGAGAAGACGAAGCACTCAGCCAAATCATCATCCTGCCAGTCAGATGAAATCCGCTTTTGCCATTTCGTTCGCGCTCCTTGCCGGGCAATGCGTGCCGGCGGCGCTTCCCGTCGACGTATGGGCTGTTCCGAGCATCGCGAAAGTGCGTCCGGACGATCCCGCGCAGTCGAAGAACCTGGTGTGGGAGCGGGAATCCAAAACCATTTCGATCGAAGGAGCGAAGAACGAGCACATACCCTTTCAACTGGTGATTTCCGTTCCTCCAACTCCTCCTAAGCAGCCGGCCGTCGCGGGATTCTTTGTATCCTCGGGCGATCTCGTTTCGACTCACGGGCGTATCCCACGCGCGGACGTAAGGCTCTATTTCGAGCACGAAATTCTATGCCAAGGCGCTTCCAGTCCGGTTGGCGGGGGCGGCTTCTGGCCGGATGCGCTCGCTCCGTTAACCGGGCCCTTCAGTATGGCCGCAGAGTTTCGCAGGTCCGTCAAGAACCGGGTTCTGTGGATCGATGTTGTGACTCCGCCTGATACGGCAGCGGGCAATTATTCAGGAATGATTCGCATCACAAAAGACGGGCAGCCGATTGATGAACTAACCCTTCACCTGAAGGTGTACGATTTTGCTCTTCCTTCCGAGCCTCACCTGGTCGCCTACATGGGCCTGACGGCAAACAGAATTGCCGAGTTTCATCACGTGCCGCCGTCTTCTCCAGAGGCCAAGGCGCTGCTCCGAACATATAACGCGTTTCTTTATGACCACCGGATGGAACCCTGGTTCAACGAAGAATTGAAGCCGCGGATCACCGAATCCGGCGATGGCGTTACGCTGAGCTTCGATGATGAGGCCTACCGGCTTTACCTCGACCGGTTAAAGACAAAGAAGGTGATCCTGGAGGCGGTTCCAAGGGAGCTCACCAGAAACCCGCAATTCCCGCCATTTTCCGATGCCGGGAACAGAAGAGTGAAATCATATCTCACGCAGGTGGTCGCTTACTATCGCGCCCATGGCTGGCTCGACCGGCTGATTCTGAACAGCCCGATTGACGAACCGGCCACGGCACAGGATTTCGAGAACACGCGGAAATGGGCAACGCTGGTTCACCAGGCTGCGCCGGGCGTCCCGTTCCTTGCGACCAAGACGCCCGTTCCGGAAAATCCTGCACTGGGCACGCTGCGCGGCTACGTCAACGATTTCTCGATTCACGGAAACGCGCTCAACAATCCGGCAGTCAAGCAGGCAATCCGCGAAGAACAGGCCAAGGGTGGACAAATGACCTGGTACATCTCCTGCGATCAGGCCTATCCGCAACCGAACTATTTCATCGATGCTCCTGCCATGGACCCGGTGATGGTGCCATGGATCACCTGGCGCTACGGCATGCAGGGCATCCTGTACTGGGATGTGAAGTTCTGGTCCATGACGGTTGACCCGTGGATCAATCCTCTTACCTATCCGGATGGGTATTTCTGCAGCGACGGGCGAGTGCTAAACGGCGAAGGCTCCTTGCTGTATCCGGGCAGTGAAGTACAACGCTATACCGGGCAAAAAAACGTGGACGGGCCCGTCAGTTCCATCCGCTTCGAGCTGCTGCGCGAAGGCATCGAAGACTATGAGTACCTCTGGCTATTGAAGAGCCTCAGCGATGGCGCTTTCGCGGACAAGGCAGTTGAGAGCATGGTCGTGGATGTGAGCGCGTTTTCCCGCAATGCAGAGGATCTGTTTGCAATGAGGCAAAAGATGGCACAGCGGATTGAGCAACTGGCCAGGCCAGGCGCGACGCAGACGACTGAAAAGCGATCGTCCGCGCCACCCGAGCACCTACGCTAGGCGTTCGATGGCAGAAACCATGCGGCCGGGATTTTCCGGTTCGCGCCGGTAGGAGTAGAAGCTGGCGGTCTGGCAAGTGGTACAGAGCCCGCAATCGAAAATTCGCTGCGGGTTCACTCCGGCGTTCTGCATCTGCCGCCGGTTCGCTTCGGGAAGATCGAGCGCGCGTTTATTACCGGCGACCGGCTCCCATTCGGGGAATTGCGGCGCGAATTGATTCGCAACGTCCAGATCCACAACGTAACAGCACGCCCGCACGCAGGGCCCGAGCGCTACATAAACATCAGCAGGGTCTGTCCCAAAGTCCTCGCGCATCTTTTGGATGGTGGATCTGGAGATTCCCGATAGAGTGCCGCGCCATCCGGCATGAACGGCTGCGATTGTGCGAGTGCGGCAATCGAGCAGCAGAATGGGAACACAGTCGGCCGTGCGCACGCCGATGCTTATGCCTACGCAGCCGGTAATGAGAGCATCGCCCTCGCGGTCCCGGTCTCTTAAGGAATTCGCATTCACTACCTGATCCGAGTGGATTTGGCGAAGCGTGATCTGCGCCTCCGGACTAGCCGATCTTGTGCCAAATCCGTGTTTTTGCCAGAAAAATTCCTGGAAGGCATCGCATCGATAGATGCCGTCAGGGCCCAGACGGAATGAATCGCACACGATCCCCGGCGCGGGCTGAGTCACGAGACCAGTGTAGCGCCCGAACGGGCGCTGGATTGTTTGCGGGCCAGGTCGGCGCGATACCAGTCGAGCGTGAGGCGCAGGCCTTGCTCGAAAGTGAACTGCGGCGCGTGAGCGAGTTCGCGGACGGCAGCGGTTGTATCCGCTTGCGAATCGCGCACATCACCGGGCCGGGGCGGGCCATATTGCGCCGGCAGATCAGCGCCTTCGATCTTCTGCAGCAGCCGCCAGGTCTCATTCAGCGTATAGCGGTTGCCGTTCCCCGCGTTGAAGACCTTCCCGGATACGCCGGGCGCTTCGGACGCCTTCAGCAGAAGCGCCACCACGTCCTCAACATATGTAAAATCGCGCGATTGCTCGCCATCGCCGTTAATCGTAGGGCTGCGCTGTTCGATCAGGCAGGTAAGAAAAATGGAAAGCACGCCGGAATAGACGCTGGTGGGGTCCTGGCGCGGACCAAAGACATTGAAGAAGCGCAGGGAAACGGTTTCAATGCCGAAGCATTCGGCGAAAACACTGGCGTAGTATTCGCCAAGCAGCTTCTGCACAGCATAAGGAGACTTGGGCCGGGGCGTCATAGTTTCCACCTTGGGCAGCACTTCGGTGTCGCCGTAGGCCGAAGAAGACGCCGCATACACTACACGTCCTACTTTGCCATCCGCCGCCGCCAGGAAAACGTTGAAGGTGCCGTCGATATTGCTTTCATGGCTCGGAACAGGATTGAGAATGGACTTTGGAACAGAGGGCAGCGCGGCGAGATGGAACACGCGGTGGGCGCCGGCAATCACCGGAGCGATCCGGTTGTAATCGCGAATGTCATATTCGTGGACGGTAATCTGGTCCGCGATTTCTTCCAGATTGTTCAGATTGCCGGTTGAAAGATTGTCGATAACGTGAACACGGTGGCCCCGTGCGAGCAATGCGCGGACAAGCGCCGAGCCGATGAATCCGGCGCCGCCGGTAACGATATAGCGGTGGTTCATATGGTTTGAGGAAGAGCTGTAGATGGCAAAGCTTTTAATAAATAGTGCAGCGCATCCCGGGCGATCTCAATCGGACCCCGGCTGAAATCAAAAACTTCGAGCGATATCCAGCGTGAATAATTCAGGGCACCGAGGGTCGAGAGCAGTTCGCGAAAATTGTATTCCCCTGTCCCCGGTTCCCGGCCGTCGCGTTCATTCACGTGAATGTGATGAATAAATGGCGCAAACTCGCGAATCAGCCTACTGTGGGGTTCTCGCTCCTTGATGGCATTGTGGACGTCGAACATGGTCTGGATCGCCGGACTGCCGATTTGCTTTACGATCGCGGCGGCTTCGGCGAGAGTGGTCACGACGTCGGTCTGATCCGGGGAAAGAGGTTCGAGCAGAATCGTAACGCCGCGACTTTCCGCGTACGGCGCCGCGCCGGCCAACTCTTCGGTCAGAACCTGGACGGCATCGTGGGGAGACATACCGTCCACGGCGGAGCGCTGTTTAGGCGAACCAAAGACCATCACTACATCCTTTCCGGCGATGTCGTTCCGGAGATCCGCGGCGAGGTCAACCAACGAATATAGATAGTCCCATGTCCGCTTGCGCACGGCCTTGTCCGGGGTCGTTGCGTGGAGGCCCGTCGGACTCGCCAGCAGCCAATGCAGCCCCACAAATCCAAGGTCTGCCTCCCGCATGGCGCGTCGCAAACGCTCGCGTTCATCGCGTATAAGATCGACGGCATTCGCCCCCAAGGTGAAGGGGGCCAGTTCCAGACCGGTATAACCAAGCGCGCGAATCTCTAGGCAACTTTCGGCAAAAGGCATGCCTTGAAAGAGCTCGTTGCAGACGGCGAAGCCGTACGGAGCAGCCACTCACATTAGTATCCGGCATCTGCCGTTCGAAATCAGCACTTCGCCGGAAACGGGGTGCGCGAGATAAAGTGAAGCAACGTTGTGTACACTCAGATTTCCTAGAGAATCTGGGCGCATTCGCTACTTGCAGACATTCGTCCCGAGTGGAGTGGACGCCCGAGTCGGCCATAAACGTCAACGTAAGGAGCGGAGAGCGAGTCGGAGCTTCTTGCCGATATCACCACTCTTCGACGACCAGAGTTTAGGTAATTTCCGGTTTACGCGTCGTTCGGGAGCAATCCGGAAACAGCCCGACAGGCGA
>JAICXK010000073.1 GCA_025980435.1 Bryobacteraceae bacterium
CGCCGATCTTTACTGGGAGCAGGATAACGACAGCCAAGCCGGCGGGGCGCGGCCCCAGTACAATTTCCGCAATCTGTGGGATTTTGCGAACGACGCGCCCTATTCCGAGAGCGGGAACTTCGATCCGAAGACCGGCACGCCGTCGGCAGCCACGAAATACATCCGCTCGAATATCTGGGCTGGATTCATTCAGGACGATTTCAAAATGAAGCCCAACCTCACGCTCAATCTGGGCATCCGGTGGGAATATTTCACGCCCGTTCACGAGAAGTACGGGAACATCAGCAACGTTCTGCTGGGATCTCTTCCCAACCCGCTACTGGGCACGCGCCTGAAAGTCGGCGGCGACCTTTACAACGCGAGCAAGAATAACTGGGCTCCGCAGTTCGGTTTCGCATGGCGGCCGGACCCCAGCAGCGAGCGTTTTGTGGTGCGCGGCGGTTTCGGGATCGGGTATAACCGGATGGAAGAGGCGATCACGTTGAACGGCCGCAGTAATCCACCACTGATTACAAGCCTCTTCCTGCAGGGGTCCGACATTCTGTACAGGATTCCCGGCAATGTACATCAGTTCAGCGGCTGGCCCGTCAATCCCGTCGCCATACAGAGCTTCGATCCGACAACCGGTATTCCTACAAGCGGCGGGCCGGTTCAACTGACCGGTTTTCCGGAGAATCTGCCAACTCCCATTACGTATCGGTATTCACTCGGCACGGAGTACAATTTTGCGAGCAACTGGGTAGGAAAGCTGGGTTACCAGGGCAGCACGACACATCACTATACGCGACAAACGAACTTCAACTGGTATTTCATGCCGCTAAATCCGCGTATACAGTCACTTACGTTTTACTTGAATGATGCGAACGCAAACTATAACGCATTCTTGGCGGAACTCGAGCATCGGTTTTCGCATTCCTTCCAAGTTGACGTGCAGTACCGCTGGAGCCATACCATCGACGACGGCTCGAACGATTACTATACAGGCCAGTATCCTTATGGACTGCAGTACATAAGAGGCGACGCCGATTTTGATGTGCGGCATAACTTGAAGATCTATGGCATCTGGAGCCCGCGCATCTTCAAAGGGAACGGCTGGGCAGAGAAGATCCTCGGCGGCTGGCAGATCTCAGGCATTCTAAACCGGAATTCCGGCTTCCCCTGGACGCCTCTTTACGCCAACACAGGCTGCAACGTGGTGTATGCGAATAGCGGATTCTGCAATTTGCGACCGGCTGCTTACCTGGGCGGCGCTGGATCCGACTACAGCAATTCCACATTCCAGAAGGCAGGCGCCAATTTCCCGAACGGCGCTCTCGCCTACTTCACCGTGCCCACATTCCCAGCGAGCGGTATTCCTCCGGCTCCTTCGGTTGGAAGGAATGTCCTGCGCGGACCAAGCTACTTCGATACCGACCTGACGCTCCAAAAATCGTTCGGGCTTCCCAAGCTGCCGATTCTGGGAGAGAATGCCCGGTTCGAGTTCCGCGCCGATTTCTTCAACATCTTCAACAAGCTGAATCTCGCGAATCTGGATAACAACGGCAGCAATAACCCATTTCCGGGAAACACGATCAGCTCCGACGGTGTGAGCAGTAACCCGCAATTCGGGCTGGCGCAGGCCGGGCTTGCGGGGCGGGTGATTAATTTGCAGGCGCGGTTTAGTTTTTAGGGGTGAAAGCGCGCATTCATTCCAAGCCGGTTCGAAAACCGGCTTTGCAGGCCGGAGGCCCAATGTCATTTACTTTTCCCATAAGTGAGACCGCAAGGTGGGGCGGATCGCCTGATCCGCGCCGGACGGCCACGTCCGGCTCTTGAGATTTCAACAATATCGGAACAGCGCGCCCGAGGGGCGCGCGCAGACGAAGCGTCTGCCCCACGAAAACTAAATGACATTGGGCCGGAGGCGCGCTCCACAATCCCGCCGTTATAGCGGCAACTGGCTGGAGCCCATCAGAAATTCATCCATGTAGTGGGCAGCCTTGCGACCTTCGGCGATGGCCCAAACTACGAGCGACTGACCACGATTGGCATCGCCGGCTGAGAACACCTTCGGTATGGAAGTTCGATACGTCGGGTCGGTTTGGAGATTGCCGCGCGCGTTCAAGGCAAGCGGAAGCTGCTGGAGCAAACCGGCGCGAACCGGGCCCGAGAAGCCGATGGCGATCAGAACGAGATCGGCGTCCAGATAAAATTCGCTATCCGGAATGCGCTCAAAGGCGGGCTTCGGTCCGACGCGCACGCAGTGAAGTTTTTTCACATTGCCGTGCTCGTCACCGCTGAAATGAGTAGTGAGGACGCTCCACTCTCGGAACCCTCCTTCCTCATGCGATGCTTCTACGCGCAATTGCAAGGGCCAGAGCGGCCATGGTGTGGTGTGGTGCCGTTCTTCGGGCGGCATGGAATGGATTTGCAACTGATGAACGGATTCCCCTTTCTGACGATGCGCCGTTCCCAAACAATCGACGCCCGTGTCGCCGCCGCCGATGATGACCACGCGCTTGCCGTTGGCCAGAATCGGTTCCTGGTTTTCCAATTCATCTCCGGCGCAGCGTTTGTTCTGCTGCACGAGGTAATCCATGGCGAAGTGGATGCCTTTCAGGCCGCGCCCGGGGATCTCAAGATCACGGGGTTGCTCCGCGCCGGTGGCGAGCAGCACGGCATCATGCTCACGAAGCAGTTCATCGCCGGCGATGTCTTTACCTACATGAACATTGGTTTGAAACTCGATCCCTTCGGCGTAAAGCTGTTCGAGACGCCGGTCGATGACACCCTTTTCCATCTTGAAATCGGGGATGCCGTAGCGCAATAAACCGCCGATACGATCGTGTTTTTCAAGCACGGTCACGAAATGCCCGGCGCGGTTCAGTTGTTGAGCGGCAGCGAGGCCGGCCGGACCGGATCCGACAATGGCGACTCTTTTGCCGGTGCGACGCCGGGGAGGTTCGGGTTGGACCCAGCCTTCTTCAAACGCGCGGTCAACGATATTCTGTTCAACCACCTTGATGGTTACCGGTTTACTGTTGATGCCGAGCACGCAGGCCGCTTCGCACGGGGCCGGACAGATGCGGCCCGTGAATTCAGGAAAGTTATTGGTTGCATGGAGCGCCCGAATTGCCTCGCGCCAGCGATTCTTATAGACGAGGTCGTTCCAATCGGGAATCAGGTTATTCACCGGGCAGCCGGTGTGGCAAAACGGAACGCCGCAATCCATGCAGCGACCCGCCTGCTCCCGCAATTTCTGCGCAGGCAGGTCCTGGTAAACCTCGAACCAATCGTTCACACGCTCCAGCACGGGCCGGCGCTGGGGTGTCTCGCGGGCGTACTCCAGAAATCCAGTTAATTTACCCACTCGATTACCTCACCCGTTCGCCTACTGCCACGGCCTGCGTAGGAACCGGAAGCGAAAGGTCCGGAGTGCGATCGGCGGGTTTCGACTTCCCCAAGGCGCGCCGGTATTCGTGGGGGAACACCTTAACGAAGCTCTTGAGGTTGTCTCTCCAATTGTCCAGAATGCGTTTTCCCAGCGCGCTGCCCGTGTACTCGACGTGCTTGCGAATCAGATGCTCTAGTACGTGTATGTCTTCACGCTCGAACATCGGTTCGAGATCGACCCCGGCAGAGTTGCAGCGCACGCGAACAAAATCGCCGTGCGGGTCAAAAACGTAAGCAATACCGCCGCTCATTCCGGCGGCAAAGTTACGTCCCGTCTTTCCGAGGACCACAACGGTGCCGTTCGTCATGTATTCGCAAGCGTGGTCTCCGGCGCCCTCCACCACAGCCGTCGCCCCGGAGTTTCGCACCGCAAAACGCTCGCCCGCTACCCCGTTGAAGAATGCTTCGCCGCTGGTAGCGCCGTACAGAACGGTATTGCCAATGAGAATGTTCTCCTCTGGAGCGAAGGTGGAGTTTTTGGGTGGAAACACAATGATCTTTCCGCCAGAAAGTCCCTTCCCCACGTAATCGTTTGCGTCGCCTTCCAGAATTAGCGAAACACCGTTGGTAAGAAACGCGCCAAAGCTTTGGCCGGCCGATCCGGTCATCCGGATACGAATCGTATCTTCGGGCAGTCCGTTTGACCCGTGCCGCCTTGCAATTTCGCCGCTCAGCATCGCCCCTACCGTGCGGTGGACGTTGCGGATCGGCATTTCAAAATCGATACGAGTTCCATGATCGATGGCGGAACGCGCCGTATCCATCAGCTTGTGGTCAAGAGCTTCAGTCAAACCATGATCCTGGCCGATCAGGCAACGCCGTCCTACCCGGCTGGGCACCTGCGGATTGTAGAGGATCGATGAGAAATCAAGCCCGCGAGCCTTCCAATGCTCCACCGCGCTGCGCATCTCGAGCATGTCCACCCGGCCGATCATCTCCTCCATGGTGCGGAAGCCCATCTTCGCCATCCACTCGCGCACTTCTTCGGCAATGTAGAAGAAGAAGTTGATGACGTTCTCGGGGCTGCCCGCGAATTTCTTGCGCAATTCCGGGTTCTGGGTGGCGATACCCACCGGACAAGTATTCAAGTGACACTTGCGCATCATGATGCAACCCATTGCTATCAACGGAGTTGTAGAAAATCCGAATTCTTCAGCGCCGAGCAATGCCGCGATCACAACGTCGCGGCCGGTTTGCAGCTTGCCATCGACCTGCACGCGGATGCGGCTGCGCAGATCGTTCATAACGAGCACTTGTTGGGTTTCGGCAAGGCCGAGTTCCCAAGGGATACCGGCGTGGCGGAGAGACGTGAGCGGAGAAGCGCCCGTGCCGCCGTCGTAGCCGCTAATAAGAACCACGTCAGCATGCGCCTTGGAAACTCCGGCCGCGACGGTTCCTACGCCCACTTCAGCGACAAGCTTTACCGAGATCCGGGCGGCAGGATTCACGCTTTTCAGATCGTAGATCAACTGGGCAAGATCCTCGATCGAATAGATGTCATGATGGGGCGGCGGGGAAATCAAGCCAACGCCTGGAATGGAATGCCGCACACGCGCGATAACGGAATCCACTTTGTGGCCTGGCAACTGACCACCCTCGCCGGGTTTCGCACCCTGCGCGATTTTGATCTGCAGTTCCTCGGCGTTGATCAGATAGTTGGTGGTGACGCCGAATCGTCCGGAGGCGACCTGCTTAATCGCGCTCTTACGCGAATCACCGTTCGGTAAAGGAAGAAAACGCGCTTCGTCTTCCCCGCCCTCGCCCGTATTCGACCTTCCACCGATACGATTCATGGCAATGGCAAGCGTTTCGTGCGCTTCCTTGCTGATAGAACCGAACGACATGGCGCCGGTCGCAAAGCGTTTTACAATCGCCGCCGCCGGTTCCACTTCTTCAATCGACACGGAACGAGGCGCGCTCTTGAAGCGCATCAGGCCACGTAAGGTATACAGACGCTCATTCTGCTCGTCGATGAGCTTGGAGTATTCCTGAAATGTCGCGTAGCTCTGCTGCCGGACCGAATGCTGCAGCTTGCTGACCGTCAGTGGATTCAGCAGATGCCGCTCGCCGTTGATGCGGTACTGATAGTCGCCGCCGATGGCGAGCTCCGGTTCGAATTCGGAAACGGGCCGGAAGGCAAAGCTATGTTTCGCGATCGCCTCCCTGGCTAATACGTCCAGGCCGATGCCCTCGATGCGGGACGCGGTGCCAGTGAAATACTGATCGACCAGCGCTTTGTTCAGGCCGATGGCTTCGAAGCATTCCGCGCCGCGATAGCTCTGCAGCGTCGAGATCCCCATCTTGGAGAAGACCTTCAGCAGGCCCTTATTCACCGCCTTGATGTAGTGCTTGATGGCTGCTTCCGGAGCTATGGTTTCGGGAAGCTCACCCGCCACCGCCAGCTCTTCGATTGTTTCGATCGCGAGATATGGATTGATCGCGCTCGCCCCATAACCGATCAGCAGACAGTAATGCATGATCTCGCGCGGCTCACCGGATTCAATGATCAGCGCGACCCCGGTGCGGGTGCCTTCCCGGACCAGGTGATTATGAACTGCCGTCAAGGCGAGCAGGGATGGAATGGGAGCGAACTCTTCATCCACTCCCCGGTCGGACAGAATCAAGAGCGTATAACCCGCCTTGATGGCCAGGGATGCCCGGCGGCAGAGGCCATCGAGAGCGCGCTTCAGACCCGCTTCACCTTCGAGAGCGCTAAAAATGATCGGCAGCGTCGACGCCAGCAGATCACCGCGTGAGATGCGGCGGAGCTTCTCCAGATCGCGGTTGGTGAGAACCGGATGAGGCATTTTCAGCGTATGGCAGTTTTCGGGCGTCTCGCTGAGGATATTGCGCTCCGTGCCGATGTAGCTGGTAAGCGACATGACCAGTTCCTCGCGGATCGGATCGATGGGCGGATTCGTGACCTGCGCAAAAAGCTGCTTAAAATAGTTGAACAGCGATTGCGGCCGATCGGAGAGGCAGGCCAGCGGCGTATCAGTTCCCATAGAGCCGATGGCTTCCTGAGCGTTGACAGCCATGGGCGAAATAACAAAACGAAGATCCTCGTCGGTATAGCCAAAGCAGCGCTGGCGCAGCAGCACGGTCTCGTGATCGGAGCCTTGCACGCGATTCGGCTCAGGCAACGCGTCGAGTGTGACCTGATTTTCTTCCAGCCACTCGCCGTACGGCTTGCGGGTGGCGAGTTGGTGTTTGATCTCTTCATCCGGTACGATCCGGCGCTGCTCCAGATCTACCAGCAGCATCCTGCCGGGCTGCAAACGGCCTTTCGATTCGATCTCTTCGGCGGCGAACGGAAGCACGCCGGTTTCCGACGCCATGACCAGCAAGCCGTCCTTGGTGATGAGATAGCGCGCGGGGCGAAGGCCGTTGCGATCGAGTGTCGCGCCGATCATGCGCCCATCAGTAAACGCCACGGCGGCCGGGCCATCCCACGGCTCCATCAAGGAGGCGTGATATTCGTAAAACGCCCGCTTTTCGGCCGGCATTGTAGCGTCGGCATCCCAGGCTTCGGGAATCAGCATGGCCATCACGTGCGGCAAAGAACGGCCGGCCATAGTAAGCAGCTCCACCGCATTGTCGAGCGAGGCGGAATCGCTGACACCGGGTTGAATGATGGGCAGGAGCTTCTTCATGTCGTCGAATTGGGGAGACGAGATGACTGAATGACGCGCGTTCATCCAGTTCACGTTGCCGCGCACGGTGTTGATTTCACCGTTGTGGCAGAGATAGCGGAACGGATGCGCAAGCTGCCAGGTAGGAAACGTATTAGTCGAGAAGCGCTGGTGAACCAGGCAGAGAGCGCTCTTTGTTTCGGGGTCGAGAAGCTCGTTGTAAAACTCCCCGATCTGATGCGCCAGAAGAAGGCCCTTGTAAATGATGGTGCGGGAGGAAAACGAAGGGATGTAAAAGAATGCCTTGTCCCGCATGTCGGAGGCGGCTACCTGCGCCTCGACGCGCTTGCGTACTACGTAAAGCTTGCGCTCGAATTGATCGGCGGTCAGACCCGCGGGACGGCCGGCGAAGAACTGTTCGATGTACGGCTGGGACGCTCGTGCAACCCGGCCGATCGCATCCACCTGAACGGGAGCGTCGCGCCAGCCAAGCACGGTGAGGCCCTCCTCCCGGGAAACTTTTTCGAGCAGACCTTCACAAGCGAGGCGCTGTTGCGGCTCGACCGGCAGAAAACACATGGCGACGCCGTATTCGCCGGACGCGGGGAGAGCGAAACCGAGGCTCTTCACTTCGCGCGCAAAGAACTCATGCGGAATCTGGATCAGGATACCTGCGCCGTCGCCCGTTTCCGAGTCGCAGCCGCAAGCACCGCGATGCGCCAGATTTACCAGGATCTCCAGACCCTTCAGCACAATTTCATGCGAGGGCTCCGCTTTGATGCTGACGACGAAGCCGATTCCACAGGCGTCGTGTTCGTGGCGGGGGTCGTACAACCCCTGCGCGGCGGGTATCTGATTTTCGCTATCTTCCAGGTACACTTGCTGTCCTCTATCAGATCAGGGGAGGAATAGTGTTAGTGTACCCACGATCTCAGTATTCGTCAAATTGAATTTGCATGGCATACATTATCGGCTTTTCTTATGGTACAGTAGTCTGTCGTGACCCTGGCAAATCTTCGTCTGATTCGAGATGTAGCCCACACTCGCAGCGTCAGCAAGGGAGCACGCCTGAACGAAATCAGCCAGTCCGCAGCCAGCCAGGCGGTGCAGGAACTGGAACGGGAACTAGGGACCCAGCTTTTCGACCGCAGCACCCGACCCCTGACCGTTACACCGGCAGGCAGGCTGTACGTCGAGTATTGCCGGGACGTGCTGCGGCGCCAGGATGAACTCGAAGCTTCCCTTCAGCTCTTAAAGAACCGGGCCAACGGCGTGGCACGCATCGCAGCCATCTATTCGGTGGGACTTTCGGAAATGTCGCAAATAGAAGAGCGATTTGCGGCTCAGTTCCCCGAGGGAGAGCTACAGGTGTCTTATCTACGGCCGGAGCGGGTCTGGGAGGCGGTGGAAGAGGACCAGGCCGACCTGGGGCTAATGAGCTATGCCGAATCATCACGAGACGTGATCGCGCTGCCTTGGCGCGACGAAGAAATGGTAGTCGCGGTATCTCCGCAACACCCGCTTGCAACCGCCCATGCCGTACCCGCGGTCGCCTTGGAAGGCGAGAGTTTCATCGGCTTCGATGACGATCTTCCGATTCAGAGCCAGATTGAACGGTACTTCCGTGAACATAAGGTGAACGTGGAAGTGACTCTGCACTTCGATAACATTCAAATGATCAAAGAAGCGGTGGCGCACGGAGCCGGGATCAGCATCATGCCGCGCCGCGTGATGCGCGAGGAGATCGAACAGGGCCGGATCGTAGCGTTACCACTCAAGCCCGCCGAACTGTTCCGACCCGTGCGCATTGTCCATCGGAGGCGCAAAGTGTTCAATGAGGTAACCAGCGGACTGCTTGCGCTCTTGCGGGAAGATGAGCGGTCGAATGCGGCTTAGCGGGGATTCCGCCGAAGTACGATTCAACAGCCTGCCTTTCGAATGATCCGGCATCAGCCTAAGATTCTCCGGCAGATCACTAGATCCGACTGCGGTGCGGATCTCACAACCGGAAGCCTTCCGCATGCAATGGTTTAGCTCGTCATCTCTGCCGGAATCGATTCGTCAGAACGATGTCCGCGTGGTGCCATTTTTCTTCCGGCAGATTCTGGCCAGTCTCGGGGCATGTTTGGCCCAGGCGGATTCCTTTTCTCTCTTTTGCTGGCGCTTTTCGGAATCACCGACGTCCGTCTAGTGGGTGCGACCGAACTGGACGTTCACTTGCATGACGATGCCGGGCTCGCCGTGGCCACTCTGGACGGATGCCTATCCCAATTGCGAGCCATTCTGGTCCGGGCCGGTGCGGTGATCGACATCCGCGTGTGCCGAGCGGAAAGCCCATACTCCTGCCAACTTCCTAAGGACGGGGCCCGAGTCGTCGACCTGCGGATTCTTTCGGCTCCGCGAACATACAGCAGGGATGTGCAACACCCTGCCTTAGGACACTCGGTCGTGAGCGAGCGGGGAGGTGTCTACGCCACGGTGTTCCTGGAAGCGGTCCAGCATCAGGCGAGCGCGGCCAACGTCCCCTGGACCGTGCTCCTCGCGTATGCCGCGGCGCATGAGATTGGACATTTGCTGTTAGGTGCCAACGCTCACACCGCCCGCGGTGTGATGAAGGGTAGCTGGGATGCCCAGGATATGCAGGCGATATTCCAGAATTCCTTTCGTTTTAGTCGAGAGCAGCAGAAGAAGATAGCCGAGTGTTGTGGTGGCGGGCGGGAGAGCGGACGAGTTCAGAACTTCAAAACACCTGGATCCGCCAGAGGTCGTCCCGGCGCAACGGCAGATTGATCAGAATCTTGTCAGCGGCCACCGTCAGGTCTGCCTTCCGTTGCCTTTCGGCAAAAGCGACGGCATCGCGGCCCAGACTATCGTGGAAGTGCTCGTAAGCCGTTGGCGAGCCCACTGGGTGCTTCGTGCGGGGATCGAGCCGCTGGGTCCAGATACACAGATATCCGTCCCGGTCCGACGTGAAGTACACGGTGTTTCCATCCGGCGAGAACTGCGGCTTATCATCACTGAAATTTCCATCGGTGATCGCGATCCAGTCTGGGACCGGTGCGGCGTATCTGTTTTTCACGGCAGCAATCATCAGTTCGGCTTTGGTCCAGCTCACTAATCGCTTAAAAACCACCCAGTGGTCGTCTGGCGAAAGAAAGGCATGGTAAACCGAATGATTCGGATCGCGCAGGAACGTACGCTCGTTTTTGGTCGCCAAATCGACAGCGGTAATCTGATCGAGAACCTTATTGTCCCGGGCTCGTTCGGCATAATGTTGCATCAAGACCCAGGAGCCGTCGGCGGAAAAGCCCCGGGCCTGGCAGTTGTCACAAATCCGTTCGGGTCGCCCCCCGTCAGCCGAGATCAGGAACGAGGGGCAGTCCGGTCTCTCCTTCAAATCGCACCAGCGGTTGAAGACCACGCGGGAGCCGTTTGAGGAGAGTGATGCGGACCCATCCCGGGGGACTTCCATGCTTTTGTCCAAAAAGCGCTCCGTTCCGGTGGCAAAAACTCGCGAGGTCACAATTTTTCCCTGGCCGAACTCCGCCTGAATGTAGACCATTCGGCTTCCGTCACGAGAAACGGAGGGCGAATAGTACATAGCGCCGTCGGCGAGAGGCAATTGCTGGATTGGTCCCGTGCGACGTCCGTGCGGATCGATCGGGATTTCAAAGAGTTCTTCGCTCAGATCGGCGACTGCATAGACTAGCGTGCCGTTGGTCGATACGGCTGCCGCTCCGGTGAAAATCCCCGTTCCTGCGATCACCTGCTCCGGCTTTTCGAGCGGCTCGCCCGTGCTGGAGACGCGGATTTGGTAGAGGCGCCACGCATTCTGGTCTTGGACCGAGTAGAAAATGAACATGCGGTTATTGGGGAGTCGGCTCCAACTTTGAACGACCGGCGGCATCTCCTTTCCTTGCACGAGCCCCGGCAGGGCCAGGCGACGGACGGACGCAGTGGAGAGGTCGGCGATCCACCAGGAGAAATCGGCTGCGGGTTCCTTCCGGCGGCGGCCCAAAAAGAGAAAGCTGGTACCGGTGGCCGACCAAACCGGAGGGGTTGTCATCTGGTACTCGCGATTAACGAAGGCAACGGGATGCTGCTCTCCGCGGGACAGCATCACGAGCGAGATTGTTGGATCGGGTGCTTGCGGCGGCTCGGCAACAGCGCATAAGAGCATTTCGCCCACCGGCGAGAAGCGGCACCAAAGTGCATGAGGAATGGGAATCTCGGCCTCGCCTGGGAATACTGACATGAGCTGCACGTCAGTTCCTTGCTCCTCCGAGGCCACCAGAAGGTGGGTGCCGTCGGGGGACAATTCGCTGAAGTAATGCCGAGCTGTGCCCCGAGTCACTTGTAACGCGTTACCACTCGCGACCGGCCGGACCCAGACCTGCGGCACGTCTCCCCCCACATTTGAGATATAGGCGAGTAATTTCCCATCGCTCGATAGACCGGGGGACAAGGCATCGCGAACCAGCAGCCGCGGCGGACCCAGTGCTGGTTTCGCGGGCCGATGCATTCGCCATACTGCCACCAGGACGAAGGCGGTAGCCACAGAGACGACGGCTATCAGCGCACGGCGGCGGACCCGCCGACGAACAGGCCTTCGGTCTTCTGTTGGGAGGACATTGGGAACGGGTGAAGAAACGGGGGCGGCTCCATTGCTCGCTTGCACGTGCGCGACAAAGCGGTAGCCCCGGCGTGGAACGGTCTCTATATAACGTGGCTGGGAAGCGTCATCCCGCAACACTTCCCGGAGTCGATTAATCGCTTTATTGAGTGACTGGTCGAAATCGACAAACGTGTCGTGGCCCCACAACCGGTTGCGGAGCTCCTCGCGCGTAATGACTTCCCCCGGTTTCTCGACGAGAGCCGCGAGAACCCGGAACGGTTGGTCCTGCAGCTTAAGACGAACTCCGTTCTTCCGCAGTTCCAGGTCGGCCACGTCCAGATCATAAGGGCCAAAACGGAATTGAGCAGCCATCGACCGCGCGCCTCTGTCTACTGTAGCCCGGAATGGCATGAGTCGTCCCGCGGAAGAGCGGTCGGGCCGCAGTGGATAGTGTGCCCAGAGAGGGCTCGAACGTTTGACACGAGCATTTGTTGCGCAGCTTGGCCGCTGAGGTTGGCCGCTCATGGCCCCAGTCATCCGGCAGCGGCCAGCGAAGCGCGGTCGCCTCGGCACGCTTCAAGTAGTCATACACAATAGGTGATCTCCTGGCCGACAATCTGATTCCTTCCTTTTGAGAAAGGTTTAGTTGCCGGATCGTTATCCGGCGTCGTCCGCGCGTCTGGCTGTGAGAATCAGTCCGAAATCAAGCCGATCACGAACCGGGATACACCCACCAATGATCGGCGTGTCGCCGAATCCGTGATCCCTTTCAACCCGGAACAGTGATCGGAATTATCCCGGTATGCGGGTTGCAAGATGCTATTTACTTTGACCGAGCCTTGGGAGTTTCCCAGTAAGCGGGATTTTCGGGGACTGCCTGGCCGTCCGCACGCGGATCCGAGGCGCCGTACTTGATTTTGTGTGAATCCACCATGACGGCGTTCCCCCGCCCCATCCTCTGCGAATAGGCATCTACGGTTTCGACTTGGTGGCCCTTATCGGCTAACCGGGCGCGTACCGTCTCGGGCACACGCGATTCGATGAAAACGTCACAGCCATTGTACGTTGGCTTGGTAAAGCGAGCGGCATCGAGCGCTTCCTGGATAAGCATGCCGAAATCGACGATATTCGAGACAAATTGCGCGTGCGCTTGCGGCTGATTCAAGCCCCCCATGATGCCGAAACCAATGGTTACATCGCCCTTACTGAGTAGCGCCGGAATGATGGTGTGAAACGGCCGCTTGCGCGGCGCGAGCGAATTAGGGAGATCCGGCGCAAGTGTGAACCCGGCGCCGCGATTCTGCAATACGAAGCCGGTCCCGGGCGCCACCAGCCCGCTTCCAAAAGCGCCTGCGTTGCTCTGTATGAGTGAAACAATGTTGCCGTCGCGATCTACCGCCGTAAGATATGTCGTGTCACGCCCGGCGGTAGTCAAAGCCGCTATCAATTCTGCGGGCGCGACCTTGCAGTTGGCAGTATCTCCGATGAGCTTCGCGCGATCTTCCGCAAAGTCCTTTGAGAGGAGCTGAGCGACCGGAATTTTCGAGAAGCGTGGATCGCCCACGTACCGCGCCAGGTCTGCGTAAGCGAGTTTTTTGGCTTCAATCATGATATGAAGCGCCTTCACGCTGTTGTGGCCATCTTCTTTGAGCGGGAAGCGTTCCATGATGTTGAGCATCTCCAGAGCGGCAATGCCTTGACCGTTCGGCGGAAGTTCTCGCACCGTCCAGCCGTGATAGGTAGTCGAAATCGGCTCGACCCATTCAGGTGAGAATTCCGCCAGATCCTCCCGCGACATCGGACTGCCGAGCGAGTCAAGAAAATCAACTATCGAAGCAGCAAGCGGTCCGCGATAGAACCCGTCCGCACCCTCATTGGCGATCTGCTGCAGCGTGCGCGCCAAGTCGGGGTTGCGGAAGACTTCGCCGGTTACCATCGGCTGACCGCCAAGCATGAACGTATGGGCGAATCCTGAGGACTTCTGAAATTGGGGGGCAAAAATCTTCCACGCCTGCGCATCCATGTCCGGGATAGGAACACCGTGTTCGGCCATGAAGATGGCCGGTGTCAAATCGTCTTTAAGAGAGAGCTTGCCGAATTTGCGGCGCAGGGCCGCCCAACCAGCTACCGTTCCCGGCACGGTTACGGAATAAGCGCTGTGCCCAGAAATTTTCGTTATTCCGTGCGTTTGAAGAAACCCTATACTCATGCCCTTGGGCGCCCAACCGCTGGAGTTGATTCCGAAGACTCGGCCGGTCTTTGCTTCGTAGACGATGGCAAACAGATCGCCGCCCACACCGTTCATCATCGGCTCAATCACGCCCAAAGCAGCGTTCGCCGCGATGGCCGCATCGACGGCACTCCCGCCGTGTTCGAGGATTGCCGCTCCTGCCTGTGAAGCGAGGGTCTGGCTGGTTGCCACGATTCCGAACCGGTTGATCGTATCCGATTCCGCATAGTTCCGATGGGGATCCTCAGCCCCCGAAGCAGAACAAATCAGCACCGCGAAAACTGCCAGCCCCAAAAACGCTCTCATTCGCTTCATGTAAAATGCCGGCTCCGGGCTTAAAAGGCCAGCTTCAAGCCGAGCCGGAATTGACGCTGATCCATATTTGCACTGGTGATATTGAGAAAGTTTCCGGAAGAAACGTTAGCATTCGGCGCAAGGAAATGCGGCGTGTTCGATACGTTATCGGATTCCGCGCGAAACTGAAGCGTAATCCGTTCATTGATGGGAAATGTGCGAAACAGGCTGACATTCGCATTGAACGTTCGAGGAGCCCGAAGAACATTGCGGCCCGAAGTGCCGAAGCGGACGGCGGTTACCGGTGCATAAGCGTCTGGATTGTAGTACGGATGACCGGCTCCAATTCCGCCCAAGACCGCTACCGTAGGCAGAACCTGATCGGCAGTCTGGGTATTGTTTGGAGCGTTGAGTGAAGCGCCCGATGCGGTTACCGTGAAGGGAAGACCCGAGTAAGCGCTGAACGTGCCGTTGACTTCCCATCCGCCGAGTATGTGGCCCACCACGCCACTCTGGAAATACGCTTTGCCCTTGCCGAATGGAAGGTCGTACAATCCGCCAATCTGGAAATTGTTCGGAATATCGAAACCTGCGACGGCTTCGTTTCGAGCGATTTCCGGAGCATAGTTGAACAGTAATCCGACGCGCCCGTCATCGTCAGCCATGTCGATTGCCTCGGAGCGCGTGTAAGCGCCTTTGAGCATTAATCCTGCGGCGAAGCGATGAGTGATGCCTATCTGGAGCGAGTTGTAATGCGAACTCAGCCAACCATCTTCGAACAGCGTCGAGACCTTGCGGTGCAGCGTTGCATTCAGAGGAAGCCCGGCAGTGCCGCTGCCCGGGTAACCGGCATTCATTTCATGGTCGACGAATTGATGTGTGGTCGCGGTGCCGACAAACGCGGCGCTCACCACAAAATTCCTTGGAAGCTGCCGCTCAATGGTGAAGTTATAAGACTGAATGTAGCCACGATGTAATAAGCCAGGGAACGGGCTGCGACTAATCACGGTCGAGGGAGGAACCGGAGCAATGCCTGTCGACAGATCGGGCACGCTGACGGGCGGGATACCAGCCGAAATAGAGGCATACGGCGTGAAGCTGTTTGGGCCTGTGAAGCTCTGCGGAATTGTCAGCGGGTAGGGATCGCGAAATACACGCGCCATGGGCAAAGGATCATAACTGATGCCATAGCCCAAACGAATCACTGTGGAATCTGTCGCCCGATATGCGAGGCCCACGCGCGGCGCGAACAGTTTATGGCTGACTGTGACGCCGGCGTTCTGGTCGTTGTTGCCCACGCCGCCAATGATGATATTGTTGGTCGCCAGATCAAACCTGCCGATACCGGTGTTAGTCCTCCGAACGAGCGGATACAGCTCATATCGCAGCCCGAGATTGAGTGTCAGCTTTCGAGAAACCTGCCACCGATCCCGTCCATACCAGCCAAACTGCCATTCGCGACCCGTCAGGTAGATGTTCTGCAGCGTTTTGCCGACGGATTGATCGAGTCCCAGGAGGAATGCCGCATACGCATTGTATTGGTTTGGAGATTTTCCTCCGTTTAGCGCCGTAACAGCGCCGTCGAAGGTGAAATAGCCGCGAGGACCGAAATTGCCGGCTTCCGGCTGCCATTGATTGAGCTGGAAGCGGACCAAATCGAACCCAAAACGCAATTCATGCGCGCCGCGCGTCCATGTCAGATTGTTGCTGTTTGTCCAGGTTTGGTCGTTGCGAAAGAAGGGACTATAGTTCGCGGTTTGGCCCAGGCTGCTAAAACCGGTTATGTTGAAAATCGGGAAGCCGCTTTGCCGAATATCGGGGCCATTGGTGCCCGGGATCCCGAGTTCTAACCCGATGTTCTGACCGAAAAAATCGTCGTGCCCATGCTGCCCCATGCGGGTAAACCCGAGCACCTGGTCCAAAAGCAGATTGGGGCTGAGAATGAAACTATGGCCGAGCGTGGCCAACTGCGTCAGCGTTGGCGCCGTACCCGCGCCGTTGCCGTTGCAAAGTCCAGTACCGCCCGCTGCACCAAGACTGAAGGGGCAAATTACCAGCGCTTTCATAACGCTGTATTTGCCGAATATGTGATGGTTCGATGTGCGGTCCCAATCGATCTTACCGTCGATATTGTCGCGGGTCAGCGATTGCGTGCCGGAGCTGAAATAGTTGGAGGTCGTTCCCGGTTGATTCGGCATGGGAACCAGACTTTGAAGCTTTAGCGTAATCGGATTGAATTCCCTGGCAGGCACAACGTTGTTGAGAAACGGCGTCCTGCCCTTCCCGCTTGCAGTTCCGGTGGACGGATCGTAAATGGTCGTTTTGTAGCTGCTGAAATCTCCGTTTCGTTCAGCGGCAGTCGGAACCGTCGAGAGCGCCGAATAGTTCGTCCGTTCGCGTGTACCCTCCCAGCTAGCGAAAAAGAAAAGCTTATTCTTCACGATCGGGCCGCCCAGAGTACCGCCATCGATATTGTGGAGGCTGAACGGAGTGCCCTTCCCGTAGTAGAAGAAGTTGCGGGCCTCCAGCAGGTTATCATCCCAGTACGCAAACGCGACCCCGTGAAAGTTGTTGGTTCCCGATTTTGTCGTAATCGTTACCGCCGCGCCACCCGCCATGCCCTGTTCCGCGTCGAAACTGCCGGTTGTGACATTCACGGTTTCGATGGTTTCCTCAGGCGGAACATACAAGGTTGCGTGCGGAAGCCAGACAAAGATATCAGCCGCTCCGTCAACGCGCGTATTGTTGTTATTTCGATTCGTGCCGTTCACGTTCGTGCTGAGTGAGCGCTGGGGCACGTCGGTGATGGAATTCGTAAACGCGACCGGGGTTGCCCCTGGCACCAGGTTGAACAGACTTTGAAAGTTGCGATAGTTCGGCAGGGGGAGGTTTGCCAACTCCCGCGGGCTCAGTTCCGTATGGGTGTCCGACTTGTCGGTTTGCAAAGCTGCAGCAGTTGCGGAGACATTGATTTCCTGCGCTTGCGACCCAAGCTGCATTTGAACATCAATTCGAGTAACCGTATTGATGGTCGCCGTGACACCGGTTGAAGTAACCGGGCGGAAGCCAGTGGCCGTCACATGAATTTCGTAAACCCCAGGCAGCACATTCCCGATGCTGTAGCGCCCCGCACTGTCGGACTTCACATCGCGGGTCTCTCCCGTCTGCGGATTTACGGCCTTGACTTCAGCGTTGGGAACGACCGCGCCGCTTGGGTCAGTAACCGTTCCGACAATTGAGCCATAGAGAACCTGAGCTCTTGCCGCTGGGGTGCCGAGCGCAAGCAACAAAGAGAGCAGCGATAAACCCGCGAATTTTTGCATGATTGCCTCCCATGGAGCGCAAAACGAAAATAAAGAGGAATAACCGGCGGATGGACCCCACATTCCCCACAGCAGCGTGAATAATTTATCGCTGAAGCCGCCACACTGTCAAGAAAAATTACCTTAAACCAAGAAAGATTGCTAAGAATTTACAAATATATGGGCTGGGTGTGAAGTGTTTCTCTGACATCGATTACAGTAGTGTACGTATCTATACGGACAGGCCCGGTGGGAGTTCTCTCATGTGTCCACGCTGCAACTCTACAAACGTGAGCCGGTCGAGGCACTGGCGATTCAGCGACGTGTTCATGCGCCTGTGGGGCATGCGCGCTTATCGCTGTCACGACTGCCGGAAACGTTTCTATTTGCCGTCGGGCCTCGCCCAGAAGTTCAGGGACGAACGAGAGTGGCGGCGGGGAAAACGTCGCCGGCATCGGTCGAAATCTTCTCATTCGGGAAGCGCGACGTAGGCTGGTATACTTTTCTTCCTGGTGCGAAACACTCCGGTTGCGATTGTTGCGGGCGTACTGCTTTTTCTTGCGGCAACGCCGTCTAATTTCGGCAGGTCTACGTCCGATTTCAAATGGCAGGAAGTCATGATACCGATGCGGGACGGAATTAAACTGCAGACGGTAATCCTCACTCCCATCAAACAGAACACACGTCTTCCCATCCTGCTGGAGCGAACTCCTTACGGCGTACCTGCAGGACCGTTTCCCAAGCCCGTTGCGCCCCGCTACAAAGAGCTTGCGCACGACGGCTATATTTTCGTTTTCCAGAATCTGCGTGGCCGGTTCAAATCCGAGGGTGTGTTTAAGCTCTCTTCTTACGTGGACCTGTCGGACCCGAAAGCAACGAATGAGACCACGGACGCCTATGACACGATTGACTGGCTAGTCAAAAACGTTCCAAAAAATAACGGGCGGGTGGGCATTATGGGCGTCTCTTACGATGGCCTCACCGCGGCGCTGACCTTGCTTCATCCTCATCCTGCCCTGAAGGCGGTATCCGAGCAGGCCGCGCCGGTCGATCAATGGATGAATGACGATATGCACCGGTATGGCGCGCTTCGGGAAAGCTACGCGGTGGAATATTCGGTGCTGACGCAAGCCGAGAAGAACGCGAACAAGCACTTTCAGTTCGATACTTATGACACGTATCAGTGGTATCTGAACGCCGGCCCGCTATCAAATGTGAATGCAAAGTTCCTGCACGGTTCCATTCCGTTCTGGAATGAAATTGTCGAGCATCCCAACTACGATCGGTTCTGGCATAAAGAAGCATGGGTGGATCAATTGCACTCCAGTCCGGTCGCCAATCTGAACGTCGCCGGGTTTTGGGACCAGGAAGATCCATGGGGGCCGTGGCAGATCTTCCGGCATTCACTGGAGAACGATCCGAAGAACGACGATTTCATGGTGGCGGGCCCGTGGTACCACGGTGAATGGCAATCCGCGACCGGCAGCAAGATCGGTATC
>JAICXK010000262.1 GCA_025980435.1 Bryobacteraceae bacterium
CGAGATTGGAACCGATTGAGCGGTTCGGCGCATTCAGAATCGGCGTGTTCGACACGTTAATGAACTCGCCTCGGACTTCCAGGTTTTGGTGTTCGGTCACGGCGAAGTGTTTGACGACACTTAAATCGACCGTATTCAGGCCCGGACCGCGAACGGTGCCGACACCGCAACTTCCAAAGGTGCCTTTTTGAGGCTTCGCGTAAGAAGCCGGGCTGAACCATTGGTATCCGCCGCCCAGGGTTGCCGCGACGTTCTGCGTGCCAAAGACAACCGCCGGGCTCAGGCAGTCCGCGCGGGCGCTGCGGGCCTTGGTGCCGGATTGGTCGCTGGAGCTGATGGTCAGCGGGAACCCGCCGTGGAAGCTGGCGATCGCATTCACTTCCCAACCGCCTACAAAGCCATCCAGAATCCGGTTCATGTTCTTACCGAACATGCGATTGCGGCCGAACGGCAGATCATACGTCACGTAGCCTGAGAAAATCTGGCTTGCATCGAAGAAGCACGGTCCCCACTCGGATTTCTTGTTGTAAAGATTCTGCCAGTACGCCGATGCCGGTGCCGACTGTCCGCCTGCGCCGTAGTACCCGATGGAATCTTCCATGCACTTGGACCACGTGTAATTGGCCTGGAACGAAAGGCCCTGCGCCAGACGCCGCTGGAAAACGGCCTGCAGCGCGTTATAGCTCTGGTTACCGTCGGAAGCCGTTCCGGAGATCTGGCCGATTTCCTTTTGGAGCACTGGATTGCCGGACAGGTATGGGCTGTTCACCACGGTGCCGTTGGCGAGCAGCTGTTTTTGCAGATAGGGAGTCGCGACCATCAGGTGCGTCGCCCTTTGACCTACATACCCAAGTTGCACGGTGGTCGAATTGCCAATCTGCCGCTGTACCGTGAAATTCCACTGGTTCGACAAAGCAGGCATAACATTGGGGTCCCAAACACGCAGGGTAACGCCGGCGAAACAAGCAGGAGATGCCGCAACCAGTCCGGCCTGGGTGCATGGGTTTGTGCCGATCAGCGGAGTAAAGCCGTCATCCAAAGTGGAAGCCGGATAAGCAAGGTTCGTATACAGGCCGTCATGCTCGGAGGAGAACGGCGGATTAATCGTCAGGCGAAGATTCGTCCCGGTCCCTTCCAGATAGGATGACAGCGTATATGCCGCGCGAATGACGGTGTTGCCGCCGCCGGGAGTCCAGGCAAATCCAATGCGCGGCTGCCAGTTGCCGATTCCGTTGTAGGTATTGTAGAGAGCGCGGCTATTCCCGTTTTGACCGGGCTGTTCGATTGCGCCTGAAATCAGGCCAAAGTTGGTCTGACGATCATGCACTTCTACCCACGGCGTATGAATCTCATAACGCAGGCCTAAGTTGACGGTCAGGTGGTTGTTGGCGCGCCAGTCGTCCTGGATGTAAGCGCCGAAGATATTCGCCCGCTGCCCCCAGGTTCCGCCTGAAGTACCGCTGCCGACCTCATCCGGAAGACCCATCAGAAAATCCGATTCGGCGCGGCCGCTGTACTGGCCATTGTAAGAGAACGTTCCGCCAAGGCCATTATTTCCCGAGTAAAAGGTATTGATGCGCTGCCGGTAACCTTGAAACCCGAAGTGCATAGTGTGCGAACCCTTTGTGAGGATCGCCGTATCTTCGTACTCAATGGTGGTGTCGGCAAATAACTGGTAGACATTGCTGTTCCCGATATTGCTAATGAAGTTATTGGTCGAGAACGATTGGCCCGTCAGAATGCTCGACGGAATATCCGGAATTCCGAATTGCTTATTCAGATCCGGCAGCCCGTTACTGGCCGCCCCATTATTGATAACAACGTAGTTGACCCCGATCCGCGCATCGTTGACCAGAGCTGGACCCATGGTTCGGGTCCAGTCAAGAACGCCGTTGTGAATCGGATAGTTCGCGAAGGAGTTGTAAATAAGCGGTTGGCTATTCGTGCCCGGGATGCTCATAAAGGCCTGCGAATAACGTCCAAATACGCGATCCCGATCGGAAACATTCCAGTCCACTCTGGCATCGCCCTGATCGACATTGGTTGCACTGTGCGACGTGTTGACCTGATTATTCACCAGGTTGCTGTTGATGGGGAGCGGATAGTATTGGGAGTTCACGATCGCGGTGGCCGCGGGGCTCAACAGGTTAGCGGGAATCACGTTGTTGATAAAGGCCGGGCCGTTCGGGTTTGGATTTTGAATGTGGATTCCCTGTGAGAGAAGCTCCGAGAAATCCCCCTTGCGCTCCTTGGCGGTAAGTACGGTAAAGGAGCCGCTGCTGGCAGGAGTATCGAAGCGCTCTCCCTGATAATCCACGAAGAAGAATAACTTGTCCTTCTTGATGGGGCCGCCCAGCGTAGCGCCGAATTCGTTCCAGCGCAGTAACGGCCTGGGGCGAACCGGTTTGCCCGTTACAGGATCGCGTCCGGCAAAATTGTTCGACCATTGATTGGCGTTCAGCTTGTCATTGCGGAAAAATTCAAAGACGTCGCCGTGAAAGCCATTACTGCCGGCCTTAATCGACGTGCTGACAATTCCGCCCATGAAGTTGCCAAACTCGGCCGACGCGTTCTGCGAAATCAGGTTAAATTCCTGAATGGCATCCGGGCTTGGCGCGTAGCCCACCAGGTTATCGGAGGCTTGGTTGTTGTCCACGCCATCGAGGATGAAGTTGTTCGCCTGCTCCCGGTTTCCATTGATATACGGCCGCGCGCCATTACCGGTAGTTTGGCCATTTTCGAAATTTTGAGGATTCGGATGAACGCTGCCCGGCGCCAGAAGAGTGAGCTGGACGTAATTGCGCGTAGCCAGCGGCAACTGCGTATTGGTGCGCGCGTCGATGACTGTACTCAATTGCGTCGATTGCGTCTGCAGGACCGGTGCGGCGGAACTCACTTCCACAGTCTGGTTGACATTGCCAACCTGCATCTGGAAGTCGATTCTGGCGTTCTGATTGAGCTGCAGAACCACATCCGGCTTCACCGAAGCCTGGAAACCAGCGTTCTCGACCCGCACTTCGTAACGGCCGACTGGCAGGCGCGGGAAGTTATAGAATCCATTCCCACCCGTGGTAATGGCGGATACAGTACCGCGGTCCAAATCCGTCGCCGTGACTTTAGCCCCCTGGATGGCGGCGCCCGAAGGATCCGTCACGATCCCGTTAATAGCACCCGTTACTTCCTGGCCCAGAACTGGCAAGGAGGCCACCAGCAGCGCGGACACGCCTAGCAGAACGGTGGACGAAACCCGGCGCAATGCGCCCCCGGAGCACTTCAAGATTTTCCTCATAACTTTTCAACCCTTTCGCCGGTTTCCTCCAAAGGAGGCCCGGCAACTGAAACCACGAGCTTTGAAAGCAATTGTAAGGATTTCGAAACACGCCTGTCAATGATAAGTAAGAAAAAGAAACTGAAGAAAAGACCGAAAGAGTACCGCCCCCAGCCCCGCTAGAACACCAGCTTGAGAGCCAGCTGGATTTGCCGGGCCGGCAGCGTCTGCGTGAATACACCAAACGAGCTGTTTCCGTACGTAGTACTAAACCCGGAATTCACGTTGAAATTCGTGTTGTTGAGCAGATTGAATGCCTCGGCCCGGAACTCTAGCCGGCTCGATTCAGACCACAAGCCGAAATTCTTGTGCAGCCCGAAATCAAGCTCCTCAAACGAAGGGCCTCGAGCAATATTTCGCCCGGCATCGCCAAATGGCTGCGTATAGTTCGGAGCGCTGAACGCCGCCGGATTGAGGTAATGCGTGGGATTCCTTCCAGATAGATACAACGAGGCTCCCGTGAGATTCGGCCTCGGTGTGAGCAGCGGGCTCGTCTGGCCTTGCGTCGTCAGGCTGTAGCCAATATTGATCGGTAGCCCCGATGTGACGGTGTTGATGAGGTCGATCGACCAGCCTCCCGCCACCAGGTCCAAAGCGCGATTTTGAATGTTGAAATGGCGGCCGCGGCCGAACGGAAGGTCGTAAAGGACGGACGTTGTGTTGTTAAACGGCTGATCGTAGCTGGAAATTCCCCTTTCCGACTTGGGATTGTACATATTAATCCGCGAACTATCGCCGTCATAGTTTTCCAGATGCCCCGGCGCGTTATCAATGGCCTTCGACCACGTGAACGAATTGATGAAATAGAGTCCTCTCGAATAGCGCTTCTCCACTTTCGCCTGCAGCGCATTGTAGCTGCCGAATCCGCCCGCAAACGCTTCCTCGATTGTGGTGAAGTTCCCAACTGGCCGGCGCGCGTTCACCGAAAGATTTTGCCCTAACAGGTTGGGCACGGCTTGGTTGGCATCGGCGAGGATCATCAGCCCGACGCTGTGGTTCCCCACATATGCAACGTCCAGCAGCAGATCGTGGCCAAGTTCCCGCTGCACCGTGAAGTGCCAGCTCTGCACGTATCCGGTCCGGTTCTGTGCCGGTATGTAGCGGACCTGGGTTGTTGATGTTTTAAAGGCCGACGGGCTTGTGAAATCTGGCGGAAACCCCAGGTATGTCGGGCGGAAGCACGAGCCCGGAGCATCGCCCACGGAAGTACAGGTCCCCGTGCCTTGGCCTGGAACTTGGTCTATGATGGCATCCACGATGTTTGGGCCGTTGTATACCAGCAGATTTTCTCCGCCCAGACGATTGAACTGGACGTAGCTGATGCCGTATGCGCTGCGAATCACGGTTTTAGGCGCCACCTGGTATGCAAAGCCTACTCGCGGGGCCCAATTGTTGTAATTCGGATGCACCAGGGCGCGGTCGTACAGGCTGCCGCTCTTCGCGAAAATCATGCTTCCCGTGAGCGGATCGAAATTCGCCAACTTGTTGTCGCGATCCCATTGCGGTGTCGCAAACTCATACCGGACGCCCAGGTTCAACGTCAGCTTGTCGCTCATCTTGAAGTCGTCCTGCACATACCCGAAATACATTCGTTGACGCAGATGCGCAACCGAGTAGTTGTTCAGTTCATAATGGCTGCGGGCGCCAAACATCAAATCGGCCAGGCTGTAGACCTGCTGCTGCTGTGACTTCAAGCCGGATGAATTCGGATATTTGGGATTGCTGAAATATCCGGTATAATTATCGACCCCGTACTTGGGATGAAAATCCTGAACTTGCGTATCGATCAACTGATATTCAAAGCCGAACTTAAGGCTGTGCCTGCCCAAAATCTTGGAATAGTTCACCTTCGGGTCGAGAACCAGCGGATATTGATACTGCGGGTTGCTGCTTTGACGCCCGATTTGCGACAGCCCGCCGCCCAGGTTCAGCGAATACAGCCCTCCCGCAAACGCCGGATTCGTCGGCAGGTTGGGAATGTTGTACTGGCTGTTTGAACTGCCCAGACCTAGCGGAGTTTTCCCTCCCTCCGTGTAATCCAGTCCAGCGCGTACCTCCAGAACCGAAGTGGGACTTATCGTCCACGTCACGCCCGGTACAAGCTGCTTGTTCCGTATATAAACGTTCCCATTCGCGTTTCCTCCGGCGGGACCCGGAATAGCCGGCGGGCTGAATATGCGTCCATCATCCTGGCTGTATCGGACAAACGTGGCCACCTTCTGACCGAAGTACTCGTCGTAGCGGATATCGCCCTTATCGCTCTTGATTGTGTCGGCCGGTGCCGATTCGAAATTGTTGGAATTGCCCGGCAGATTCGGGTCTGGCAGCTCGGAAAGCACCGTTTGGGCGAATGGAATGATAGCGGATTGCGGAACGCCGTTCGGGTAAAGAATGCCCGTAATGGGATTTCTGACGGCCAGTCCGAGGTTGCCCTGCTTCATTGCCGCCGTCGGGACGGTGGCAAACAGAATCGGGTGAAAAACGCGCCGGAATCCCTCGTAATCGGCAAATAGGAAGGCCTTGTTTTTTATGATTGGACCGCCTGCCGCGGCGCCGAACTGGTTCTGAATAAATGCCGGCTTCACCCCGTTCACCGGTTTGAAGAAGCCGGTTGCGTTCAGGTCCGTGTTGCGCAGAAATTCCCAAAGTTCGCCATGCAACTGGTTGGTGCCGCTCTTAATGGTGGCGTTGATTACCGCCCCCGTCGCGCGCCCGTATTCGGCGCTGTAGTTGTCGGTTTCCACTCTGAACTCGGCAAGCGCATCTGGATTCGGCTGGATCACCTGGTTCGAAAAGCCCTGATTGCTCGTCCCGTAGGCGTTATTGTCGATTCCGTCGAGCAGAAAGTTGTTCAACTCGCTGCGCTGGCCGTTCACATTGAAAGAGGCATCCCGGCTGTTATCGGTCTGATTCTCGAGTGGAGATCTGGCCACCCCCGGCACCAGCAGCGTCAGGTCCGCATAAGATCGTCCATTGAGCGGAAGATCAACGATCTGCTTGGCATTGATGACCTGGCCGCGTCCGCTACTCTCAGTTTCAAGTTGCGTCGCCGCGCCGCTGACGGTAATGTTCTGCGAAGTCTGCCCCAATTGCAGCGTCAGATCGACCCGCTGCCGGGCGTTTACCGTCAGATCGAAACTATCGGTGGTAGCCGTCTGAAAGCCGGCCGCCTCGACTTTAACACGATATGTGCCGAGGCGCGCGTTGACGAATTCGTAATCACCGTCGGAGTTGGTCTTCGTCTGCAGCGCGACTCCCGTCTTTGTATTGTCGAGCGTTACAGTGGCGCCGCTGACGTTCGCGCCGCTCGGATCATGAACGGTCCCGAGCACGGTTCCCGATTCGAACTGGCCAAACAGAAATACCGGCGTAAAGGCGCTCATATATAAAACACCGGCGGCTATACGAAGCAACGACATGGTAATTCCCCCAAAATTGAACCTGAATCAGTATAAACCGCTGTGGCGCAGACGTGCATGGCACGTTTGCTTCAGCACCAGACGATCGCTTTTCGTCGTCTGCGATTGGATAAGTGGCGCAGACGATCGTTTTTTGTCGTCTGCGGTTCGGCCGAGAGCAAACCTAAGCTCTATTCACCAATCAAATGATGCCGGATACGATTGCGCTCGGACTGCTTTGGTACGTGGTTTTCCTGCTTGCGACAACCTGCCATGAAGCTGCTCATGCGCTCGCCGCCAAATGGGGAGGCGATCTGACCGCTTTTCATGGCGGCCAGGTCACACTAAATCCTTTGCCCCACATCAAACGCGAGCCGTTCGGAATGGTGCTAGTTCCGATCATTTCGTTCGTGGCGGGCGGGTGGATGATGGGCTGGGCCAGCGCTCCGTACGACCCCGATTGGTCCCAACGCTATCCCCATCGTGCAGCGAAAATGGCCTTAGCCGGCCCTGCGGCGAATTTCTTACTCGC
>JAICXK010000299.1 GCA_025980435.1 Bryobacteraceae bacterium
GTAAACACCATCGCCAGATTCAGGCGATTCGCCGCCTCAATTACCTCTTCATCTTTAACCGAGCCGCCCGGCTGAATTACCGCCGTGACGCCGTGGCGCGCGGCTTCCTCAACACCATCGGGAAACGGAAAGAAGGCGTCGGAGGCAACGACGGCACCCTCCAGCGGCAGAATTGCCTTCATCGCTCCAACCTTGACGCTGTCGACACGGCTCGTCTGCCCCGCGCCAACGCTCACAATCTGGCCCGGCCGCGCGTAGACGATAGCGTTCGATTTGACATGCTTCGCAACGCTCCAGCCAAACAAAAGCGCTTCCAGTTCTAACGGAGTGGGTCTGCGAGCGGTCTTCACCTGAAGCGTGGAGTCATCCAGATGGTCTGTATCCGCGGTCTGGGCCAACAAACCGCCCGAAATAGACTTGATAACAAGTTCAGGCCTTTCGAGCGGCGAGATTCTCACCAGCCGAAGGTTCTTTTTCGCCCTTAGGATTTCGAGCGCGTCCTCCGAGAAGCCCGGAGCCGCAATCGCTTCGACGAAGAGCTTGGCTACATCAGTGGCGGTCTCTTTATCGATTTCGCGGTTAAAGGCAAGAACGCCTCCGAAGGCGGAAATCGGGTCGGCTTCGAGCGCTTTGCGATAGGCCTCCGCAAGCGTCGGCTGCTCCGCGCATCCGCATGGATTGGTGTGCTTGATAATAGCCGCGGCGGGGCTTTCGAACTCCTGCGCTAGTTGCCAGGCCGCATCCAGGTCGACCAGGTTGTTATAGGAGAGTTCCTTCCCGTGAAGCTGTTCACCGCCGGCAACGCCTCCACCGTGGAGCCGGTAAAGGGCCGCTTTCTGGTGCGGATTTTCACCATAGCGCAAACCCAACGCACGCTCTGCTGAGATGTATAAGCGCGACGGCAACTCCTCGGAGCAAGTGTTCCCTTCCGAATCTACTTGCAGCAGTCGCGAAGATACGGCGGCATCGTAGCTGGCCGTGTGCATAAAGGCCTCTTGTGCCAGTTTCCAGTGCGTGGCCGCGCTGAGGCCGCCCCCATCTTCACTCATCTCCCGCAAAATAGGTTCATATTGCGCAGGTGAAACAACCACCGCGACATCTTGAAAATTCTTGGCGGCGGCTCGAATCATAGTGGGGCCGCCAATGTCGATATGCTCGATCAGTTCTTCACGGCTCACCCCGGGCTTATTGGCGAATTTTTCGAATGCATACAGGTTGACAACCACCATCTGAATGGACGGGATATCGTGCGCCGCTAACGATTGCATGTGCTCAGGATTCGAGCGGATCGCCAGAATACCTCCTGCGATACGCGGATGAATGGTCTTCACACGGCCATCCAGCATCTCGGGGAAACCGGTCACATCGGCTACCTCGCGTACCGGGATACCGCTCTCGCGCAGCAGTTTCGCCGTCCCGCCGGTTGAGATCAGCTCGATTCCCAGCTCCTTCAGTCGCTTTGCAAATGGAACGATTCCCGTCTTGTCCGTCACGCTGAGCAGCGCCCGCTCAATTCTTGGCATAAACCAACATTCTGGCAGAGGGCGCGATAAGCTGGACCCAAATTGCGACTCTTCTGCATTGCTCTCATCGGCCTCGCCTTTTCTGTAGTGACTTCTTCGAGAACGGTTCACGGCAAGGGCGCGGCCGTTCCCCAATACGGCTACGAGGTTGTTCACGTTTATCCTCACGACCGGACTGCCTTCACGCAGGGCTTGGAATTTCGTGGTGGATTCTTATACGAAGGAACCGGCCTTTACGGGCAATCCACGCTTCGCAAAGAAGATCTGCAAACAGGAAAGGTCCTCCAGGAGATCTCGCTACCTGCCCAATTCTTCGGTGAAGGCATTACGGTCCTGAACGAACGCGTCGTTCAGTTGACCTGGCAATCGCATATTGGCTTTGTTTACGATCAGGCGACATTTCGCAAGCTCCAGAGCTTCGACTATCCGGGCGAGGGCTGGGGCCTGGCGAACGACGGGCACACGATCTACATGAGCGATGGGACGGCGCAGATTCGCTGTTTGGACCCATCGAGCCTTCGGGAATTGCGCCGCATCACGGTTCACCAAGGCGACCGGCAAATAGACGAGGTAAATGAGCTGGAATGGGTTCGAGGCGAACTGTTCGCCAATGTCTGGCAGACCAACCGGATTGTCCGTATTGCGCCGCGGGATGGGACAGTGTTGGGCTGGATTGATCTCTCCGGTCTGCTGACTCCTGAGGAACAAGAGGAGAATGTCGATGTGCTGAATGGCATTGCCTACGACTTCGCAGGCGACCGCCTGTTCGTCACCGGCAAACTGTGGCCGAAACTGTTTGAGATCAGGCTGGTTCGCAAGCGATAGTTCACTAGAATCAAGGCGTGCCTCACTACTGCACTTTGATACCAGGCGATGGGATTGGACCGGAGGTGGCTCAGGCCGCCGTTCGCGTAGTTGAAGCGACGGGCGTCGATATTTGCTGGCGGCGTGCCGAATTGAACGAAGCGATCATCCTGGAGGCCGGCAAAACTTTGCCCCAGTACTTGCTGGATTCGCTCAATGAAACGCGAGTTGGACTGAAGGGCCCGGTCACCACGCCGGTCGCGGGTGGATTTCAAAGCGTGAACGTCGCGCTGCGCAAAGCCCTTGACCTGTTTGCAAACGTTCGACCGGTTCGCACCTTGCCGGGAATCAAGACGCGCTTCAGCGACGTGCGCATCGACATGGTGATCTTCCGCGAGAACACTGAAGATCTTTATTCCGGCCTGGAGCACGAGATCGTGAAGGATGTCGTGACCAGCCTGAAAGTCATCACCCGTACGGCTTCCCAACGGATAGCGCGCTACGCCTTCGAATATGCAAGGAAGAATGGGCGCCGGCAGGTCACGGCCATACACAAGGCCAACATTATGAAACTGGCGGACGGTCTTTTCTTGCGCTGTTGCCGCGAAACCGCCAAGCAATTCCCGGAGATTCAGTACAAGGAGCTGATCGTCGATAACGCTTCCATGCAGCTTGTGATGCGGCCCGAAACGTTCGATATTCTGCTGTTGCCCAACCTGTACGGCGATATTGTTTCGGATCTTGCGGCAGGCCTGGTTGGCGGTCTCGGCATCGTCCCCGGAGCCAACATGGGCGAGACACACGCGGTATTCGAAGCGGTTCACGGCAGCGCTCCCGATATCGCCGGACAAGGGAAAGCGAACCCCACTGCGCTGATGCTTTCCGCGGTTATGCTGCTGACTCACATTGGGGAAACTGACGCCGCCGCAAAACTGCAGCATGCGGTTGAATCGGTATATCGCGAAGGCAGGCATTTGACGGGCGACGTGGGTGGAGACGTATCGACGGAGGACTTTACGGAGGCGGTTTTGAAGGCCGTCAAAGAAGGGCCATTGAGCCGCTAAGCCGTTATACGATCAGAACATGAAAATTGCCAGAATCGCCCCGGTTGCGCTGTTCGGGCTGACAGCGATAGCCATATGGTCCGCCACGCAAAACCAGCCTGTCAAGGTGGAGCGGCTTAGTTCAGAAGTCGACAGGATCGTTCCGCGCGATGCGACTCTCGAACGCCTCGCCACGGGATTTAAGTGGGTTGAAGGACCGGTTTGGATTCCCGCTGGTTATCTGCTCTTTGCCGAGATCCCAAGCGACAGCATTCGAAAGTGGGCGCCCGGCAAGGGTGTGAGCATTTTTCTGCAGCCCAGCGGATACAAGGGATCGGCGCCCTATGGAGGCCCCGAATCGGGTTCAAATGGCATGACGCTGGACGCACAGGGACGGCTAACCGTCGCAGGGCACGCGCAGCGCGATGTGTACCGCCTGGAAACGATGAATCCTCACGGGCAAATCACGATTCTGGCCGATTCGTACCAGGGCAAAAGATTTAACAGCCCGAATGATCTGGTGTACAAATCGGATGGATCGCTTTACTTTACGGATCCACCCTATGGTTTGCGGACCCAGAGCGATCACGACCCGGAGAAGCAGTTAAAGGTAAACGGCGTGTACCGGTTGCCGGATGCGAGCACACAAAAGCCCGGATCACCGCCTGCGAATGCCAAATTGCAGCTCTTAATCAGCGACCTGCCGCGGCCGAACGGGATCGCCTTTTCTCCCGATGAAAAGTTCTTGTACGTTGACAACTCAGAACCGAAGAAGCTCTGGATGCGATACCGTGTAAACTCCGAGGGCGCGGTTAGCGATCCTGAAGTTCTGTTTGATGCCACTTCCGACAAAAGAGATGGCGCGCCGGATGGCATGAAAGTAGACACCGAAGGCAATCTCTACAGCGCCGGACCAGGCGGGATCTGGATCTTTTCTTCCGCGGGAAAGCACATTGGAACCATTGATATGCCCGAGAAAGTGGGCAACCTGGCTTGGGGCGGCCGGGAGAGAAAGACGCTATATGTGGCCGCAAACAGCAGTCTGTACCGGCTGCGGCTGGAAGTCGCCGGTCAGCAACCCGGCCGTTGAATAATAGATATCTCATCCTTCGACGGTTATTTGCCGAATCCGTGTTGCGGCGGTACTACCGTACGCGCCGAAAACTGGCAAGTTCCTCCAATCAAGATTCGCTAACCGGAAGCGTGGATGAAATCCGCTACCGAATGATCACGGGCTGGGCGTACGATATTCGCCGGCCCGAACAGCCTGTTTTCTTGCGCTGCCGGGTCAATGAAATGGAAGCGAGGATTGACGTAGCAGACCGGTACCGGCGCGATTCCGTCATCCACGGGCACCCAACGGGCCTGGCCGGATTTGAATTTCCTGTTCCAGATGAAATAGAAGCTATCGAATCCATAAGCGTCCGTTTTCTGGAAAACGGATCAGCTATTCCACTTCGTTCCGGAGTTCTCGGCGACGAGCAAACGAATCGCGCATTGCCGTGCGAATGGAGATCGGACAATGGATTTCGGTTACCATCCGCTTTTCTGATTGGCGGATCGAAATGCGGGACTAGCTCTCTCTACACGCACCTGGAGCAGCACCCGGATTTGTGCGTTTCAAAGCCCAAGGAGCCGATGTACTTCGAAGCTGAGTTTGACCGGGGCGCTGCGTATTACTTCAACCGTTATTTCTCTCACTGGCGCGGGCAGAGGGTTGTTGTGGACGCCCGAGTAGGGCATCTATATCTGCCGTACATCCCAAAACGATTGTTCGAATACAATCGCGACGCGAGGCTCTTAGTTCTGTTGCGCAATCCGGCCGAGCGTGCTGTTTCATCCTGGTGGCACTGGTATTCGCGCGGGTTGGAGAGCCTGTCCTTTAAAGAAGCCGTCGCAGCCGATCTCGAAAGAATCCGCGCGGGCTACCGGCTAGCCCGGCCGAAGGAACAAGCGCTGCACGAGCGAACATCTTCCGAAAGCGGGCGGGGCATGTTCCGGACATATGTGGATGCAGGCTATTATCACGAGCAACTTTGCAGGTATCTTGAGTTCTTTCCCAGAGAGCAGTTGCGCGTGATGCTTCTCGACGACTTGGCACGCGATCCGCAGAGCGTGGTTATGGAAACGCTCGATTTCCTCGGCGCCCGGCGGGATCCTGCAGCGCATTTCCTCTATCCGGTCATCAATCGCAGTGACCCGGACATGCAGAATCACGTCGATGCCGCCACTTTATCGTGGTTGGTGGAACATTATCGGCCCCATAACGAAAAGCTCGGGCAGCTAATTGGGCGATCCCTGCGCGGGTGGGAGCGGCCGTTCGAATCTTAAAGCCGTATCCACCCTGGGAAACCTCGAAACTGTATCGCATGAACGGATCGCACACCTTAAGGCGA
>JAICXK010000169.1 GCA_025980435.1 Bryobacteraceae bacterium
CTCGCGGTAGCCATTTTTAAAGTACGTGACGAATTGCGCGTGAAAGGGCAGGGAAGAGAAGCCGGTTCCGTCGTAATTGGAGCCGGCCGTGCTTCCGTTGGCCGCGTTCGGATCGGTACTGAGGTACATCACCGCGCCTTCCGCGAGATTCGCGTTGGTGATCCCGACATAGAGGTTTGTCTGATCCCACGTCATGGACCAGGTTTGCGCGGTGCTGGTTGCCAGCGAGTTAGCGGCGCCGTATTCTCCCGCCGTAATGTTTCCGTCAATTACCGGCGTCGCCCACTGACCCGATGCGCTTATAGCGAATCCGCACAGCGCGATCGCTAAACGCGAAAGAAGATTCGATGGCACGCGGAACACCTCCACAAAAGCGAATCGAGTCTATCACGATAAGAATGTGCTCAGATAGATCGTTTAGACCCTAATGAAGGCCAATTTCCTGGGCGCCGGCGCCGTGATCGTGCTGGCGGTCGCTAGCGCTGCCGTTGCGCAGACAAGCTGCGGCATCGAGCACACAGGGCCGGGTGTTTTCATCTGCTACCCGAATCCTTCAGACAATCCCGGCGCTGCCGTTCCCGAACTGTTTCATGTCAGCGCGCAGGCGAATGCTCCCGAAGGAAGCGCCACCCGGCACTATGCTGTTTTTCTTGACAATCAACTTCTTTACGACAACCGTTTGGCGACCCCGCTACAACGGCTATCCATAGAAGCTAATGTGAGATCGCCGTTCACTTCCGGCGCGCACACGTTGCGGATCGCCGTTTCCGGAATCGGGACTGCCGAGGTGAAGAATCTTAATTTTCATCCCTGGGCGAATGCCGGGTTTTGCGAGCCGCTCACCATTGTACAGAGCCTGGGCGCTTGCTTTTCAAGCCTGAAGGCGCCGCTCGACTGGTCCGTCGATAAGTTTGCGGCCGCTGCCTCGAAAAGTCCGGTCACGGAATATCGTGCCGATTGGCATGGCTATCGCCGCAATCTGAAGAGCCTGGAAGCAGACATCGCCGATGCAGTAGCGCTTGATTCGCAAGGGAACTTGTATGTTGCGCTGCACTTATTTGCCGGCATGGAACTGCGGAAATATACACCCAATCGCAGCATTGTTTACGATGCTGTTGTTCAAACCTGCGGAGAAGGCTTCCTGGCTATCTCCGGATTGGCGGTCGACCATGCCGGGCACGCCTGGATAGCGGGAAACACCAGCGGCTGCCTTTCGGGCACGGCGGGCGCCTGGAGGCCGCATGTCGCTGAAGCGTCCGGGCGGCACGGATTTGTGGTGCTGCTGGACACTTCCAAGCCGACTTCGACCGCGCCGCTCTATCTCACCTACCTTGCGGACGCAGAGAACGAAATCTCCGCGATCCGCGCCGATGCGGACGGGAATGCGTACGTCACGGGCACGACTTCATCCGCCGAATTTCCACACAAGACAATCCTTCGTGTGCGTAATGAAGCGCCGGGTAAGAGCGGCCGGATCAGTTTTGTTTCCGTGCTCAACAAATCGGGATCAGCGCTGCAATGGTCCGCGCTTCTGCCGGATATGGACGCGACCGCGCTGGCCGTGGATGAAGCGAATGACGTGTATGTGGCGGGACGTGCCGGCGGCGGCGCCGATGCCATGCTGGCGCGAATTTCAGAAAACGGGAGCAAGCTATCCCGGGTGACCCGCTTGGGCCCTGGCGATGTGCGGGCGCTATCGATTGCCCCCAATGGTACTTGGGCCGCTATTGAGCAAGAGCCGCAAATGTTCTTGCTGGCGATGGAGGCGTGCACCGGCCGCTTGCCGCGGGAAGAAGATTCGATTGGCGAGGAAACCTCGATGCAACTCGCGCTGGATGCCTTCACGGCTGCTCGTCAGCCTGGAGCCGCGCCCTGCCAAAACACACAATGAAGCTCACACGCAGACAACTCCTCAGGGCAGCCGGATACGCCGGGACGGGGGCGCTGCTCCCCAGCTATCTGGCCGGTCAATCGGATGAGGCCGGCCCGAACACGCTCAGCGGTGTCTGGCTGGAACCGTTTGTCGATCCTTTGCCTCTCGCGCCGGTGCTTGCGCCGGCCAGTGCCAACGCCGAATCGCAGCAGTATCGGATTGCGATTTCGGAATTCCGCCAAAAAGTACATCGCGACCTGCCGCCCACGATTCTGTGGGGATTTGCGGGAAGCATGCCCGGCCCCACCATCGCGGCCCGGCGCGGATGCACGGTCAAAATCGATTGGCTGAACAGGCTTCCGCTCCGCCATCGGCTGGTGGTGGATCACAATCTCTCCGGGGCCGGCAAAGACGTCCCCGAAGTGCGTACGACGATCCATCTGCATGGTGGGCACGTCGCACCGAGCAGCGACGGATACCCCGACGATTGGGTCACACCGGGCGCCGAGCAGAAAACGATTTATCCGAACCAGCAGCCGGGTGCGACACTCTGGTATCACGATCACGCGATGGGCATTACGCGGCTGAACGGAATGATGGGGCTGGCCGGGTTTTACCTGCTGCACGATCCGGAAGAGGAGCGATTAGGGCTGCCTTCCGGCGCGTACGATATCACGCTGGCTGTGCAGGACCGTACCTTTGACCCACGCGGACAGATATCTTATCCAGTGGGTCCCGCCGCGGACGCGCCCTGGGTTCCGGAATTTTTTGGAACTCACGTTCTGGTGAACGGGCGGGTATGGCCTTTCCTGAACGTCGAGCCCAGGCGTTACCGCTTCCGTCTTCTGAACGCTTCCAATTCGCGCGTCTATGAGCTTGCTCTTTTACCCGAACAGCCGTTTATACAGATCGGGAGCGATGGCGGCCTCCTTTCGGGTCCCGCTAGTCGCGACCGTTTACTGATTGTGCCGGGCGAACGTCTGGATTTCATTGTGGACTTTCGCGGGCGCGAGGGCCACCGGCTCACGCTTATGAACTATGCGCCCGCGCCATATCCTTCCGGCGGAACGGCGACGCCGAGGTTCGTGATGCAGTTCCGTGTCCGGCGGCCGATCAATCCAACTCCGGATGACAGCGAAATTCCGTCCCGGTTCGCGGAGGTGACGCGGCTAAAGGAAGACGCAGCCGTCAGAACTCGCCGGCACGTGCTGCGGGAGTACATGACGGCCGATAGCCGCCTCCACCGCGTGCTGCTCAACGGGCTGCGGTTCGACGATCCCATTACGGAGGATCCGCGGAACGGCACGATTGAGATCTGGGAAATTGTCAACCCGACGATCGATGCGCATCCCATTCACCTGCACGCGATTCATTTTCAACTGCTTGACCGCCGGCGCTTCGACGTGCGCCGTCATGAGCGGACCTCCGAAGTAGTGTACATTCGCGAGGCAATTCCGGCGGCGCCGGAAGAGCAAGGCTGGAAGGATACCATCCTGTGCCCGCCGGGCCAGGTGACCCGGATCATCGCGCCGTTTTCAGGGACTCCCGGGCGCTTTGTCTGGCACTGCCACATGCTGGAGCATGAGGATAACGAAATGATGCGGCCGTATTTGTTGCGGGGGTGAAGGCCTGATACCGGCGCAGCGAAAATCGCGAAGCCGCTCTAGAACGGCACGTCGTCGTCGGTGACGCCCATGCCGCCGAAATCATCCTCGGGCGGCGCGCCGCTTCCTGATCCGGGCCCTGCGGCTCCACTGCGTCCGGGAGCAGATCCGGCGCCCGCGCGGGCCATTGGGCGGCCACCGCCTTGCTCCGCGCCACCTTCACCGCGTCCGCCCAGGAGGATTACTTCTTCCGCCACAACCTCAGTGGCGTACACTTTCTTGCCGTCTTTATCGTCGTAGCTGCGGGTTTGCAATCGCCCTTCTACGTAGATTTGCTTTCCCTTGGTCAGGTAATTTGCGAGGTTCTCCTGACGCCAGAGGATCACGTTGGTCCAGTTCGTCTCCTCTTTCCACTCGTTTGTTTGCTGGTCTTTCCAACTCCGTGTGGTGGCAATCGCAAACCGCGTGACAGCGGCTCCCGACGGCGTGAACTTGGTTTCGGCGTCACGTCCCAAATTGCCGATCAGAATAACTTTATTTACACTTCGGGAAGCCATAATCTCTCGAACAGTATCACATAGAACCTGCGTCCTACCTGCGAGTGAGAACTTGCCGTTGTGCGGCCCACAACACTGCGTCTGGTACCAGGAACTATAGTGCCCCGCAGGCCGCCGGGAAGCGACGGACGATCTCACTAATTTGAGGCATAATGATGAAACCGGCGGGATTCCTTGCGGAACTTCGCCTGGAAAACACTTGGGGGAAAGATGGCATCGCGGTCTCGAGCATCGTGTGCGTCCGCTTTTAACCTCTTGACCGGCGGGGGCGCCGAACGCCTGGCGCGATCGGTCGTTTTGTGGCCGCTGCTGGTTGCATTTGCGGGACCGGCCACGGCCCAGATGCTTTTGAAGCCCCCACGCCCTGGCGATCAGGTAACGCTGATGCCTTCCGATATGGCGATTCTCGAAGCCGGCGAACCCAGGGACGATATTCCGTGCACGGTAACGCAAAGCAAACCGGAGTTGGGTTTTGATCTGCGCTTCCACAGCGGCTATGATGTGACGCTTCCGGTGAACGAACTGGCCGGCGCCGGAGAACTGCTGACGGTGGTATTCCGCATCTACCCGCAGAATGAACGGCGCAATGCCTCGTACTTTGTTCAGCACTTTCACGTACCGGAGATTCAGGATACCGCCAAAGGCGACGTGCTTCTGCAGGGCATGATCGACCTCGGGGAAGGGGATTATCACGTGGACTGGCTGATGCGCGACCGGGCGGAGCGCATCTGCTCTTCAAGCTGGGACGTAGAAGCTGCGCTTGCGCCCAAAGAGAAGCCAATGACTCTCTTCATTGCTCCAAACGAAATCGCCGAGGCGTCGCCGCCCTTCGTCAACGACTCGGCGGGTCATCCAATTCATCGATCGAAGGACAGCCTGGATGTAAAGCTGTTGGTGAACTTTGCTCCACAAAACTCACAATCGGCGGCGTTGCAGCGCAGTGACACGGATGCCCTTGTGAGCATTCTGAAGTCTATCGAACGTGATCCCCGGATTGGACATATCTCGCTGGTAGCTTTCAACATCGAAGCGGGCCGCGTGGTCTACCGCCAGGAAACCGCTGAACAGATCGACTTTCCCGCTCTGGGGAAGGCCGTGGAAAGCATGAAGCTGGGAACGGTGGACGTGGCGCGTCTGGGGCAGAAGCACAGCGAAACCGATTTCCTGGAAGACCTGATCGAAAAGGAGGTGGGGGCGGCAGCTACTCATCCTGACGCGGTGATCTTTGCGGGTCCGAAAACCATGCTCGACGCAGATGTACCCCAGGACGACCTGCGGCGCATCGGAGATATTGAGTGCCCGGTGTTCTACATGAACTACAACCTGAACCCCCAGGCTGTACCGTGGAAGGACTCGATCAGCCATGCTATTCGAGCGTTTAAGGGCACTGAATATACGATTTCGCGGCCGCGCGACCTGTGGGTTTCCACTACGGAAATGGTCGGCCGGATCATGCGTTCGAAGAGGGAGAAGGCCACCGCCAGAGCATTCGTAGCACCAGCGAACTGAACCGGTAATCGCTTGCAGAAGCGGCAATTCGCGGTAAGCTATAGGAACAGGGGAGAGTTGACTATGAGATGCCGAGTGCTCCGTTTCAGCATTCCTGTCTCGACGCTGGTGCTTGGGCTGGGCTTGGCCGCCTATGCTCAGGAACCCGATCTGAAGGATTTTAAGACAAACCTGGCGCCCACGGTGGGCTCGCCCGAGCGCGCCATCGACAAGATGCTGGAAATGGCGAATCCCAAACCAGGGGAAATGCTATACGATCTGGGCTGCGGAGACGGGCGAATCCTGATTGCAGCAGCCGAGCGGTATAAGGTTAAAGGCGTCGGCATTGAGATTTCAAAGCGCCTGGCGGAAACTGCGGCGGAGAATGTGAAGAAGCATCGCCTGCAGGACGATATCACGATCATTCATGGCAATTTCATGAAGACCGATCTCAGCCCGGCCAATGTTGTGACACTATATCTTGCAACCACCGCGAATGACACTTTGCGTCCTAATCTCGAGCGTTACCTGCACCCCAGTACCCGCGTTGTCTCTTACGACTACCCGATTCCCGGCTGGAAGCCAATTGAGACTTCCGAGACCGAGGGGCATCACGGAGCCGTTCACACCATCTATCTCTACGAGGTCCCCAATTCCATCAAGAAGTAGGCTCGGGTGAGCCGGACCTGCGATGTGTTGGGTATCGGTCTCAACGCGACCGATACGCTTCTGCTGGTTCGGGAATTTCCGCCTTACGCGGGCAAGGTGCCTTTCGAGCGTGAAATGCTCAGCCCCGGCGGGCAGGTTGCGACGGCTATTGTCGCGTGCGCGCGCTTAGGACTGCGCGCTAAGTACATTGGAACCATTGGCGACGATCTGCGCGGCCAGATCCAGCGCGAAAGCCTGGAGGGAACCGGCGTGGATACCTCGTCGGTCATTGTCCGGCAAGACTGCCCAAACCAGACCGCCTACATCGTAATCGATGAGCGCACGGGCGAGCGCACGGTGCTTTGGCAGCGGGCAGAGTGCCTTCGCCTGCTGCCGTCGGAGATCCGAAACGAAGATGTAGCAGGGTCGAAGTTATTGCACATAGATGGTTACGATATCGACGCGGCGGCCTACGCCGCTTCCGTTGCCCGCCATCACGGGATACCAGTCTCGGTGGATGTCGATGCGGTTTACCCGGGCTTTGAAGCGGTGCTCAGGCACGTAGACTATCTGGTCGCCGGGTCCGGATGGCCGGCGAAGTTTACGGGCGAGGTCGATCCTTTCCTGGCTTTGGGCGAATTGCAACGCGAGTACGGAATGCGGGTGGCGGCTATGACACTGGGAGACGAAGGCTCTCTCGCGCTATACCAGGACCGCTGGTATTACTCGCCTGCTTTCGACGTGCACTGCGCCGATACGACCGGAGCAGGCGACGTTTTTCACGGCGCGTTCTGCTATGCAATGCTGTCCGGAATGGATATGCAGGCGGCCCTCGATTTTTCTAACGCCGCCGCGGCGCTGAACTGTACGGAAATCGGCGCGCGGGGGCACATCCCGTTCCGCGATGAAGTGATGAACCTCATTGCCGCCGCTTTATCCGGAAGAGTGAGCCGGCGTGGAGCCGTTCATATCGCTGAGCGGGCATCGTGCAAAGTTGCACCCGCGTCCGCCGCCAATCCATGATTCCGCTTCGCGCACTGCTGTTGCGAAACTCCACGCCCGCGATCACACTGGCGATCATCGCGGTGAACGTGCTCTGCTTTCTCTTTGAGATCTCGCAGCCGATGTATCTGCGCAATCGGTTCATTGAACACTACGCGCTGATTCCCGATCACTTTCAGCTGACCTCACTGCTAACCTCCATGTTTCTGCACGGCGGATGGCTTCACCTGATTGGGAACATGTGGTTTCTCTGGGTGTTCGGATCGCATATCGAAGATGTTATGGGTTCGGCGAAGTTTCTGATCTTCTATTTGATATCCGGTGTCGCGTCGGCGCTGGTGCAGACTTTCACGAACCTCGGTAGTCCTATTCCGACCATTGGAGCCAGTGGCGCTATCGCCGGAGTCATGGGAGCTTTTCTTATCCTGTACCCGCGCGTCCGTATCGTAACTCTGGTGTTCATCATTGTCTTTATCACGACCATTGAACTACCGGCGGCCATTATGCTGATTTACTGGTTCGCGCTGCAGGTTCTGAGCGGTTTAGGATCGCTCAGCAGCGTCAGCCAGGCCCAGGGGATCGCGTGGTTTGCGCACGTGGGCGGATTTCTTGCCGGTATTCTTCTGGTTCGCGCCTTCGCTGGAAATCGCAGCCGTTATCGCTACCGGTCGTATTGAGACTTCATGCACGATCCGAACGAGCCATTTGAAAACCTGCGCCCGCTGGACGTGCTGGCCATCGCCGCGCATCCGGATGACGTTGAGCAAACCTGCGGCGGAACGCTGATTCGCATGGCCGAACTTGGCTACCGCACGGGCGTGCTGGACCTTACGGCCGGCGATATGGGCACGCGCGGCACACCCGATCTACGTATTGAAGAATCCCGCACTGCCGCCGGGCACCTGCTGCTCGCCTGGCGGCAGAATCTGCGCTGGCCCGACGCAAGGCTTGAAAACGACATCGCTGCCCGCATGACGCTCGCCGGGGTGATCCGCCGCATTCGTCCCAGGACCGTCATCCTGCCTTATTGGACCGGCCGGCATCCCGATCACTATCGCGCGGCCGAGATCGGGTACGAAGCCTGCTTTCTAGCCGGGTTACGCCGGCTTGAAGAGGAGACGCCTCCGCATCGCCCGTTTAAGATTCTGTATTCGTCGCTCTACGCGAACGTCACGCCCTCTTTCGTGGTTGATATCTCGCGCCAGTTCGAGCGCCGCATGACCGCGCTATTGAGCTACACATCACAATACGGGATTTGCGACGAAGGTTCGGAGCTTTTTCCGTCGCACACGGAGATCCGCGAACGGCTGGCGGGCGTTGCGCGCTTCTACGGAAACCTCATCGGGGTGAAGTACGCTGAGCCCTTTGTAATCAAAGAGTGCATGGAAGTGAACGATATTGTGAGCATACCGGTTCGCAGTATTTGATACAAACGTTTCAGGAGCTTTCTGTTTGAAGAATATTTCTGTTCTTTTGCTGCTATGCATCCCTTTCGGGGCATTCGCCGAGGCGCCGGCCCGGCGTCTCGATTCGGCCGCCGCAATACTCTCCGAGACGATGTCGACGCCAGATAAAGGGATTCCGCTGAACCTTATGGCGCGCGCGCAATGCGTGGTGGTTGTTCCGGGCCTGAAAGCGGCCGCGTTCGGTTTCGGCGCGAAGTATGGGAAAGGATTTTTCTCCTGCCGCAAGGCAAGCGGGTGGTCTGCTCCGGCTTCGATCCGGATTGAGGGAGGCAGCGCCGGTTTCCAGATTGGCATTGTGGAGAGCGATCTGATCCTGCTGATTATGAATCGCAAGGGCGCGGAACGGCTGCTTTCGACCCGGTTCACGGTAGGCGGTCAGGGACAAGCGGCGGCCGGACCTGTCGGCCGCTCCACCACGGCGCAGACGGATATCAGCATGCGAGCTGAAATGCTTTCCTGGTCGCGAGCGCGCGGGGTTTTTGCCGGCGTTTCGCTGGAGGGCGCGACACTGCGGCAGGATGTGGGTGATAACGGGGACATCTACGGTCGCCGTTTGACGAACCGGCAGATCATCGACGGAAATACCGCTTGGCCGGCCGCCGCGAGCGAATTCCACAGTGTCTTGAACCGGTACGCCGCCCGCGCGCACCGGCGCGCACACAAGCGGTCGTAGCGAAGGAACGCAGACCACAAAAAACGATGGCCTGCGCCACCCGGCACCCCAAAGGGCATACAGTAGTTCTGTTTTATGCATGTCGCCACTAACATCCTGGTCGTTGGAGCCCTGGTTTTTGTGGCGCATGCCTTCACGGGCATTTTCAGCCGGACCCGGGTCCCCGATGTTTTGCTGCTGACTATCATCGGGATCCTGCTCGGGCCCATTTTTCATCTGGTCACGCCGCAGAACTTCGGGGCTGTAGGTCCCGTCTTCGCGAGCGTCACGCTGGTAATCATCCTATTTGAGGCTGGATTAAGCCTGGACTTCGATGTTCTGCGCCGGGCGATCCGGCCCACGCTTACTCTGACATTGACGAATTTCGCTCTGACGATGATCGGAGTCGGGATTGCCGGTCAATTTCTGCTGAACCTGAATCCGCGGCTGACCTTCATGCTCGGCGCGATTATCGGATCGACCTCGCCCGCGGTGATTGTGCCGCTGAGTCGCCGCCTTCCGATGGTGGAATCGACGAAGACGGTTCTGTTTCTGGAATCGGCGCTTAGCGACGTGCTCAGCATCGTGATCGCTATCGGATTTATGGACAGCTATAAGTTCGGCACGGTGCGGGTAGGAACCATGCTCGGCCAGATCCTGGCGACTTTGATCCTGGCCGGAATTTTTGGCGGATTTGCGGCATTTGTCTGGTCCGCCTTACTGCGAAGAATACGCGCGCTGGAGAACTCCATATTCACGACTCCCGCGTTCGTCTTCGTGCTGTTCGGAGTTGTGGAGTTGCTGGGCTTTAGCGGCTATGTCGCTGCCGTAGTATTTGGCGCCGTTCTTGGCAATATCGAAGCCTTTCACCGCATTTCCTGGTTTCATCGATCTTTGCCGCCGGAGCCGATTACGATGAACGAGCAGGAACGCAACTTTCTCGCGGAAGTGGTGTTTCTGCTGAAGACATTCTTCTTTATCTACGTTGGTGTCTCCATCCGCTTTACGGATCGCCCGCTGGTGTATGTGGC
>JAICXK010000098.1 GCA_025980435.1 Bryobacteraceae bacterium
GAAGAGGAATGAGACGGAAGGCTTGGAGGATCTCTATGTTGCCTGCTATTCGCAACAAACAACATCTTGTTCCGCGGCTTGTGATATGCGGGACGCTTTTTGCATTGATCAATTTAGCGACGTCTTGCAGCAGGCAGGAGAAGCCCGCGGTTAAAGAAATTGCCCAAAGGACTTTCGCGTCTCCTGCAGAAGCTGGTGACACGCTGGCGGAAGCTGCAAAGTCTGGCGATCAGGGCGCATTGGTTGCCATGTTCGGTCCGGACGCGAAGGATGTGCTGATGTCGGGAGATGCGGTAAGGGACCAGGCCGTTTTGCAAGACTTCGTTGCCGCATACGGCCAAATGCATCGCTGGCGCGAGATCAAAGCCGGCGGCGAGATGCTCTATATCGGGGCGGACAATTACCTCTTTCCAATTCCCTTAGGCCAGAATTCCTCGGGCCGATGGTCCTTCGACACGGCAGCAGGTAAGGACGAGATTCTTGCGCGGCGAATTGGCAAGGATGAGCTGGCCGCTATCGGCGCGTGTGCAGCAGTGGTTGAGGCGCAGCAACAATACATCTCCCAGACACGCGATGGCGACGACGTGAGGCAATACGCTCAGAAATTCGTCAGCGATGAAGGGAAGCAAAACGGACTGTACTGGACCGGAGCGGAGGGCCAAGCCTTGAGCCCACTGGATGGACTCGGTGAGTTCGCCAGGGCCGCAGGTTACACCAATGCCGGCAATAATCCGCAACCCTTCAATGGCTACTTATTCCGGATACTAACCAAACAAGGAGACCAGGCCAAAGGTGGCGCGAAGGACTACATCGTGAATGGAAAGCTAACAGGTGGCTTTGCCATTCTGGCCTATCCCGCCGAATACAGGAATTCGGGAATCATGACGTTTATTGTCGGGCAGGACGGCATTATCTACCAAAAAGATCTGGGCGAACAAACCAGCGAAGCGGCCACAGCGGTGAAGGAATACAACCCTGGGGATGGCTGGAGTCCAGCGCTGCCTGCCGAATGAATCACACAAACAAAAAGAGTCGGCCGCCGGCAGACCGCATTAGTCTGTTGTAGATCGCGATAAGACATGCAGGGCTGCTCCGGAGGTCAGCCCTGCCGAGTAAGTCGTGAAGACGTTCCCGAATAAGGGACACACTACAAATCATTGATCAGTGTTCAAAAGCGAAAAGGAGCATTAAAGATGGCAACTAAACAGCCGAACATTCTTATCTTATGGGGCGATGACATCGGCATCTGGAACATCAGTTACCACAGCCGAGGCATGATGGGCTACCATACCCCAAACATCGACCGCGTAGCCAACGAAGGCGTTTCCTGCACTGATTTCTACGGCCAGCAGAGTTGCACGGCCGGACGTGCAGCCTTCATCTGCGGACAGAACCCGCTTCGCACGGGCTTGACCAAAGTCGGAATGCCCGGCGCTACTGTCGGACTTCAGGCGGAAGACCCGACCATCGCCGAGTTGCTTAAGCCGCTCGGCTACGCCACCGGACAGTTCGGCAAAAACCATCTCGGCGATCGGGATGAATACTTGCCCACCGTGCACGGCTTCGACGAATTCTTCGGCAATCTCTATCACCTGAACGCGGAAGAAGAACCGGAACTTCCCGACTATCCCAAAGACCCCGAGTTCAAGAAGAGATTTGGCCCTCGCGGCGTGCTGCACTGCCTGGCGGACGGCAAGGGTGGGCAAACGATTAAAGACACCGGGCCCCTCACCAAGAAGCGTATGGAAACCATCGATGAGGAGATCACTTCAAGAGCCCTGGATTGGATGGAAAAGCAGGTTAAAGCGGACAAGCCGTTCTTTCTCTGGTACAACTCGACGGCAATGCACTTCAGAACCCATCTTGCCGATAAGAACCGGGGCAAGAGCGGGCAAGATGACTACAGTGACCGGATGGTGACCCACGACGAGCAAATCGGGATGATGCTCGATAAGGTCGACGAACTGGGCATCGCTGACAACACGATCGTCATGTATTCCACCGATAACGGCCCCGAGAACGACACTTGGCCCGATGGCGCAAATACTCCATTCCGCAGCCAAAAGGACACCAACTGGGAAGGCGCCTGGCGCGTTCCGGCGTTCTTCCGTTGGCCCGGCAAAATCAAGGCCGGCTCGGTCCTGAACGGCATTGTCTGTCACCAGGACATGCTGCCGACATTACTGGCAGCGGCGGGCGATCCAAATATCAACCAGAAGCTCTTGAACGGCTACAAGGTCGGGAACAAGACCTTCAAAGTGTGTATTGATGGAATCAACATGCTGCCTTACCTAACAGGCCAGGTGAAGGAGAGTCCCAGAAACTACTTCTTCTACGTTAGCGATGATGGCGGCATTATGGCGGTCCGAGTGGGCGATTACAAGTCTATCTTTGAATTGCAGCTTGCACATCAGATGAACGTTTGGGCTGAGCCTATGGTGAAGCTGCGCCTTCCGCATATCTTCAACCTGCGTCGCGATCCGTTCGAGCGCGCCGATTTCAACTCCAACACCTACTGGGATTGGATGGTCAATCACGCTCCTCAGCTCTACCAGGTTCAGGCGGTCGTGGCGGACCAGATTGCGAACTTCGTCAAATATCCGCCGCGCCAGAAGGCGGCCTCATTCAACCTCGACTCGGTGATGGCGCAGCTAGGACCGGCGATCGCGGCGGAAAAGTCTAAAGAAGCGGCAGAAGCGAAGCAGGCAGAAGCCAAGCAGCCAAAAGCGAAGCAGGCAGAAACGGAGCATCGGGAACCGGTTCTCGCCAAATAGCTTGTCGCGTTTCGAAAGGGGGATCGAAAAGATCCCCTTTCCGAAAACAGAACGTTGTACGGTATAGACCTTTGCTTACCATGAGCCAACAACCGCGCTACCCTTCGCCATCGCTGGCAGTTGAAGGAAAGGTTCAAGAGTTCTATAATCGTTACCCTTATCCTCGGCCGGTTGACGACCTTGAAGAGTATCGACGGCACTGGCAAAATCAGCAAAGGCGTCGAGCGGATTATCATCTCTTCTGGCCCACCCGGCCCTATAGGGAAGGCCAATCCATCCTCATAGCCGGCTGCGGGACATCTCAGGCGGCAAAGCATGCTGTGCGTTGGCCCGCTGCTCAAGTTACCGGCGTCGACATCAGCGCAACAAGCGTGCGCTGTACCGCGGACCTCAAACGAAGATACAACATACACAATCTGCAGGTCTACCAGCTTCCTATTGAACGGATAAAAGATCTGGGGATGAGCTTCGATCAGATTGTCTGCACGGGAGTTCTCCATCACCTTGCGGATCCGGATGCCGGGCTCAGTGCTCTGCGGAGCGTGCTCAACCCGGACGGCGCGATGCACCTAATGGTCTACGCGCCTTACGGACGCGCCGGTATCTATATGCTGCAGGAATTCTGCCGAAGAGCAGGCATTCCTGCCACGGATGAAGGAATTCAGGAGCTTATCGATGCGTTGTCATGGTTGCCGCCCGGACATCCATTGGAGAACCTGCTGCGCGAAGCGCCGGATTTTCGTAACAGGGCAGCACTCGCCGATGCTCTTCTTCACCCGCAGGATCGCGCCTATTCAGTGCCGCAGTTGTTCGATTTTATCGAGAAGGCTGAACTGACCTTCGGCCGGTGGGTTAAGCAAGCACCTTATTCTCCTTGCTGTGGAGTCCTGGCAAACATACCGCAGGCTTGCCGGATGAAACACCTTTCACTTCCTGAGCAGTATGCCGCCGCCGAACTTTTTCGGGGCACAATGCTTCGTCACAGTATGGTTGTTTACCGGAGCGACAACCCCGATGGGCAACTTGTCAATTTTGACGGTGTCGCTTGGCTCGGCTATGTACCCGTTCGTATGCCGGACACGGTTTGTGTTCTAGAGCGGCTGCCTCCTGGAGCGGTGGCCGTCTTGATCAACCGGACTCATACTTACAAGGATCTGTTTATGCCGATCAATTCAACAGAAAAGTGCCTGTTGGATGCCATTAATGGGAACCGCTGCATTGGCGATATAAGCGAACGAATGTTCTCATCCTCAGCAACCAACTCACAACACGAGATGGTGCGTAATTTTTTCGAGCGGCTTGGGCAGCACGATCAGATAGTGTTCGACGCATCACAACGTTATAAAATCCGCACCGGCATGAATGAAATGGGCCAAATCGCATGAACCTGCAAAATATGAACCTACAAGAAACGACGAACACATCGCGGGACACTTGGCATCCCGGCATGACCTGGATATCGGGCGGGATGTTCCGCATGGGTTCGGAAAAGTTCTACCGCGAAGAGCGACCGGTCCGCGAAGTTACCGTCGATGGCTTCTGGATAGATTCCTATGAAGTCACTAACGAAGAATTCGCGCGTTTCGTAGCCGAGACCGGTTATGTAACTTTGGCCGAGCGCGCGCCCAAACCCGAAGACTTTCCCGGCGCTCCGCCGGAGAACCTGGTGCCTGGTTCCATGGTCTTCCAGGCGCGAACGGGTCCGGTAGATCTGCGCAACTACGCCAACTGGTGGGCGTGGGTGCCCGGAGCGAACTGGCGTTATCCAAAGGGACTCGAGAGCTCACTCGATGGCCTGAGCCGGCATCCGGTGGTTCACGTCGCCTATGAGGACGTTGAGGCCTACGCAAGCTGGGCTGGTAAGGATCTGCCAACTGAAGCCGAGTGGGAATTCGCGGCGCGGGGCGGGCTCGATGGCGCAACTTTCACGTGGGGTAACGAGGAGTTTCCGGATGGCAAGGCCATGACTAACTCTTGGCAGGGTGAGTTTCCCTGGCAGAATCTGCTCACCGACGGCTACGAAGGAACCTCTCCGGTCGGCTCATTTCCGCCCAATGGTTACGGCCTGTTCGACATGGCCGGCAATGTTTGGGAGTGGACTAGCGACTGGTACGAGCCCCGCGGCTCCGACCCGGCCGCCAAGTCGTGCTGTATGGGCTCCGTCAACCCGCGGATTGTCTCGCCGGAGAAGAGCTACGACCCGCGACAGCCGCGGTTTCGTATTCCACGCCGCGTGGTCAAGGGTGGCTCACATCTGTGCGCGCCTAACTACTGCTTTCGCTATCGGCCGGCCGCGCGGCAACCGCAAATGATTGATACCAGCATGTCCCACATCGGCTTCCGGTGTGTCGTCAGGCCCGGGAGATCCTAGCGAAGATCAAAGCCGGCGATCTGCAAATGCATCAGTACGATCTGTCCGCACGAACGCATGGGATCCCTTGGGCGGAGCTGCCCACCTGGATTATTCCTCTCATCTATTCCGCTATCGCTGTCTTGCTGGGCATGTTCTTTCCCAGAATCGAAGCGAGCCTGTTTTCGAGCTGGACGTCACCAATGACGGTCAGTGCGGCTACTGCGATCTACGGTGCTGTGGCTACCGGAATGATCACGTTGACCGGACTTGTGTTCTCGATGGTATTTGTAATGGAGCAATTCAGCGCCACCTCGTATTCACCGCGTTTAGTGGTGTGGATGTCACGCGACCCCTTGATGTTTCACGCTATCGGTGTGTTCACGGCCACCTTCCTCTATTCAGTTGCGGCTCTGGCCTGGGTCGACCGGCGTCATGACGGCAAAGTCCCGTTTTTCAGTGTGTGGCTGACGGTCGCATTGCTCTTAGCTAGCGTTGCCATGTTCGTGGGGCTGGTACAGCGGCTGCAACGGCTGCAAGTCAATAGCGTGCTGAGTTTCACCGGAGATTTCGGTCGGCGGGTGATCGAGGTTATCTATCCACCGCTTAAGAGGGCGACTGCGGCGATCCCCATCAGCGAGTTCGCGCATTTACCTGTAACCCAAACCCTGAATTATAGTGGCGCGCCACGGACGATTCAGGCACTCAACGCACCGGCGCTGCTGGCTTTAGCCGAGCAGTCGGATGCGGTCATCGAAATGATCTCCGCGGTGGGAGACACTTTAGTGGAGAGCACGCCGATGTTATGCATCTACGGTGCGCGCGAAAGGATTCGCGATTGCGATTTGCTGAAAACGATCAAGACCGGCACTCAGCGAACTTTCGAGCAAGATCCCAAATACTCTATCCACCTTTTGGCCGACATAGCATTGCGGGCATTGTCGCCGGCGGTGAACGATCCAACCACAGCCGTGCAGGCTCTGGATCAGATTGAAGATCTGCTGCTGCGCCTGGGACGACGACATTTGGAGATCGGGGAAATTCGCAATAGCGCCGGGCGGCTGAGGCTGATAGTTTCGGTACCAAGCTGGGAGGATTTCCTGAACCTGGCATTTAATGAAATCCGTGCATGTGGCAAGGACAGCATGCAGGTGGTGCGCCGTATGAACGCGTTACTGGCGGATTTAATCAGTGCCTTGCCGGAGGAGCGGCACCCCGCGCTGCGCAGCCAGCAAAAGCGATTACGCGCCGTGATCACAAAATCGTTCCCGGATATGGAAGATCAACTGGAAGCGTCCGCTGAGGACCGCGAAGGACTCGGCGCCACCCGCAAGCGGCCGGCGGAAACCCGATCCGAACTTCATCCGGCAGCTCGGGCCTGACTTTGGAGGGTCGGTTGCGCTTTCGAGTTATTGTTTTTGCCGCAAGTAGAGTTGGACAGTCAGCCCCAGCGCATTGACATATTGCGGCGATGACTTCGTGTCCCGCTGTCGTGTGTAATATTCTTCTAAGACCAGAAAGCGAACCACCCGCCATTCAAGTCCGGCCGTGTAGCGGACTTCGTCGAAGGCGTGGTACTTCCAGTTGTAAAACCCTTCGGTATCGGTGTACGGAGTCAGCACGAATCGGCCTGTTCGAAAGTTTCGTTCGAGCCTCAACCGGTTCCGGTATTGCGGCTCGAAATCTCCATTCACGATTCGTAGCTCGAGAAGGTTCCGGTCCGTCAGGAGTATGTCCCACGGAAGTGGCGCCCGTGGATCCGCTTCAACTGTCGGGATGTGCTGGGTCGAGGGCTTTGAGACAGCCGCGGGAGTTTGCGAGTAGAGGTATCCGACACGAAACATCAGGAATTTGTCGCGTGCGGCATCGGGCATCTCACGCAACCTTCTTCGCGCAAGCGGCAAGGTATAGAAATCGAAGTATCCGCCGACTTGCCCCTCGGCGTAGTCATTCAATTCGCTCTCCCGGGTGGCGCTGTATTTGAAATAGAATCGCGATTTATCAGTCAGATTCACGTAGACGTCGGCTCCGGGCCAAAGCTCCTGGCGGGTATCGGAGCTTTGCGCTTGAAGCAGCGTAGGGAGCAGCGCTACGGCTCCAAAAAACACACCAGCTCCGTGCAGAATCCAGCCGAATCTGGAGAATGATCGGCTAATCACGCTGGCCTCTTCGTTCGATTGCCGAAGGCTGGATGCCATGTCCGTGCAGTCGGGCTACTGGTGTGTGGTTCACTTCCGAGTGGCCGGGCTTAATTTATTCGCGCTGCTGCAAGTGTGCGGCTTCGGGCGATAGATTCCTTAGCTACTAAGAAATGAATCCGACGAGCTGTACAAGCATTAACTATGTGACTGTTCTAGTTTCGGCTCAGCCCGAGACGGCAAGATAGATGAGGCTGGACAACAGCAACCCAAGAACATACGGGGCCATCTTCGCCACTTCCACCAACTTTGTGTTTACCGCATTCTGCATATTCTCAGTCACCTCATCTATCGCTCAGCCAAGGCAGCGCTTAGACGAATCGGCAACCGCCAGGAGTCAAGAAAAAGCTTCGGGGGCGGCTGGGACTCCAGCTCAATCTACCCCATCGGCGGTCCAGACTCGCCCCGAAGTGCAGGGCAAAAAGAAAAAGAAGAAGAAGCGCCGAGGCTCATTTGTTGCTGCTCCGCTTCCGGTATCGAGCCCTGCTATCGGTTCCGGAATCGTGCCGGTTCTTGCATACATATTTCCGATCAGTGTGGAAGACCATGTTTCTCCTCCATCTGTCGTGGGGGTGGCCGGTCTAATCACCAACAACGGCACCCGGGGCTTTGCTGTAGGAGCCGATCTTTATTTCAAAGAGAATACGTATCAGGTCAGGGCAGGTTATGCACGCGGTAATTTGAACTACAATTTATATGGCCTCGGAAGTGGTGACAACAGCGGCGGACGCAAGCTACCGCTTAAGCAAACTGGCGAGGCTTTCCTTGGCGAAGCTTTGAGGAGGGTCGGATGGAAATTCTTTCTGGGCCCCCGATTTTTTGGGGGAGACTCCCTAATAAGGCTAAACGCCAGCAGCGTCGGCAACATTGCAATACCTCCGGACCTCGGGCTTCACACAAACCTGAGAGCCATCGGTGTGCGGCTGAAGCGCGATACAACAAGCAACCGCTTCTATCCAACCAACGGAACTTTTGTTGACGTCACGTCTGACTTCTTCTCACAGGCCCTGGGAAGTAAATATTCCTTCCAGTCATATAAAGCTACCTTCAATAAGTACGCAAGTCTGACCAGGAAGCAGGTTCTCGCGTACAACGCGTTTGCCTGCGGAACAGGCGGCAGTCCACCTTTCTACGGCAACTGCATTTATGGAACGAACAATCAATTGCGAGGATACGTGGCCGGTCGATATCTCGACCGCTATATGGTCGAAACACAATTGGAATATCGTTTGACGTTGCCGAAGCGTTTTGGCGTTGTCGGGTTCGGTGGTATCGGTGAAGTGATTCCTGGCGGGAATCAGATGTTCAGAGCCAAGAAGTTTCTACCGGACGTTGGTGCGGGGCTGAGGTTCGAATTGAGCAAGGTGTACCACGTCAATCTTCGCGCCGATCTGGCGCAAGGCAGGGACGGTCACACGTTCAGCATGGGCATTGGCGAGGCCTTCTAGCGGAGTCGCGCCCGAAGGGTCTGTGAAAACACCGCCATCAATTGGAGCGTAATCCCCGTAAATCATTGACGTTGAAACCGAGCCTTGAGCGTAAGGGATGGGCGTGTTCGATTTTTTCACAATCCCGTAAAGCGGCCTTGGGTGCACTTTGTCGCCCCCGGATGGTCGCTTGATACGAAGTGGCAATTACTGGCTGTCACGAGCCCTTGACGTTTTATCAAGTAAAGTGATCAACGGTTGAGCGGCCGCGGGAGTTGTCTCGCCCGTCACGATCTCCCGTGCATCGATTTCCTTGCCGTATAGCTTCTTGTTCGCGTCCTTGTCCGCGTCTATCGTGGCCCCTGCCAGGGAGACGCCTGCGAAATATCCCTTCGACCGCGAATACGTCAACACATCGGCTTGCGGGCTAAAACCGTTGGCCTGTGCGCCTGTCGGACCTGCTGCTGCGGCTGCATTGGCGCCGAGTTTAGTCTTGCCATCGAGAATCTCGTTTGCAGCCTTATCGTCTACTATTGCGAGCACAAAATCCGTTACGGTGGAACCCAGTTGCACACCAAGACTGCCGGCATCAAGCGAGTACATCACCGGCGCACTCCAGGATTCGTTCATCTTTGCGCCCTTGCGACAAACGAGCACACCCCGTCCATAGCTGGTCCCGATCCCAACTGCAACTTTCTTGACGCTCGGAAAGATCGCGACACAAAGAGACTGCTGGAGAACAGGGATAGGTAGGCCGCGGTCCCCTCCGAGGATGGATTGCAACACGTTATCTGACTCCGCCAGACGCCTATCCTCCTTCGTCTGAGCCAGCAGAGGCGACATCATCGCTAAACAGACCCCGACAATCGCAAACTTCTTGTTCATCGTTTCCTCCTTCATAGCCATCTCGTACCCTTCGAGTCTGATCACGCTCCCTCTTGCCGGACTCAAAATAGTATTCCCAAAGCAGGCCTGGAGCAGGATGTTCCTCCGATCCAACTTGCAATAGAATTCTCTGCGACTTCCACCGCTTTGCTTCATCAAGACTCACCGGGAACCGAGAGTACGTAAGTCTCTCGTTGCCTTCATCCCGAAAGGAGTTTCAATTTTCCCGATGAACACCGCTGCCAACATTTATAGAAACGCTTTCACTAGCCTGCTTATCGCGGGTTTGCTGGTTGGGGCCAGCGTTTCAGGATTCTCCAGGGACAAGAATGAGACGATCGAAGCCACATCTTTCGGAACTGGCACTCAGCTGGGACAGCTGATTAACGTCAGCATGATCATCTACGAATACTCGACTCCGCAAGACAAGCAGGTATTGGTGCAGGCTTTTGACAAAGGCCAGAACCAGGGATTAGTTAACGCTCTGAGTAAGATGAGAGCTGTCGGTCGGGTATCAATCACGGGCACCGTAGGTTACGATTGCAGTTACATCAAAATGATTACGACTCCGGCCGGACGGAAGATTCGCTTCGTTACTAACCGTCAACTGAGATTCGGGGAAGCCTACTGGGACACCCAATCGCAAGCCTTCAATTTGACGGCAGGCGAATTTAATATTAATGACTCCGATAAGAAGAAAAGTACGGGCGTCCTCTACCCCGCAGCTCAACTGGTCATCGACAAGCAAGGAGAGTTGCAACTGGATCTCAATCAGAACGCATGGCGGCTGGCGGATATTCTCGATTGGAAAGGAACGCCCGGGCTGAATTAGATGAATTACCGGCGCAGCTTCGGCTTCCTGCTTATTTTCTCTGGCCTGGGGTTGATCCCGGCAGTGGCTTTTCTGACAGCTGGGGGAAAAGATCATACTGACTATAAACATGTCTGCTCCGAACCAAATCCGGCAGCGATGTGTACCGCCAGCAACACCTGTGGATCTGATTCCGCGCCCTGTGTTATGGATGTTAGGCGCAGTGGCAGTAACTCCGCCGCCACCAAGCCGAATATTCCAGGAGCCAAAGAGAACGCCCTTGTTTGCGTGCGAACGGGCACAACAGTCGAATGGCACAGCTCATCCAAGGACACAGGTTTCGTCTTGGATTTTGGAGCTTCTTCTCCTTTTGAGCGACCTGGATCAATCATCGGCGGTTCCGATCGGTCCATTTCGGTGGCGGCAAAGAGGCCAGGTTGCTTCAAGTACTCTGCGGGGGCTTGCACATCCGGGAGCATCTATGGGATGTGCGGGTCTGCGGACTCGGAAATCGTCGTCCTTGGCGCGCAAACCTCCTCACAAACGCGATAGGGATTTCTAGGCAACCTCGGTCTCCAATTCTTTTCCAATTTTTCTAAGCTCTCTCCGCCGCTTTCGCATCAGGCCATTTGAACAGGGACGACTCGTGGTTCTGCTGAGGAAGGACTCTGAAGGGAGATTACGTATGCGAAATGTTGCTCGACGGTTTTGCCCGTCGGCTTGCCTGATTCTGCTCGCCGGTCTGGGATATGTGTGCACTGTCCATGCATTTCAAGTCGAGGCCGGGAAAAAAGCCAAAATCAAAGGGACAGTTATGTCCCGCAGTGGAGATTTGATAAAGATTAGCGATAAGAAAGACGGTTCGCTTGTCGTCGTCGATCTCACCGACAGTACGCAGATCGAGCGCACGAAGGACTTTAGATTTCGTCACGCAGACATGGACGTCACCGCAATGGTGCCAGGGTTAACCATCGAAGCGGAAGGCGTCGGCAATGCGCAGGGACAACTTGAGGCGAAAAAGATTAAGTTCGACCCTGACGAATTTGCGGTTGAAGTAGCGGAAGAACAACAAATCCTGGCGAACAAGAGTGCCGCAAAGAACGCGCAGAACACGGCCAATCAGGGAGTCGCGGACGCTAACGCAGCTCAGTCATCGGCGGACGCAGCTCAGTATTCAGCGAACGGGGCCCAGGCCTCCGCAAATCAGGCGCAGTCGACAGCCGATGCGGCAGGCGCGGTCGGCCTGATGGACGCCGAGGCTATCGCGCATGTGAATAAGCGCGTATCGGACCTGGATGACTACAAGACCGTCGCCGCGGCAGGAATTTATTTCCCCTCCGATAGAGCGACCCTGGACGACGCTGCCAAAGCTGACCTTAGCAAGCTGGCAAGCATCGCGCTGCCCCTCGAGGGATACATGATTGAAGTTGCAGGCTATGCCTCCAGCACCGGATCCAAGGCGCTAGATCAAAAACTAAGCTCCGAACGCGCTTATGCAGTAGCACGATATCTGCGCGACCGAGGGAATATACCTATGCGGCGCATACTTGCGCCCGCCGGCTACGGGGCCACCCATCCTGACGCGACGAACAGTGATCCTGAAGGGCGGGCGCTGAATCGCCGCGTGGATATCTCGGTCCTCGTAAACAAAGGTCTGCAGTAAGTGGTGTTGATCGCCCGTTAGGCCCCGAGGTGGATCGGACACCACGCCCCATTCCCTCGGCGCCTAGCTACCGAAATCGGAGAACATTCCAATGAGTTTTTATAGTAGATCTTCGGTCCCAATTTTGACCTGTCTAATCACGGGTTGCCTGTTCGGTGGGCTGGCGCGTGCGCAGGACCAGGCAGCGACAAGCGCCACTCCCGATCAGACTACAGGCGCCACCAATTCCGGGGTTACGGCAGACGATGACCACTTGCATGTGTTGCTGACAGGCTATCTATGGACGCCGGGGATGCATGGAACCGTGGGATCGCGTGGCTACGATGCAGGTGTTCGTGCGAGCCCGGGCCAGTTACTTTCACATTTCCATTTCGGACTGATGGGTGTGACGGAAATCCGCAAAAGACGGCTCCTCTCGACGATCGACCTGATGTGGGTCAACCTTGCCGATAGCGCGGGAAGAGCTACTCCGTTTCCTGACGTCCCGACGATATCTGCGCGCGTGGGGTTCAATCAACTCATTCTGACGCCGAAACTGGGCTTTCGCGTAATCGACAACAAAAACTTTACGATTGACGGCCTCGCCGGAATTCGCTATTGGAATCTGGGGACTACTCTTAATTTCACGCCGGCGCCACTAGGAAATGGCGATTTCTCGAGATCCGTCGGCTGGGTGGACCCGGTAGTTGGTTTGCGTTTCCAGGCGCCTCTCAACAATTTCGTTGATTTCACCCTGGCTGGAGATGTTGGCGGCTGGGGCGCAGGATCGCAGATGGATTATCAAATGCTCGGAGCGCTTGGTTTCAGGCTGAAACCGCGAGTTGTCCTGGATGTCGGATGGCGCTATCTCTTCGTGAACTATCGCAGCTCCAATTTTGTGTACGAAGCCGCGGAAACCGGTTTCATTCTGGGTGTAACGTTCGACGCGTTGAAGCCCAAATAGAATCCTACGCTTTGCCGGCTGGCAGTCACTGGCCGAAGTGGTGGTTTACTATTCCGGCTGGTGGATTGAACATATTATCCAGCCGGTGAAGCGGAGGCGGGCAACGCCGGAACTGACATTTGCGGCAATTGCTCGGTCCAGGTTCCGTTCCCTTGCCTGTATCAACCAAGCCGACTAAATTCCGGATCGACCCGGGTAGTGACTGTGGCTTGGGTTTCGAGCGCCGATTTCACCGCGCCACATTGGCTATGCTCCAACACCATGATCAGCGGCGCACCTAAAACGACCACGCCGTAAACAATGCTTCCCTTCACAATCGGGCCTGCTCCACGAACGACGTTGCCTGGTACCCGCCCGTTCCAGTCTTGCTGAGAGATGCGTTGCCCGACTGAAAATCGGCCTTCATCTGCTGAGGATCGGGCGGCACATATTGCTTCACCAAGGCGCCCGCCTGCTGCATGTATTCCTTGAGTTCGCCGACTTTCTTCTCAACCACCTGCTGGCGAACGCGCCCGCGTTGCTGGCTCGGCGCAGGAGAGCTGCCGGTTTCTGTCTTCTCTACCGTTCCGTCCGGCCCGTAGCGGCACTGGTAGTAACTGGTCTTCTTTATCTCGCCTTTCAGCAATATATTCGTCTGCTCGGTCCAGGTGTACTGGTGCAGGGCTGCCTGATTTTGTGCCACGGAGTTCTTGACGATCGTGAGTTTCTGTTGGAGGTCTTGCTGCGCTACGGCATCGGTTTGGAAAATAAGCGCACAGACTGCAGTACTCAGCATCAATGTTGTTTTCATTGGTTTCCCGTCCTTTTCGAGGCGACGCTCGAGGTCGCGCAGAGCTTGATGGGCAATTCGACAGGGGGGTTTTAAAAAGACTGCCAGTCCGGCCCAAAGCGCGATCAACATTCCCAAATTAAATTAAAGCGCCGTCGGTGCGAATGGATCAGACCGGTCGCAAGGTTCACAAAGCAAGCGGGGTCCGGATGAGGGTAGCTTGTCTCCAGTGCCCCTGAGCAATTCAATCAAGGAGATATTCACTGTGAAACGAAACATTGTGCTTTTCGGGATCGTACTGCTGTCCGCAGGGGCGGCCGTTGCCCAGGACGCAGTGCCCAGAGTAGAAACGTTCTTGGGTTATGACATGCTGAGAGCCAACTCGGCTAGAGGCATCCCGGCTTTTACTGCGAACGGAGCGGGAGGCCAGTTCGTTCTCAACTTCAACTCGTGGCTGGGCGGGGTCGCGGACATATATGCGGCTCACAACGGCAACGTTTTCGGAGGTTTCACTGACCCCACAACCGGTATCAGTTACCCCGGAGGGAAAATCGACAATACCTCTGTGTTCTACCAGTTCGGGCCGCGCGTTTCGATCCACAAGGGACATCGATTATCACCATTCTTCCAGATGCTGCTGGGTGCGCAGACTGTTGCAATAAGTGTCCCGGTACAGTTGCCGCCGGGGACTGACTTTACCATTGCGGTACCCGGTGGATCTCGTACTTTCACCTCCACTGGTACGGGCCCCCTACGCGCGGGCACGGGCCAGACTGGGTTCGCCTATCTCTTGGGCGGCGGCTTGGATATCAAAATCAACAATCATATGACCTTCAGGCCGATTGGCGCCGATCTGCAATTTACACGCCTCGCGCAACTTACAGAACCTCAGACCACACGAAGTCAATACAACTTCCGTTACTCGACCGGTATTAGCTTCACCTTCGGCGGTGCTCAATAGGAACTCGGTGCAAAGAAAGGAGGGCAGTTAGAAGCTTAGAGATAAGCCCGATCGCGAGGGTGGAGGAGACACCTCCATACCGCGCAGATATCATGAGCGCGATCGACGCGCATTGAACTACTTTAAAGGCGGCAGTACTTCCCTCGTCCGGCGGTTGCCTCAACCAGGCGCCGCCGGTTTTTAGTCTCTGGCGCCAGAGCCTGTTTTGCCTATATTTGTCCTGTCGCGGCAGCTTTTGTTTTTCCGTCGAAAAAACGTGAGCGGTCCATCGGCTTTATACTCGCGTCCGCCGCAATAGGCAATTTAACCGTGAATGTCGACCCCTTTCCGACCTCGCTCTTCACATTGATTGTTCCGCCGTGTCCTTCTGCGATTCGCCGGGAAATAGCCAGTCCCAAACCGACTCCGCCCTTAATAGATCCGTTCCCTTCCCCGGTCCTTCGGAAGGCTTCGAAAATAGTGTCCACTTGGGAGGCTGAAATACCAGGTCCTTCATCGCGCACCGAGACCGCCGCGTTATTCGCGGCAACGCTGATCCGAACCTCGATTCTTCCTTCATTACGCGAAAATTTGATCGCATTGGTCACCAGGTTGTCTATCACCTGAGTGAACTTAACCGGGTCCAGATCGACGATAATTACCGGCCGTTCAGAAAACATGTCCAGACGTATTTTCTTGGACTCGGCCTGCCGCTCATTTAGAATCAAGCTCTGTTTGACCAGTGCAACGAGATCGGTGGATTGCAGTCTCACTTTGAGTTTGCCGCCTTCAATTATGGAGAGATCCAAAGCCTCTTCGACCATCTGCAATATGAATAAGCTTGAGCGTGCGATGCTTTGGAGCATCGCTACGTGCTTTTGTCCAAGCCCTTCCGCAGCTTCCTCGATCAGATACTCCGTGGCCGTGAGAATGCCGCTGGCGGGATTTCGAAGGCTGTGGGCGACCATCCCCAGGGTCTGGAAGGTCTCAACTTTCTGTTTCTCCAGATCGAGGTTCTTCTTGACCACCTCCTGCTGCGCGGCGAGGAGCTCACCACCAAGACGTGCGAGCTGATCAGCGATGCTCTCGCACGGGGCGGGTTTCAACTGCTTCTGTCTATCACTCCGACTCCCATGCTCGTTCTCAGCAATTCTCAACAAGTCGCCGTGCAACTCTTTTATCGATCGCGATTTTGCGGACCCGATGACGACAATCCCGCAAATAGTCCTGTACCCCGAGAAAAATACGGGAAGGACTTCGTGCTCGAAGGCAACATCCAGTTCCCAATCGAGTGCTGCGCCGGAGTCGACGATCTTTCGTATGAAGCTCATCATTTTCGGCCGGCAGGTGGCGTCGGCAATACCGGTGAGAGGCTGTCCGGGTAATAGGCGACCTTCGAGCCTGAACCGATCGCGAAGCACTTCTGTGACAATCCCGTCCGGTCCACAGCAAGCGGCAATTTCGGGACTCTTATAACGGTACATGCGCCTCCTGTTATTGAGCCCATGGCACGTGTTCCTCTGCACTGCTGTTCGCCTCAACATGCCGGCTCGACTCTTAGGCAATCCCGAAGTAATACGAGTACTAGGATACCGTTATTTTGATCCCGGTACTAAATTTTGAGGACCTGGTAATCCATATAAGTACCAGTACTCATAAAACCAACGGCGATCAATCTTTGTCAACTCGGACCGCAGCTGTGAAAAAATCTGCCGCCAATGGAACGCACTCCTCGGAAGTCATTGGCCTTGAACC
>JAICXK010000412.1 GCA_025980435.1 Bryobacteraceae bacterium
TACTTCCGGCACCACAGGAAAACCGAAGGGCATTCTTCATACGACGGCCGGCTATCTGCTGCAAACCGCGATGACGATGAAATGGGTCTTCGATTTGCGTGAAGACGATGTTTACTGGTGTACGGCGGATATCGGCTGGGTAACGGGGCACAGCTATATCGTGTACGGGCCGCTAACCGCGGGCGCGAGCGTAATGATGTACGAAGGCGCGCCTGACTTTCCGGCCTTTGATCGTTTCTGGCAGATCGTCGAAAAATACAAGGTCACCACGTTTTATACATCGCCGACAGCGATTCGCGCCCTGGTGCGCCAAGGCGAGCACTGGCCGAATTCACACGACTTGTCGAGCCTGCGGCTGCTGGGGTCGGTGGGCGAGCCGATCAATCCGGCCGCTTGGGAGTGGTATCACCGGGTGATTGGCAAAGAACGCTGCCCCATTGTCGATACCTGGTGGCAAACGGAGACCGGGTCCATTATGATTTCGGCGATGCCCGGAGCGATACCTTTGAAACCCGGCTCCGCAACGCTGCCTTTACCGGGAATCATACCCGACATTGTCGATACCAAAGGCCAGATGATGGGTAACAATCGCGAGGGTTATCTCATCATCCGCGAGCCATGGCCGAGCATGGTTCGAAACATTTGGGGCGATCCGAAACGTTTTGAGGAACAATACTGGTCGCGGGTTCCGGGATCGTATTTCACGGGCGACGCGGCCCGGCGCGACGACGAGGGCTACTACTGGGTTCTGGGACGGGTGGACGATGTTATGAATGTCAGCGGGCACCGGCTCAGCACGATGGAAGTTGAGTCCGCTTTGGTCCATCACCCCGCTGTAGCCGAAGCCGCGGTGGTTGGTAAGCCGCATGAGATTACCGGGCAGGCAGTATGCGCGTTCATCACCTTGAAGAAGGGGGATTGGAACCGCGCCTCTCTCGGCCAGGAATTACGGAGTTGGGTGGGGCACGAAATCGGCGCATTCGCCCGGCCCGAAGAGATTCGTTTTACGGATGCGCTTCCTAAGACAAGAAGCGGAAAAATCATGCGGCGCCTGCTGCGGGAAATTGTGACGACCAACGCGGTGACGGGGGATGTGACAACGCTTGAGGACCTGACGGTTGTGGCGAAGCTGGCTTCGCAACACGACGAAGACTGAAACTATTCAGCGCGGAGCATTGCGGCCGGATTGATGTGTATCGCGCGGATGATCGCCGGGGCTGTAGCGAGGAACGCAACTGTGAAGATCGCGAGCGCCGGAATCGCGATCATTCCCGCGTCGGTGGGCTTCACTTCGTAAAGGAGGGTTGCCAGGTATCGCGCCGCTGCCATTCCGAGCCCAAGGCCCGCAAGGGCACCGGTTGCGACGGTCACGAGGACATCGAAGCTGATAAGGCGGCCGATGTGCGCGGCCTGAGCCCCCAAGGCCATGCGAATGCCGATCTCACGGCGCCGCTGAATCACAAAGTAATTCATCACGCCGTATAGGCCGATGCCCGCCAGTAACAACGCGACAACTGCAAAGAAAGACGCAAGCATCGCAAGCAGCCGCTCACGAACGGTTTGCGCGTCGTCGATCTCCTTCTGTGTGCGGACGTTGGCGATGCGGAAGCCAGATCGTACACGCGGGATTTCCTGACGGAGCAACGGCGCGAGCGAAAGCGGATTCGAACTCGATGTGCGCACCAGGAACGTTGCATCACTTAAGGCTTCTTTCGGGTCGTTCAGCCGGAGCGGAAGATAGGCCGTCGGAGTGATCGGCTCGCGCATGTTTCGGTAGCGGGCGTCGCGGACCAAACCTATGATTTCGAAGCTGCGGTCAACGTTCGTCTTCTCGAACGATTTGCCAATCGGGTCCTCGCCGTTAAAATATTCCTTCGCGAAGGCCTGGTTGACAATCGCAACTCCTGGATACGTATCCTCCGAGCGGAAGTCTCTGCCGTCCAGGAGAGGGATCTTCATTGTGTCCAGCCAGCCCGGCGAAACGCTCAGGAAATAGGCCAGGAGCGGATGCGGAGGGGCTCCGTTTACCGCAACGAAGCCGTTCTGGCCGTTACCGCTCAGCAGAGGCCAGGCTGCCAGGGCGGCCTTCTCGACGCCGGGCACGGTGCGCAGATACTCGGCAATCTGATACCAGAAAACGGTGGGCTGCGCCGGTTTGGCGACCGTATCGAGGGTGAGGAGGCCTTGGGAGGAAAAGCCAGTCGGCTGGTTTGAGAGCCGCTCGAATGTGGAGACGAGAAGTCCCGTTGCGAAGAGTACCAGGAAGCAGAACGCCACCTGTACGGCGATTAACAGGCGCATCAGACGGCGGCGCGAGTGTGGATCTTCTCCACCCTTCAGGGCGCTCGCAGGCTCGATAGACGAGGCGCGCAGCGCGGGAAGCAGCCCGAACAGAAGCGTCACACAGACCGCTAGCGCCAACGCGAATCCGAGTACACGCCA